>NZ_CP018632.1:62500-385000 GCF_002215215.1 Granulosicoccus antarcticus IMCC3135 | reverse complement strand
CATAACGGCGATTTGAAGGGTCGATCAGCCTCCTCGACCTATCTGGGACGCGATGGTGGAGCACGCCCTATCAAAGGTCGATGCTTCGGCACGGTGGATAAAGAGTCTACAAAGATTGCTCTGACATGTGAAGACATTAAAAAGGGCACCTACCCTCTGACACTGCAAAAGCTCTGACCCACCAGCCAGATCAACGCTTTTCAATCAGACTACGCACCCGGCCTGCCAGCACACTTATATAAGCATCTGGCATGTCGTGTGTCTTCAGAATTTCTTCCAGGTTGAACAGGTAGTCTCGATTACTACCACTGGGCCCCTGCCTCTTGGAAATCAGAAGAGCCAGTTCATCCAGTGACTCACCCTCTCGCCACGAAGGGTTGTCCGCTGCTGCAATCCAGGTCAGCCCTGGCACGATTACACCGTCTGACAATTGCAACGGTGCATATACCCGTTCGTACCCATCCTGCTCGCGCTCATCAAGATAGCTCAGAATTTGCGTACGCCCCACTGGTGGCAACTCAAAAGCCATACCCTGACAGCTGCCACCCCGGACAGGCACCAGAGTCACTACTCTGCCAGGCAGTTCCAGAGTCCCTCGATGATCATGAGAAGCCTGGCAGAATCGACGTTCATATCCCGGCAAAGCAGCATGCAGACTTCGCAAGTGCTCGAAACCAGGCCGCCATATGATGGAACCGTATCCAAAGATCCAGAGCACGAGAGAATTCCCAAATATCAAAATAGTCGCAAGTATGGCATTACCTTGCACATGAAGATAATGGTCGGCATTAGTTGACCCGATGCGCAAGCGCTCGTAGTCTCCTACCTGCCAGACACTATTACGCACTCATCTGCTCAGTCGTTCACCCGATTTACGGGCACGAAATCCGAGCAACCCCGCTACTCATATATAAGGAGTCACCTGCATGTCCGTAAACAAGAAGCTGGCCACATGGTTGATCGCCGGCGCCTTTGCTGCCCTCAGCAGCCCTTTGCTTGCTGACACTATACGGGTGGCGGGTATATACACTCAACCCATTCAACAGAAGTGGGATGCCCGCCTACACCTGGCATTGCAAGCCCTGGAAGATGCGGGTGAAATCGAATACGACTATTCCGAAAAAGTCGCAAACACCGACTATGTCAGAGTGTTGCGTGAATACGCCGAAGGCGGCGTAGAACTGGTAATTGGCGAGGCTTTCGGCATCAGTCGTGAAGCGCGCAAGGTCGCGGACGACTATCCCGACACCGCGTTTCTGATGGGCGACCCCTTTGCCGCTCACAGCACCAACTTTTCTGTTTTCGACAACTACATTCACGAACCCTGCTACCTGATGGGCATGATTGCGGGCAGCATGACCACCAGCAACAAGATTGGCATGGTGGGCGGCTACCCGATTGGTGAAGTTAACCGACTCTTCAATGCCTTCATGGCAGGCGCCAAATCTGTTAATCCCGATGTCGAGTTCAAGATCACCTTTATTGGCAGCTGGTATGACCCACCGCGTGCAAAAGAAGCAGCTTTCGCTCAGATCGAAGCGGGTGCTGACATCATGTATGCCGAGCGTGCCGGTGTCGTGGATGCCGCCCGCGAGAAAGGCATTCTGGCTTTCGGTAACGTCAATGACATGAACAAGGAAGAAAACGGCACCGATGTGGTTGTAACCTCCGCACTCTGGCATATGGAAAATGCCGTCGCACATGCGGTAGAACAGGTCAAGGCGGGGACCTTTGCCGCCGAAGACTATCGGGAATGGACCATGATGGCCAAGGGCGGTGCATCATTGGCACCTTTTTATGAATTCGACGACAAGATCGATGCCGGCATCAAGACTCAGATCGAAAACGTGGCGGCTGACATCATCGCAGGTGACTTTACAGTCGATATCAATGACGACGAACCAAAGTCCACTTATTAGAAAACAGGAATCGAGCCTGAACGCGTGACTTCACAAGATCCATTACAGGCTGCAGCTCAATCATCATCTCCGTCGCAGCATGACGGAGATGATGACAAACCCACTCCCATACTCTCGCTGATTGGCATTACCAAACACTTCGGTGCACTGGCAGCCAATGAAAATATCAGCCTGTCTCTCCATAGCGGCGAGATTGTCGCCCTGCTCGGTGAGAACGGAGCTGGCAAAACCACCCTGATGAACATTCTATTCGGCCATTACCGGGCTGATAGCGGCAGCATCGAAGCGTTTGGCAAACCACTGGAACAGCACACACCCGAAGAGGCTCTCGCCAGGGGAATCGGCATGGTGCACCAGCATTTCACCCTGGCTGACAACCTCTCGGTACTCGATAATATTCTGTTGGGTACCGAATCACTGTGGCAACCGTTCAGTCGTCGCAATAGTGCTCGCACCAGATTACAGCGAATCATGAGCGAGGCCGGTCTGAGCGTGAACATCGACGCACCAGTGCGGGATCTGTCTGTTGGCGAGCGCCAGCGTGTCGAGATTCTCAAAGCACTCTATCGTAACGTTCGCATACTGATTCTTGACGAGCCAACAGCGGTGCTGACGCCGCAGGAAGTCGATGATCTGTTCGTGCTGTTACGCAGCATGGCAGCGCAAGGGCTGGCTATCATCATTATCTCTCACAAACTGCAAGAGGTCATGGCAATCAGCGACCGTGTCGTTGTGCTTCGTGCCGGCCAGATGGTGGGGGCCGCGGTCACCGCTACCGTCAGTCGGGATCAGCTTGCAGAAATGATCGTTGGCAGACAGATCGAACGCCCCAGCCTCGAAGCTCGCACTGCCGGTGAGGAGTTACTGTCACTGCGCGGTGTCTACCTACAAGACAAAGGTCGCGAACGTCCCACCCTCGACAATATAAATCTGCAGATCCGTGCCTGCGAAATAGTCGGTGTGGCCGGTGTCTCCGGTAATGGTCAGAGCAGCCTGGCCGATGTGCTATCCGGATTACGTACGCCTGATGAAGGCGAGTTTGTCCTGCATGGAAACGTCCAACGACGACCATCACCTCGATCACTGACCCGACAAGGTCTGGCTCGAATTCCCGAAGATCGGCACCTGCGAGGTGTGATCAGTGAAATGAGTCTGTGGGAAAACCTGCTGCTGGATGAACTGGGCACAAGGCCGATCTGGAAGCTGGGAATGCTACTGGACCGACAGGCAGCCCGTGCTCAGGCTCGCCAACTGATTAGTGATTTTGATGTCCGCTGCAGCAACGAGGATCAACCAGCCGGGCTGTTATCCGGAGGCAATATGCAAAAACTGATTCTGGCCAGAAATCTGGCTCGCAATCCTGACATCATTCTCGCCAATCAACCCACGCGCGGCCTGGATGAAGGTGCCATTGCCGCAGTGCATACCTTGCTGATCAATGCCCGTAACCAAGGCGCCGGAGTCCTGTTGATTACGGAGGATCTGGATGAACTACTGCGACTCTCCGATCGGGTTGTCGTTATGCACAATGGACACATGAGCGAGTCATTGACCAGTCAAGGACTGAGCGCCCGTGAATTGGGCTTGCGAATGTCCGGTGCCTTTGAAGAATCCGCAAAACCATGATCAAAGCCTGCTGATGCAACTCGAACTTCGTGAGTCAACACCCTGGTGGCTATCGCTCTCAGCCCCGATAATCGCTATCTGCCTGTCATTACTACTGGCATCACTGCTGATTGTCTGGGCCGGCGAATCCGTCATCGAGGCATTCAGGACGATGGCTGTCGGCGCATTTGGCAGCACTTTTGCCTTGACCGAAACACTGTCACGGGCTATTCCGCTGACCTTGACCGGCTTAGCGGCGGCAATTGCTTTTCGAGCGCGCTTTTACAACATTGGAGCCGAAGGCCAGCTGTATTGTGGAGCCTTGGCTGCGACCTTGATCGGCAGTGGGTTTCTCAACCTGCCCTCTCATCTGCTTATCCCACTTCTGTTCATTGCAGGAGCGGCTGCGGGAGGCCTTGCGCTGCTGTTGCCATGGTTTCTGAAAACACGACTGAATGTCGACGAGGTCGTCACCACCCTGCTACTGAATTTCATCATTCTGCTGCTGGTCAGTTTTGCTCTGGAAGGCCCTTTGCGAGACCCGATGTCTATGGGATGGCCGCAGGCCGCCCCCATCATTGATGCCGGAGTACTGCCCGCACTTGTGCCACGCACTCGACTGCATGCCGGTGCCTTCTTTGCCCTGGCAGCGGCTGTGATCCTGTGGCTGCTACTGCGTTATAGCGTATTCGGGTTCAGCATCAAGTCGCTGGGACTCAATAGTCATGCGGCAGAGCATGCTGGAATACCTGCCAAGCGGACCCTGCTCTGGGTCGCCCTGCTAAGCGGCGCGCTGGCGGGCTGTGCCGGTGTCAGCGAGGTGGCCGGCCTCAAAGGTTATCTGACGCTGGACCTGTCACCCGGATTTGGCTACACCGGTATCGCTGTGGCCATGCTGGCCAACCTGCACCCGCTGGGAGTGGTCCTGTCGGCCATCTTTCTTGCCGGCGTATCTGTCGGGGCGGATTCCATGGGACGCGCTCTGGGCGTACCCAGCTACATTGCCGACATCATGGTGGCCTCAGCTGTGCTGAGCGTTCTGATTGGACTGATGTTCACCCGTTACCGGATTCGCCACTGATGGATATTCTGGACATACTGATCAGTGCCAGCTTCTGGGCTGCCACCATCAGAATCGCCTGCCCGCTCGTATTTGCAACATTGGGCGAGCTGATCTGTGAACGCGCCGGGGTTCTCAATCTGGGCATTGAAGGAATCATGACAGCCGGCGCCATGAGTGGCTGGTTGTGGGTATTCAACGGTGGCGATCTGATCAGCGCCGTCTTTTTCGCGGCCTTTGTCGGAGCCATCCTGGGCCTGTTGCATGCCAGTTTTACGGTTTCCCTTGGGCTATCACAGCATGTCACGGGAATCGGCATCACGCTGCTGGCTTCTTCTCTGAGCTATTTCATCATCAAGATGCTGTTGCCGGCGAGTACCGCACCGCCCAAAATCACCCCATTCCAAAGTCTCGACATTCCAGTTTTATCGGCGCTGCCTTTCTTGGGCGAAGCCTTGTTCTCCCACACAGCGCTGACCTACACAGCCTTTCTCATCGTACCCGTTATCATGTATGTGCTCTATCGCACCCCCTGGGGCCTGGCAGTACGTATCGCCGGTGAAAATCCAGTGGCACTGGAAGCGCAGGGAATCAACGTTATCAGTGTGCGTACCCTGGCGGTCATGCTGGGCAGCGCACTGATGGCCGTCGGGGGAGCCTCCCTGACCATCAGCGCATTCGACGCCTTCTATTTCGGCATGGTCAACGGTCGCGGCTGGATATGCATTGCACTGGTTATCTTCGCCTCATGGAGACCTGGCAAGGCACTGCTGGGTGCATTGCTGTTTGCAGGGCTCGATGCCTTTCAAGTCCGCATGCAACAACAGGTTGGAGCCTATATTCCCTACCAGTTCTTTCTCATGCTGCCCTACGTTCTGAGCATCGTGGCGATGATTATCGTGGCCCGACGTGCCGAATACCCCAAGGCGTTACTCAAACCCTATCGCCGCGGGGAACGACTATAGTTACGCTTTCTCCTGATAACAGATACTGATCAATGCTCCAGGCCATCAAGGACTCCTCTCCTGCCGTTCTAATCGTCCGTATGCTGATTGCTGCGGTTGTGGTTTTTGCTACCTACAACCCCACTGGCACATCTATTTTTCACTGGGTAGTCAACAATGAGAACCCGACTGATGCCTGGGTCATCCTTGGGGCTATCGTTACTGTCCTTATCAATGTTGCCTTGTTCATAGCGGCCTGGAAAGCTCTGGGAAAGCTAGGCACCCTCATTGTCATCATCTTCTTTGCCGCTCTGATCTATCTTTCCCTGCAAGAAGGCTGGGTTAGTTCCACTAGCCGCGAGTCGCTCGAATGGCTGGGGTTGATTCTGCTCAGTGCCTTTCTGGGAATTGGCCTGTCCGGAGCCATTCTCTGGCGTCGAGCCACAGGGCAGGTAATTACCGATGAGGCGGATGACCTCAATCGCTAGATTGCGCCATTCCAGCCTGACAAAAGCCGGACTCATATGTCAGCTGACCTTACTGGTCGGCTGACTTGTCACGCTCTACACCACCCAGGTTACGCCTGACACTGCTTGGAATTTTGTTCCTTTCGGTGGTAATTGCCGTCGTCAGCTACACGCATCAGCTGATTATTCCGCTGTTTCTCGGCATGCTGACCTGGGGCAAGGCTTGGATTAAAAGCCTGACCCCCAAGCTTGGCCTGCTGTTGATGAAAAACGGGGTCATCATTCAAATCAGGCGTTTGCTGGTGCAAGCCTCGACCCATTTACTACTGAAATCACATCGCCCCTGGCGCCGCTGGGTTGGCAGCATGCGACTGGTCATGCTGGCAACTGCCAAAAATGCCTTTTCCCGCTACCTCGGACTACCTCTGTGGTCAAGAACCGTGCTGGCACTGCTACTTCTACTGATCACCGCCGGCAGTTCTTTTGCCATATTTGCACTGCTTGTCATACCCCAGGCCGTACTCATCTGGTTACGTCAGAAAGTACTGGCCATGCTGAACAAATTAGGTGTGACCAAATTCTTTGCAGCTCTCTGGCAGCATGCGGTCCCGGAAGCCTTGCGCAAGCGCTGGCATATCCACATAAAATGGACGCTTGGGCGCCGGCAAGTTATTGCAGCAAAGCGCCTGCATCAAAGTGTGACGCGCACCGCAAACATGCCGTCAGAAAAACAGACACCTGAAAATATCGACGACTAAGAGATCGTGCGATGGAAAATCTCGAGCGAAGGTTTCTACTTCACCGGCTCCTGACTTTCACAGACCTAAGGGATCGATGCTTGCGAAAGGCTTGAGGATCAGCGGCTTCCTTGTACAAACCATACAGCTGTTGTAATGCATACAGGGTCAGAATAACCGTGAACATCAATACAGGGTAAGCAAGCAGTGAGAGTATGTTTTCGAGACTGTTGGCAACTCGGTGCAAACCCAGATTCACGGCGACTTCTTCACTATCAGAGGTATACAACATTGCCCAGAGACAGCCGATGGAACTCAGGAGACCTATCAGGAACAAAGAAGTATGCAGGACCAGTCTCGATTTACCGGAAGAGCGCCGATTCGTCACTTTGCCGCGATCGCGCTGCACCAGCAATTCGAAGTCCTGTTCCGTCTTTGCAGGTAAATTCGAGTCTATAACCTTGAGAGCTTTAGTCATGTTAATCCCCACACCCTTGCTACCAGCTTGAGCAGTACGGCTGTGATTTCCACAATAATCCATTATAAGGACGCCTGATTTCAAACAGACGTGACTGGCAACGTAGCACAACCTCACACCGTCACAAAATACCTTATCGGCGTCTACGATCGCATTTCGGCATTCAATTGCCTTTTTTGATAATCAGTTATCATTTTCCAAGCCAGTCTGGTTAATCTGACGTTCAGGATTCTTGCGTAAGCTGCCGCAGACGAATCAGGCTAGACTTGAATTATTCCACCCCAGCTCGCGACGCATCCCGGAGATCCGCATGCATCATTCATCTATGAGTAACTTCACGACCAATATTGCGGCTGTCTCGCACAAGCCGTCGCAGGTCAGCAGAACCACTTGGGGGCGCTGCGGACAGATTCTGGCAATGGGCATGATCTTCAGCCTGCTGGGCGCTTGCGCAACCACTCGCTCAATCGATCCCGAATCAACGACACACTACGACGCCAGTTACGATTTTTCAGACAAGAAAGAAATTGTCGACTCACTGACGCAAAGCCTGTTGGGCTCACCCAGCATACCGACGGAGACCGTCAAACCTATCATCGTCATTTACGGCATCGACAATGAAACCTCTGAACACATCAGCACCAGCGGCATAACTGACGACATTCGCCTGTCCTTGATCAAATCAGGTGAATACCGCTTCATCAATCGTAAACAACGCGCCAACCTGCAAGAAGAGGCTGATTATCAGTACGCCGGCTTCGTCCCGCCTGAGCAACGAGTCACAGAAGGCAGACAGCTAGGAGCTGACTTCATTCTGTCAGGCACGCTTCGCTCTATCGAGAAAAAGCAACCCAAACAAATCCGACTCAGCAAACGCAAGCTTGTGTATTACTCCATGAACCTGGAGCTGACCAACCTTGAAACCGGTGAAATTTCCTGGGCTGACAACGTCGAAATCGCACGTGAATCCTCCCGTCCCATCATTGGTTGGTAGGCATTCGCCTACCCCAGTGAAATCCACTCAAACGTAATTGCGCCGGATGCCATCATTGCTCATCAGTGCCCTGCGAAAACATAGTCTGCGTGCCCTACTGCTTCTCTCAGTAGTCGCACTGCAGGCCTGTGCGACGTCTGGTGTGCTGAATGTGGCACGTGATCAGTTTCGTCATGGCAGTACCAATGAGGCCATGCAGACTTTGTCTGAGGCCAGCGTTTCCCGGCGCAACAAACTACTGCTGTATATGGATCGCGGGCTGATCGCACAAACAGCAGGGCATTACGAGGACAGTATTGCCGCCTTCGAACAAGCCATTCAGCTGGTCGACGATCTTGACTATGTCAGCTTGCGTGACCAATCGGCAGCAATACTAACCAGCGACTGGGCTTCCCGGTATAGCGGGGAGTACAGCGAAAGGTTGTGGCTACACACGTTCCAGATGCTCAATTATCTAATGCTGGACGACCCTCAGGGCGCTGCCGTGGAGGCACGCCGCGCCGTCGCTTTGTACGAAAAATACGGTGATGTACTGAAGCAGGACATGTTCACCCGCTCCGTCATGGCATTGAGTTTCATGGCCGCCGGTCAGTACGACAGTGCTCGAGTCGAATACAGGAAGTTGACAGAGGACTTCGGTATTGCCGAACCAAAGCCATTGTCCAGAAAACAGAGCGAACTGATTTTGTTTATTGCCACAGGCTTTATCCAGCCCAAACTGCCGGGTGATCTGTTCATCGATATCAATGCCCGAATCTCATTTCCTTTCTACCCCGCATCCAGCAACAGTCCACCGACGGTGCAGGTACTCGCGGACAATCAACCATTGCCAGTCGAACGCGCTGACTCGCAGCTGGTAGCAATATCCAGTGACGCCCTGGCCGATAGAGGCAAGAGCATCGCCGCCCGGCAGGCCTTGCGCCTGGCGGCCAAATACGGCGTCTCGGAGTCGATTGAAAGCCACGATGCGCTTGCAGGCGGCATCGTGAAATTGCTTTTTCTGGCACTTGAACAAGCCGATACGCGCAGCTGGGAGACGTTACCCGCCTACCTCACGCTGATCCGGGTTCCGCTTGAACCTGGCGCACACTCTCTGCGACTGTTGATCAATGGCTCTGATGGCAATTCGGCAATCATCGGACAACGTCGCACGCTGGATATCGAGCTTGCGCCCGGACAACGATCGTTCAGATTGATCAGACTAGGTGTCAATAACAACTAGTGGATCTGCGGTGATGCCGACCGGCACACTAGATTCTGGTGGCAAAAGTGCCTGGCAGAGAAACCTCCAGCAAGCTGACATCACTGGAGATGTCACCGATCGTATATTCATCATCAGGTGGCAGCGTAAAGGCATCACCAGCAACCAGTAACTGCCTATTGATGCGCACACTGCCAGTGACGACATAGGTAAACAATAACTGCGCATCATGCGAGGTGACGTAGGAGGGTGAGGCCCCCATGGCTTTGAGCATTCGTACGCCGGCAAGACCGGCCGAGGCCTCAGCAACGCCCGTATCTGCAGCGGCCAGGCCCGGCAGTCGATGCGGCTGCCAGCGTGCGCTTTCCAATGTGAAATGACAGAACCGCTGGCCATGAAACAGGCGGTGGCTGTCAACTCGCCCCGTCGGCAACTGCATGTCGTTATCAATAGCGGTGACATGCTCTGCCGGCGTGCCGATTTCGATGACTTCAAGCCCGTTTGATGTTTCCAGCACCCGGTGGCGTATATGCGGCGGTTGTGTCACACAATCACCCGCACGCAACGTAATTGGTGGGCCCTGATCCTCATACGCCAACTGTATCCAACCCTGCACACAAAACAGCAGCTGGAAACCGGCGGTGTGATAGTGCACACGATCACGCACCGGACCACCATTGGGGATACGGATATGCGAGGCGATAATGCCGCCATTCAACCGACTGGGGATAAGGTCCCGACTATGAGTACCTGCATGCCCTGCCGTCCATGGAGTACTTCGCAACGTACAGATTTCGGTTCGATGACTCGCGAAACTCTGCATGAATGGCTCAACCGGCGACTCCCACCTGATTTCAGTACCGCTGGGCGAGTGCAGGGTGCTGCGTGATTTTGCTTCTGACTTCATCACCAGCAGGCCGGGAGCACCTGCGTACCGCGTATCCAATAGCAGAGACAACCCAAAGCCGGAAAGTTCTGCCGAGTGCGGATTGTCAGACGGATAGACTCGCAACAGCTGCAAGTGCAACTCTCGGGTATAAAAAGCGATATCGGCCTGCAGATCAGTGCAGGGCAATACACTGAATGCCTGGTCTTCTTGTTTGTTAGCCATCAATGTGTTGATTTAGTCTACCCGGCAATCATACGTCAGAGCTAACTTCAATGCCCCGTCATACCGCTATACTCGCCATGCGCCAACACCAGACAATACAGTGACTCAAACAGATACCAACAAGAAAACGCCTGCCAAGCAAAGTCCCTTTGTAGACTTGATCGTCAGCATTGTCCTGCCCTCGATCATCCTCATGAAATTCAGTGGTGATGACAAACTGGGGGCTACCAACGCCCTGATTCTGGCACTGGCCTTCCCCATCGGTTATGGCCTGTACGACTGGTTCATCAATGGCAAACGCAATATGATGGCGGTGCTGGGTGTTGTCAGTGTCATGCTGACCGGAGGCATTGGCCTGCTCAAGCTGGATGCCCAATGGCTCGCCATAAAAGAGGCTGCCATACCATTGTGCATCGGTATTGGTGTACTGGTGGCCAACAAACTTGGCTACCCACTCATCAGAAAATTGCTGTTCAATCCAACCATCATGAACGTCGAAAAAATCGATGGTGAACTGGACAAGATGAATACTCGAGCGCAATTTGAAACCCGACTCGATCATGCCAACACCCTGCTGGCAGGGACTTTCCTGTTCAGTGCCGTGATGAATTACTTTCTGGCCAAATTCATCGTTACCAGTGAAAGCGGATCTAGTGCATTCAACGAAGAGCTGGGCCGCATGACTCTGCTGAGCTACCCGGTCATTGCCATCCCATCAATGATCATGATGCTGGCCATTTTCTGGTTCATCTGGCGAACTGTCAATCGTCTGACTGGTTTGACACTTGAAGAAATCATGGTGACTGACGGCGCCGCAACCGATACAGACAAACCAGAAAAATAAACGGTAACTGTCCGGCTTCACAAAAAGCACAGCTGCCTGAGCCTGGTTCGGAAAAGATCGGTGTCATATGTGACCCGGCGTGGTTTTTCAACCCGCCGGGCCACCGTCAGCTTGACTTGTCTGAAGCCAACCTCAGCTGGAGGGTAAGGTCAGCGCAAGGAACATTGGTGAGCGTTCACGCTGAACCAGTATCGGTATGGCCTCGCCCGCGGGTGCCTCTTTGGTCAGCTCCTCCAGCTTGCTGACGCTGTCAACGGATTCTCTGTTCAGTGAAAGAATCACGTCGCCTTCACGAATACCGGCCTTCGCAGCAACACCATCCGGATCTATCTTCGCGACAACCACCCCCGAACTGATTCCCATCTCTTCGGCCTGCTTCGCAGGCACTTTGGCAACTTCAACGCCCAGACGAGATTCATCAATCGCATCCGGTGTGGCTACTGCACTCACTTGCCGACCCTCATCCAGTGGCTCTATGGTCACATCCAGCGTCTTCATCTTGCCATTGCGCAAGACTTCCATGCTGACCGTCTCTCCGGGAACCACCGCACCTACCAATGGCGGCAGAGCGCTCGAATAAGCGACTGCACGACCATTGAACTGCAGAATGATATCGCCACTGACAAGACCGGCCTTGTCAGCGGGGCTTTCAGCGGTAACCTGAGACACCAGTGCGCCTTCGGGCTTGTCCAGGCCAAAGGATTCAGCCAGCGACTGATCCACATTCTGAATGCCAACACCCAACCAGCCACGCGTCGCAAATCCACTTTCCTTCAACTGATTGGCAATCGACATCGCAACATTGATGGGAATGGAGAACGACAGGCCCTGATACCCACCGGAGCGCGAATATATCTGGGAATTCACACCCACCACCTCGCCATCGGTATTGAACAGCGGACCACCAGAATTGCCCGGATTAACAGCGACATCCGTCTGGATGAACGGCACATATGTGTCATCGGGCAAACTTCTGGCCAGTGCGGAAACGATGCCCTGAGTCGCTGTATGCTCGAATCCGAATGGAGAACCAATCGCCAGAACCCACTCGCCGACCTTTAATGTATCGGAATCACCAATGGTCACGGAGGGCAGCGTGCCAGCATCCAGCTTGAGCAACGCTATATCGCTTGCTGTATCGCTACCAATCAGCTTTGCTGTATATTCTCGTCGATCATTGAGCCCGACCTTTATCTCAGTGGCTTTGTCCACGACGTGCGCATTGGTGATGATGTAACCATCGTCGGAAATTATGAATCCGCTCCCAAATCCGGCACCTTGACGGGGTTCGGGGTCAGGATTTTGTGGCATTTGCTCGAAAAAACGACGAAACTGCTCGGGGATCTGGTCTGGATTGATTCCCGGGAAACCACTGCTAACGCTTTGTTCTTCCACAGTCAGAACGGAAATTTTTACAACCGTGTCTGCCTGTTCCTCGACAAGCTGGCTGAAATCAGGCAGCGTATCGGCAAAGGATGGCGTTACAGCAAGAATGGGCATCAATGCCAACCAAACAATTGGATTTCGATATATTCTGGTAGTACTGAGTAGACGTGACTTGATTGAAATGGCTCGCAAACGCACGGTGCCTTCCTTGTCAGGGCTTACATGGCAGAGAGGCTTGAGCGTATTGATCATGGTTTGAACTCCGTGGTTTTTCACGTAACTAGTTGAATCAAGGGAAGTCGGTGCACTAATTGACCAATTTCTGACTCCAGGCGTTGCATTACATGCCTGTTAGTCACTACATACCTTTAAAAGTTGTTTTCGCTTTACCAAAATATGGGGGCTACATGCGAATTTTACTAGTCGAGGACGACACCGAGGCAGCGGCATACCTTGTCAAAGGACTGACCGAAAGTGGGCATAGCGTCGAACATGCTGCCGACGGCGAGTTGGGCCTGGAGATGGCTATAGCCAACGCTTACGACTCCATGATCATCGACAGAATGCTTCCCAAGAGAGACGGCTTGTCAGTCATCGAGGAGCTGCGTCGCATGGGCAACATGGCCCCTGTGCTGATCCTCAGCGCTCTGGATGATGTCGACGAACGCGTTACCGGACTCAAGGCAGGCGGCGACGATTACCTGACCAAGCCCTACCAGCTTAGTGAGCTGACGGCGCGGCTGCAGGCATTGACCAGGCGTGCACACACAGGCGTTCAAGGCACTATTTTGCACGTTGGAGACCTGACACTTGATCTTATCAAGCACAAGGTCACGCGCTCGGGGCGCAACATCAACCTGCAACCGCGGGAATTCCGTTTGCTTGAATATCTCATGCAACATACCGGTCAGGTCGTCACTCGCAGCATGTTGCTGGAAAACGTGTGGGATTATCACTTTGACCCGCAAACCAATGTCATCGATGTGCAGATCAGTCGTCTGCGCAGCAAGATCGACAAGGATTTCGACTCCCCGCTGTTGCACACTGTGCGCGGCGCCGGATACAAGCTGCAGGAAGTCTCCTCTCCCGCTGAAACCAGTTAGCGCTCGCCATTGAGCCCGGACGGATCTGCAAGGATGCGTCCGGAATCACTTTCAGGCGTTGTGTGAATACCCCATAGCGCCATACAAACATCATGTTGCAGCACAATTCTGTCCAGAGCCCTGAGCCTGACGCCCCCGCTAAGGAGGGGTTAGCGGGCAGACTGCGACGTGGTCTTTTCAAACGACTCGACCAACGCCGCCTGTTTCGCACCTCGGCGTTTCGACTGGCGTTGATCTACGCCATGGTCTTCAGCACGTTGTCGGCAGCCACCCTGGGCTTCATCTACTGGTCGACCCGTGACCAGATAGAACTACAGGTGGATGCCAGACTTCGTCTGGAAACCGACTATCTGATCAATCTCTACAAATCAGGGGCGATGCCCGAGCTGCTCGAAGCCATCCAGCGACGCAACCAGATCGACACCTACGGACGTTTCTACTATCTGGCCAATAGCGACATGGCCGAAAAGAGCAAGGAAAAATCAACCGACGCCGTTCTGCCACTGAAATTGAAATCAGTGCGCTCACACACGACTCGCAACATGGGCGATGTCGCTGATTTGCCACCTGGCAGCCCGCGCGCGTTCAATCCGGTTCGGGTCGCTGAAACACAGCTGTCAGACGGTTTGAAACTGACCATCGGCCATGAAATCAGTGATGAACAGGCCTTGCTGGACCACACCTTCACACTGGTCGTTGGTGCAACCGGCCTGACGCTACTGTTCTCACTGATTGGTGGGCTCTGGATAGGCACCAGCGTATTGCGGCGTATCGACTCTGTCAGTCGTACCGCATCCGAGATCATGAGCGGAGATCTGTCACAACGTCTGCGTGTGACGGCTCGCGATGACGAGTTTGATGAAATCTCGACCAAGCTGAACCAGATGCTCAATCGAATCGAGGATTTGATGAAAAGCATGCAGCAGGTCACCAATAATGTGGCGCATGATCTTCGCAGCCCGCTGACTCGCCTGAGAAACCGGCTGGAAGTCACCCTGCTTGAGGAACGTGATCCGGATGTCTACCGTGTCGTCATGGATGAAGCCATCGGTGATGCCGACAGCCTGATTCACACCTTCAATGCCATGTTGAGCATAGCCAGGCTAGAAGCCGGAATCGACTCTGCGCAATGGAAGCCGACCCGCATGGGTGATCTGGCAGGGGAGCTTGCCGAGCTTTATGAGGCAGTTGCCGAAGAAGAAGGTCAATTGACTTTCCGCAGCGATATCAACAGTAACCCGACATTCCAGTGCAATCGACACCTGATTGGCCAGGCGCTGACGAATCTTCTGGACAACGCCATCAAATACACCCCCAAGGGTGGGCAGGTACGTCTGCGTCTTGAGGGTAATAGCGAAGCCTTCAGCATCACTGTGTCGGACAACGGGCCAGGTATTGCCGAAGCCGAGCGTGAGCGGGTTTTCGAACGATTTGTACGTCTCGAAAACGAACGCAATTCGCCAGGCAACGGGCTGGGCCTGAGCCTGGTGAAAGCCGTGATACGCCTGCACTCAGCCAAGATGACCATCGGTGACAGTGATCCTGGCAATCCAACCAACCCGGGACTGAAGATCAGCATTCACTTTACCCGCAAGGCGGCAGCCGAGAAGCATGCCAAAGATCTTGCGCTCAGTGAAACGCGTGCGTGATGCTATTGCAACTGCTCGGACAAATCCAGAAAAACCACACCATCCTGCTCCACATGCCAGACCCAATGGGTGTTTGAACCGGACACACTGGGCGCCATGCTGAGCTGAATCATCTCGCCTCGAACCAGTGATTCCAGCGCCTGCGCCTGGCTTGGCTGCACTCGCGCACCACGCGCCTTGCCAGCCTCTTCGAACCACAGATAATGGCGACCGGTCGAGCCGGATTTAACCACCGACAGACCGGTGAACACACCTTCTGCATCCATACTTTCTGCTCGAATGGGCGCGCTGTGACTCTGCTCTGACTCACTCTGAAAGTGAATGTACAGACCCACTATCAGCATGATAACGGGCAGTGCCGTCAGAATCGAATGGATCGGGTTGCGCTGCTTAGGCACATAGGTAACATCCGGCTCAAGCGGCGGCGGCCAGTCATACGGTTTTTTCTTGACCTTTTTGCTCATGCTTTTGGGACTGTCAGATTATTCAACGTTTTGTACCTGTTCTCGCATTTGTTCAATCAGGACTTTCATATCGACAGCGATGGCTGTTGTGTCCTTGTCCGATGATTTCGAACTGATTGTATTTGTCTCGCGATTGAATTCCTGCATGAGAAAATCCAGTCGCCTGCCCACAGGCTCATCTCGCTGCAAAGCCAGACTCAGTTCGCTGACGTGAGCATCCAGACGATCCAGCTCCTCGTCGATGTCCAGGCGTTGCGCAACATGAACAAGTTCCTGTTCGAGCCTGTCCTCATCGTGATCCACTGCCAGCTGTCCAAGTCTGACCAGCAACTTCTCCCGCTGCTTTGCCAGAACCTGGGGGCGCCGCTGACGTAGCTTCGCAAGTAGTTCATGTATTTGAGCATTTCTTGTCATCAGCAAAGCTGCCATCTGCTGCCCCTCCCGCTCACGGGTTGCCATGAAATCCTGCAAAGCCTGGGCAAAAGCCGTCTGCGCAGCATCCGTTGGAATATCTGACAGGCCGGAGCCGATCACCAGGACCCCTGGCCACTGCAACAACCTGACCGAGTCCACTATGCAGCTGGCACTGGTCAAGCCCTCCACCTGACCGGCGGCCTGGGCGAGCTCTGCCAGCAAAGCGGTATTGATAGTGATACCACCCGTGCTGTCCGAGACTTCATTGACTCTCAGACTGAGCTCGATCTTGCCTCGATGTACAGATTTTGTCAGCCGTTCACGAACCTCGGATTCGACAGCGCGTAACGTTTCAGGCAATCGAATGCTGATATCCAGATATCGGTGATTGAGCGAGCGAATCTCGCACAGCAACTCACCACCGTCGATGCTCAAGGTGCTGCGCCCGAAGGCCGTCATGCTACGCAACATGGTCGGTTTTAGTCCCTGTTTTCACTGAATACGGCAATTTACACGAATCCAAGGGTTCTGCTTGCCGCTGCCCGCCGAGTGAGCAGGTATACTCTGCCGCCCAGAATCAATACAAGTCAGCCTATGCGCCCCAGCGGACGAGCCACCGACGAACTTCGCCAAATAACGCTTACTCGCAAGTTCACCAAACATGCAGCTGGCTCAGTGCTGATTGCGATGGGCGACACAAAAGTATTGTGTACTGCCAGTATCGACAATCGCACCCCGCCCTGGCTCAAAGGCACAGGCAGTGGTTGGGTAACCGCTGAATACGGCATGCTGCCCGGCGCGACACACAGCAGAGCGAAACGTGAATCTGCCATTGGCAAGCAATCGGGACGTACCCAGGAAATCCAGCGACTCATCGGCCGTTCGTTACGAGCTGCCATTGATCTGGACGCACTCGGTGAGCGCACCATCACGGTTGATTGCGATGTGTTGCAAGCAGACGGCGGCACCCGAACAGCGGCCATTACAGGTGCCTACGTGGCGCTTGTAGATGCCATGCAGGTTCTGCAAAAGCAGCGGAAGATCAAACGTAACCCGATACACGGTCAGGTTGCAGCTATTTCAGTGGGTATCGTGGCAGGTCAATCAGTACTGGACCTTGATTACGCTGAAGACTCCAGCGCTGAAACCGATATGAATGTTGTCATGAACGAAGCCGGCGGTTTCATCGAGATTCAAGGCACGGCGGAAGGCCATGCATTTCGTGATAATGAACTGCAGGAAATGCTGGCACTGGCTCGTCATGGCATCAGTCAGCTGGTTGAGGCGCAAAACGCCTGTCTGCAGGACTGATGATCGAAATAGTGCGCCTGGTTCCCTGAGAGAACGTCAAATGCAAAAGGTTGTCTTCGCAAGCTCCAACCCCGGCAAGATCCGGGAATTGAATGATCTTCTCTCGCCAGTCGGGATGGAAATCATTGCGCAGGACAGCCTGGGCATCAAGGCTGCCGAGGAAACGGCGCACACTTTCGTCGAAAATGCGTTGCTGAAGGCACGACATGCTTCAGCCGCATCCGGGCTGCCAGCAATAGCAGATGACTCGGGCCTGGAAGTAGACGCGCTGAACGGCGCTCCCGGGCTGTATTCTGCCCGCCATGCCGAACGGCACGATGCCGGCACTGGCGATGTTGCCAATTACGAACTGTTGCTGGCTCAGCTGAGCGACTTGCCCGACGATGCGCAACGCAGTGCCAGATTTCGCACAGTGGTCGTGTACCTGAAACATGAATTCGACCCCTCGCCCCTGATTGCCGAGGGCAGCTGGGAAGGGCACATCCTGCACGCCCCGCAAGGCGATAGCGGCTTTGGCTATGATCCGGTGTTCTGCAACCATGACACCCATACGGCAGCGGCGCTGCTGGACAAAGCAAGCAAGAACCGACTCAGTCACCGCGGCAAGGCAGTCGCACTGCTGGTCGATCGACTCAAGGCCATTCACGAGCAAGGAGCTGCGCCTCTGTGAGTCGTAACTTTCGGGAATTGCCACCGTTATCGCTGTATGTGCATATTCCCTGGTGTGTAAAAAAATGCCCGTATTGTGATTTCAACTCACACGAGCAGCGTGGCGACATCCCCGAACAGCACTATATCGATGCCCTGCTGAACGATTTGGCTGACGAACTGCCGCTCGTCTGGGGGCGCTCAATCAGTACGGTCTTCATTGGTGGCGGTACGCCCAGCCTGCTCAGCGCAGCCGCCGTAGAGCGGCTCATGAGTGGCATTCGTGCACTGACAGCACTTGCACCCACGGTCGAAATCACCATGGAAGCCAATCCCGGAACCTTTGAACAGCAACGCTTCAGAGATTATCGGGAATCAGGAATCAACCGTCTGTCCATCGGCATTCAAAGTTTCAACCCGCAGGCACTCAAGACTCTGGGCCGGGTGCATTCGGCGGATGAAGCATTGCGGGCTGTGGACATCGCCAAGCAGGCAGGCTTCGAAGAAATCAATCTGGATCTGATGTTCGGCTTGCCAGAACAATCCACAAGCGCCGCTCTGGCGGATCTTCGCACTGCCATCGATCTGGAAACAACGCACCTTTCCTGCTACGAGCTCACGCTGGAACCCAATACTCTGTTTGCCCGCTTCCCACCCAAGTTGCCTGATGATGAAGCGCGTGCCGACATGCAGAATGAAATTATCGACACACTGACGGGCGCCGGTTTCGAGCGCTATGAGATATCAGCCTATGCGCGCACCTCGCACCGCTCACAGCACAATGTTAACTACTGGCAGTTTGGTGACTATCTGGGCATTGGTGCTGGCGCTCACGGAAAAATCAGCTCAGCGGCCGATGGAACCATTGTGCGACGCTGGAAGCACAAGCACCCAGCCCGCTATCTGGAGGCAACTTGCGCCGCCGAACGACTCGGCAGTGAGGATATTATTTCTCTGGAAGAGACCGGTCTTGAATTCATGATGAATGCGCTGCGTCTGGTCGACGGCTTTCCTGTACCACTTTTCGAGCAGCATACCGGCACCTCACTGCTGCCGTGGCAGAGCACGATTGACAAAGCCATAGAGCGAGGCTTGCTGGAGCGCAGCGGCCTACAACTAAAGGCGACCCCCACCGGATTCAACTGGCTGAACGACACCCTTGAGATGTTCCTGCCCGGGGTTCGTCGTTATCCGGTCATACCGCTCAACCCCATTAGCTGAGCGCCAACAGCATGAGCCAGAAGCCTGCCCGAGAATAGTCTGATCTCCTGCGGGCACAAACCCTTGCATCAAACAGCGCGGGGGTTTACTTCTGTGCAGCCTGAATCATTCTCAGCAACTGCGCAGGATCAATGTCAGCACCCGTTGTTGAGCCTTCAGTGTCACCGCCTTGGTCATGACCGCGTGTCGACAGAACCTGACCTGCCACTCCCGGCATTTGCCCACTCGGCTCTCCTGTATCACCTGGTTCAACCCCACCGACCTGCCGAGTTGAAGCTACTGGCGCTCGCACAGGGGCCAGCACATTGACGTTTGGATCAACGCTGATGATCTTGGCAATGACGCCAGCCGGCTCGGCAGTACTGTAATGGGTCACACCGGCGGCATCCTTCCACATATAGACCTGGGTCAACCCCTCCTGGCCTTCAATGCCGCTCACTTGGGAGACACCTCGAGTCAGCACCCCTGTCACTTTCGAGGCATCGTTGCGAACACCTGAAAACAGACTCGCCACCTGGTCCGAAGCACGTCCGGCAATACCCTGCCATAGAGCTCCCGGATCACCGCCACGCAGGTAATGGCCATAACTCAACATACCTGCCAGCAAAACCAGCGGCACGCTCACCTTGAACAATAATTTAGCCAATATTCGCCAAAGCATGGGCAAAATCCATCAAATATTGCACTTTAGCGGCGATCTGAGCATCAGCTTGACCCCGAGCCTTGCAATTCAAAACCAACGGCCCTAGTATCCGGTTCCATTTTTTATAACCGGGAGGTTGCTATGAAACCGGAAATCCATCCCGAATACAAGCAAATCACAGTCACTTGCAGTTGCGGAAACACGTTTGAAACGGGTTCCACATCTGGACGCGATCTGGGTATCGAAGTGTGTTCGTCTTGCCATCCGTTCTACACGGGTAAGCAAAAAGTAATGGATACTGCAGGTCAGGTTGACAAGTTCCGTCGACGCTACGGCGCCAAGTAATCGGACGTCGGCTAATATCGGCGGCCCACAGACGGTGGTGCTCGCCGACAGAGTGCGAAAAAGGCATCCATTGAGATGCCTTTTTTGCGTAAGCTTGTTATTCATCTGTTCTTTGGCAGCGGCAGACAACCTGCCACAACTGACCTCTTGCCTTGAACAGGCACAGACAGAAAAGGTCACCATCGCCCGAGTCACTGACGGCGACACTGTTGTTCTTGACGACCAACGTCGTGTACGACTGATCGGACTCAACACACTCGAATTGAACTCACCGGACAAACAAGACCGGCTCATGGCTCAGCATGCCAAAGAGGCTCTGGAGAATTTTCTCGAGAACACTCAGGCGCTGATCATCTCAGGCAAGGATGCACACGACCGTTATGGCCGCCTGTTAGCTCACCTGAGACGTGCGGATGGGCAGGATGCTGCACAGACACTGATCGCCACAGGTATGGGACTGGCGGTAGCCGTAGGCCGCAACACCCGCTGCGCCGATACCTTGCACACGCTAGAGCTACAAGCTCGCGATGCAGGTCTGGGAATCTGGCAATCCCCTGGTAGCTGGCAGCTGAACAGCAGCCCGCTGACAGGCCGGGAACGCGGCTTTCATGTAGCCACCGGCCACGTGCAGGAAATTCAGGGCCACAAAGGCAAGACAAAACTGATTCTAGACAATGGCTTGCAAGTCAAACTTGGTTCCCTCTGGCCGAAAAGCGGCGAGCTTGCAGCATCAGAGCTGAGCAAGCTGATTGGCCAGGAAATTCAGGTTCGCGGCTGGCTTGGAACATCAGCAGGCAAGCAGAGCCTCACTCTTAATCATCCCAGCAACCTCGAACTGACCAATAACTCGTGATCCATCAAGCTCTCTTTCTGGTGGACTCCAGTATCTATGTTTTTCGCGGCTGGCAAGGGTTGCCGGCAGATACGCGTAATCGCTTCGGCGAGCCCGACAATGCTGTGCAGGGCTTTACCGAGACGCTCTGCCAGATTATCGAAAACCATCGCCCGACGATGATGCTGTGCGCCTTCGACGAATGTTTCAGAAAAGGCATTCGCAACCAGCTGTACCCCGCCTACAAGGCCGATCGCCCACCAGCACCTCAGGATCTGGTCCCCCAGTTTGCCCGATGCAAGCAGGTAGCACAGGCACTGGGCATCATGACGCAGGGCAGCGACCAGGTTGAAGCCGACGATATCATTGGTCACTTTGCCGGCATGGCCAGCCGCCAGGATCTGCCTGTGACCATCGTGACGGGGGATAAGGATCTTGCCCAGTTCATCACAGAAAATGACCTGTACTGGGATTACGGGCGTCGCGGCATCGCCACTTATGACGAAGTACACAAACGATTCAAGATCAGACCGGAACAGATCCCGGACTGGCTGGCACTCAGTGGCGACAAGAGCGACAACATTCCCGGCGTACCGGGCGTTGGCCCGACAACGGCAGCTCGCCTGCTCAACAAATGGAATGATCTGGAGAACTTGCTGGCAAACCTGGGAGAGGTTTCGATGATGCGCTTTCGAGGCGCTCCACGAGTCAGCAGGCTTTTGTATGAGCACAAATCCACAATCGCCCTGGCACGTTCATTAACGGGTCTGATCAACGATGATCGTCTGCCGCAGGATCTCACCACCTGCGAACGTCCACCCCGAGACGAAAGGCTACTGTTCAACGCTCTGGTGGATGCAGGACTGATGGACGATCTGGCTGAACGCACTGCCCGTCGCCTGGCTGACAAGTGAGCGAGGCAAGCGCGCAGCACCGCATTGTGCTGTTCAACAAGCCGTTTGGCGTTCTGTGCCAGTTCACCGATGCTGACAAACGCAAGACATTAGCCGATTACATTGAAGCTCCAGGCTTCTATGCTGCCGGACGACTGGACAGAGACAGCGAAGGCTTGTTGCTTCTGACTAACGATGGGGCCTTGCAGCAGCGCATCAGCCACCCACGATTCAAGCTGACCAAACAATACCTGGTGCAAGTGGATGGCCAGATTGACGCCAGAGCCATCGAGCAGTTGCGCAAAGGTGTGCAACTCAAGGATGGACCCGCGCGTGCGGTGCAAGTCAGCCAGGTGGATCCACCCGAGGTGTTGTGGCCGCGCGATCCGCCCATCCGGATTCGTCAGAACATACCGACTAGCTGGCTACAGATCAGCCTGCAGGAAGGCCGTAATCGGCAAGTGCGACGCATGACAGCCGCTGTGAACTTCCCCACCTTGCGCCTGATCCGCACACACATCGGGCCCTACGAAGTATGGCCACTCAAGAATGGCGAATGGCAGTTTTGTGAAACGCTCCCAGCACTGGGCTTCGTGAAGTAGTCAGCAATTGCGCCCATCTGAACAAACGTTCATATTTTCTGCGCATTCAAACCCGAACTGACTGATAGACTTCAGTCTATGCAAATCCCGCTATCAAATGCACGCGGAACCAGACAAGCGTGCCAGTGGGTATTACTGACATTCCTGTTTTGCGTGCTGCCAATCACATCAGCTCTTGCTGATCGGTCACTGCCGTTCAATTCGCCGGTCACAACCGTTTTTGATGAAGAACTTCAGCAACTCGACATTGCCAGTATCGACCAACAATGGCAACTCCAGCTAACCCCCAAGCAGCTGCTGAGCAATTCATCCATTTTGCAGGAAGCCCTGTACGACTTGCCGCAGTTCTTTGACGGCGTCATCATCAATGACGAACAGTCCTGGGCACGAATCTCGTACGAAGATATTGGCGAGGGTCATTTCGAAGGACACCTCTTCAGTGGCGGCAATCTGTATGAGCTGAAATACGATGACAGCATGGGCGGCCAGACCCTGTCGCAATTGTCCGGCAACACCATTATGGAAGAGATTCCAAGCAGCTCAACCCAGCTGAACGATCTTGATATCTCTGCGAATGCGAACGATGCAGACTCAGCAGGCACGCCGACGAACAAGCTCGAACCCGTAGCTGCCCGAGCGGTCAAAATTGGCATCGTGATTGACAGTAAATATAACGAATATCACAACCAGCGCGGACTTGCACAAGCTCTGGGCGTCATCAATGGCGTTGATGGGCTGTATCAGGACCAACTAGGCCTTGCAGTGGTTGTCGACAGCTTCCGGGTTTATGACGACCCTGATCAGGATCCCTTGCGGGATTTTCAAGGCAACGTGGATCAGGTTCTGGAAGAGTTTCGCGAGATTCGCATCGCCGACGAACAATTGCCTGCAGACCTGGCTCTGGTCCACCTGTTCAGTGGGCATGATGATCGAGAAAAAGTCATTGGTCTTGGATGGATCAATACCGCTTGTCGACTGGACGGGTATGACGTAAGCATGTCCACCCCTTTTCCCTATGGCATGCTGCTGTCTGCTCACGAGATTGCCCATAATCTCGGGGCAGAGCATGACGATGACGCTGTATGCCTCACTGACAGCGCCATTACCGGTAGCGAAATCATGTCGTCTGAGCTATCGGGCAGCACCCGGCCGGTATTTTCATCCTGCAGCATCGACAAGATGCAGCAGACCCTGTCGGCAGCATGCGTGACTGACAATATCGATGTGGGCATCAGCCTGGATGCTGAAGCCACCGATACACCTTATCGTTTGAATGTCTCCATTACTGCGCTCAATCAGGACGCAACACGATTTGTCTCTCAAGTCAGCAGCATTACCGACTTCCCCGCAGCTGCACAGCTATCCGCACCTTCAGCAGGCTGCACGATTCAGGGATCGCAACTGCACTGCCAGCACCAGGCCCTGGCCGCCAAAGGCTTTCAAAGCGTCTCTGTCTCTGCAGATTTTCCGATCGATGGCGATCCACAGGCACTGATCAGCACCGAGTTGTTTCCGGATGACTTCAGCGATACCGAGCTACAGAACAATCAGGCCACTGTACGATTTGATCTGGAACTATCCAGCTCAACACCGACCACCATGGCCGCAGCAGATGACCAAGGCCAATTACTGTCGACTGCCCAGTCTGGAGGCGGCGCGGGCGATAGCAGTGTCTCTGTCGGTAGTGCGGGGCCGATCACTCTGTCAGGTGGCGCTCTGTTCGCCCTGTTCACACTGATCAGAAGCCGCAGGAAAGTCGCCTTCGCGCAGAACTCCGAACATCCACTTGTTCGGTCCCGGACTCGGACTCGGACTCAGTCCCGCACGTAGCTCCAGAGCCTGAGCGCGGGATAACGAGCAGTACCTAACGGCCCAGCGGGCTCAGCCTCAGGCAGAGTACTACCGGTCCAGCGCTTCAGTCTCAGGAGGTGCGCTCTATCGAGTAGAGAGCAATCCGCTCCAGCGCCTGACGATAGGGTGATTCGGGCAGCAGTGCTAAAGCGGCAACGGCACTCTCGGCTGACTCGGCCGCACGTTTCATGGAATTATTCAGAGCATCAGTCTTCTTGATGATATCCAGCACTTCGGCCAGATGTCCCAATCCGCCTTCACGAATGGCTGTCGCCACCGTCGCTGCCTGTTCGGCTGTACCATCACGCATGGCGTATATCAGTGGCAACGTCGTCTTGCCTTCCGCCAGGTCATCTCCGATGTTCTTGCCCATCGTCTCGCTATCGCTCTGATAGTCCAGCACGTCATCGGCGATCTGGAAGGCGGTCCCCAGATGCATACCAAAACTTGCCAAAGCGGCTTGTCGATCGGTGCTTTCCCCGGCCAGCACGGCACCCAGCTCGGTAGCTGCCTGAAACAGACGTGCCGTTTTTGCTTCAATGACTTCGATGTACTGCGCCTCGGTGATACCCGGCTCCCGCACGTTCAGAAGCTGCATGACCTCGCCTTCGGCGATTCGGTTGGTTGTGGAAGCCAGAATGCTCATGACTTCGATATTGCCGACTTCCACCATCATTTCAAATGAGCGCGAATACAGAAAGTCCCCAACCAGGACGGCGGCTTCGTTCCCCCATACGGCATTGGCAGTGTCCTGACCCCGACGCAAATCGGAAGCATCCACCACATCGTCATGCAACAACGTGGCTGTATGTATGAATTCGATGATGGCAGCCACCGTGACCGGATGCGGCTCGGTGGCTGTATCAAGCCCACAGGCGCCGGCAGCGAGTAAGACCAGCTGCGGGCGCAGGCGCTTACCGCCACTTCCGATTATGTAGGTTGACAGCTGATTGATCAGCACCACCTCTGAGGCCAGGCGTCGACGGATAAGATCATCGACACGGTCCATGCCCGGCGCGATCAAGGCTCGACAATCTTCTATGGACAAAGTCATCAGTTGTGTAGCAGGAGAGTTCATGTTCTGAAAATGTGGTTCACGCTCTTGATACTGGCAAGTTCCCAGCGGGCAATCAACTATTGAGCGCTACAATAGGGTGTGACTTCCCCCTAAGGATACAGTGAATGAGCGCAATCAGCCGTCGAAGAGCACTTGGAATCATTGGCACCACTGCCGCAGCCAGCCTGTTCGGAATGCCAGCCATCGGCCAGGCACGAACAAAAATCAATGTAGGTGCTCTGCGATTCACCAGTCACGCTGCCAGTTTTGTCGCATTCGAGCGCGGTTATTTCGAAGAAGCCGGGTTCGATGTGGAGTTCAAATTTTTCCAGGCGGCCCAGCCAATGGCCGTGGCGATTGCCTCAGGTGATGCAGACTACGCGGTCACAGCCATTTCGGGTGGGCTGATTTCCCTCGCCGAAAAAGGTGCAATCAAGGTTATCGGAGGCGCACTGTCCGAGGAAAGCGGCATCTACGGCCAGCAGATCCTGGCCTCCAATGCAGCCTACGATGCAGGCCTGACCTCCCCTGCACAGCTTGACGGCCACAGTTTCGGCATCACTCAGGCGGGCTCCTCCTTTCATTACATGGGCTCAAAGATTGCGTCTGCAGAAAGCGCCAAGCTGAAGTTCAAGCCACTGCAAAAGACCGGCGCCATTATTGGTGCTATCAAGTCCGGCCAGATTGATGCCTGGACCATCGTGCCCCATATCGCCAAACCGCTGGCGGACGCAGGCGCGTGGAAGATCATAGGCTCGGTTGCTGACTACCTACCCGACTACCAGGTGACAACCCTATTCACTTCAGCCAGCAATGCTCGTGATAAAGCGGAGCAGAACAAAGCGTTTCTGGCAGCATTCGCCCGAGGAGCCGCTGACTTCAACGCGGCACTGGTCGACAAAACGGCTGGAACAGCAGCACATGACGACATGGTCAGATTGATTCACAAGTACGTTTACACCGACAAGGATTACGAGCAGGCGGCTCCCGGCATCATCAATGGCGCCATGCGCATCAATGAAGGTGCTGCGATGAACCTGGCCTCAATCAAAGACCAGCTTGACTGGTTCAAGTCCGAGGGTCTGGTGAAGGACAGTATCGACATTGATACCGTGGTCGATTCTTCCTACGTTCGCATCATCGGCCAATAGTCAGCTCTCAGGAAACCGTTCAGGCAGCATGCAACTGCAATTACAAGGCCTCAGCCATGCCTACGGCGAAACCACCGTTCTGCAGGACATCAACCTGCAGGTCAGTGCCGGCAAGATTCTGTGTATCGTCGGTCCGTCAGGATGTGGTAAATCGACACTACTGCGATTGATGGGTGGCCTTGAAAAACCGTCTACCGGCATTGTCACACTGCAGGGAACGCCGCCTCAAGGCTGCCTGAATCCACTGACCTATATCTTCCAGGACTTTGCATTGCTGCCCTGGCGCAATGTGGCCGACAACATCAGCCTGGTACTGGAAGATCACCACCTGAGTCGGGCAGAACACGAGCAGATCATCAACGACGTGCTGAGCCGGACTCGCATGAGTGATTTTCGCCATGCCTTGCCGCGCCAGCTGTCCGGAGGTATGAAACAGCGGGTCGCCATCGCCCGTGCCCTGGCTGTCAAACCGGCCGTTCTTTTGATGGACGAGCCGTTATCGGCTCTGGACAGTCAGACCCGTGAGCTGTTACTCGAAGATTTATTGCAGCTTTGGACAGCCGAGCCTTTCACCGGGGTCTATGTAACCCACAACCTGTCAGAGGCTGTCAGGCTGGGCCATGAAATTGTTGTGCTATCGCGCCATCCAGGACGAATTTTCGAGACAGTTTCGATGAGCACACCGCTAAGCGAACGCGATTTCAACAACGCTGAAATGGAACAGACCCGCCAGCATCTATGGCAAATGATGCGCGATGAAGCCGCCCAGGCCGATCGGGAACTGGTCTGAGAATGAGCAAGCAACCAGCCTCGACAACCACCAGCCTGACAACGGCACCGATTACCGGACAGGCAACCGACGTGAAAACCATCAATGGCATAGAAGTACCTTTCAGAGGCGCAGGCTTTGCACCGCGACCGATACGTGGCGTCGCCATCGCCCTCTTCATCGTGCTCATCCTGGTCGCTGAATGGGGCACCAGAACCGGCTATATCTCCAATCTGACGCTTCCACGGCCCTCTGATGTCTTTGCCACTTTCCAGCAATTGTGGAGTAGCGGACTACTGTGGCAACATCTGGCCCCCTCCCTGTCGCGTCTTGCTGTCGGCGCCGCTCTTGGCGTGAGTGTCGGTACGGCCACCGGCATCCTCATTGGCCTGTTCTCATTGATCCGTGCTGGCCTGGTGCCGCTGGTGGCCGCTCTCTTCCCCATTCCCAAGATTGCCCTGCTTCCGCTGTTTGTCATCTGGTTCGGTATTGATGAGACTTCCAAATACGCGTTGATAGCCTTTGGTACTTTCACACCGACGGTTGTTGCCACTTATGGCGCCGTCGATAACGTGGACCGGACACTGATCCGCATGGGTCAGAGTTTCGGGCTAAGCTGGTTTTCAATTGTCCGCAAGATTGTCATTCCCGGAGCCATGCCAGGCATTCTTTCCGGCTTGCGAGTCAGCCTCGCCATTGCCATCATTCTGTTGGTCGCGGCCGAAATGCTCGGTGCGGAGTACGGCATCGGTGCTTATATTCTGGAAGCCGGCTCTCTGTACGATCTGGAACGATTGTTTGCCGGAGTTGTCATCTTGTCGGTACTCGGTGTGTTGATCAGCACACTGATTGGCTGGATTGAAGGCAAAGTACTGCACTGGCGCGGTTGAAACAGACGAATCGTCTGCACAAACGGGCTGCAAATCCATCAGATTGGCGGTGAATACCGTTACGAGCATCAAGTTGCACACAATGTGCACCGCTAACGATTGACGATGAGTATTTATCACTGGTATAGTATCTGGCTGTTCGCGGTTACTTACCGCACATCAATGCGCAAAGTGCCCGATGCAAGTTTGGGCCTCAGTTTCAGGACCAGTTATCATGTACGCGGTAGTCAAAACCGGTGGCAAGCAGTACCAAGTAAGCGAAGGTGACCGTTTAAGGGTCGAAACCATCAAGGCGGAAGCCGGCAGCGACGTCACTCTTGACGAAGTGTTGATGGTCAACGATGGCGAAACTGTCAACGTTGGTGCGCCTTTGATCGCAAACGCATCCGTCAGCGCCAAGGTGCTTTCGCATGGCCGTGGCACAAAAGTCACAATCATCAAGTTCAAGCGCCGCAAGCATCATCGCAAGCAGGCCGGACATCGTCAGAATTACACTGAGCTACAAATTACCGGCATCAACGCTGGCTAGTTTTTCGGCCCAATCGTATAGAAATCAGTCAGGTAATCAGTCATGGCACATAAGAAAGCAGGCGGAAGTACTCGCAACGGTCGCGATTCAGAATCCAAACGCCTCGGCGTGAAGAAGTTTGGCGGCGAAATCGCAATTGCAGGCAACATCATTGTTCGCCAGCGCGGCACACGCTTCCACGCGGGCGTCAACACAGGTATCGGCAAGGATCACACGATCTTCGCCAAGACCGACGGTGTTGTCACCTTTAGTGTTCGCGGAGCCAACAACCGCAAGTTCATAGACATCATCCCTGCAGCCGTAGAAGGCTGAAGCCCTCGGTTACTTTTTATGTAACAAGCAGGACTACAGCAAAACCCGCCTAGTGCGGGTTTTTCTTTGCCCGAACAAGAATCTCATGAAATTCGTCGACGAAGCTCGAATCAATGTAATAGCCGGTGACGGCGGGAACGGCGCGCTTGGATTTCGCCGCGAGAAATACATTCCCAAAGGTGGCCCGGACGGTGGTGACGGAGGTGATGGCGGCAGTGTTTTTCTGCGAGCCACCGAAGGCCTGAACACACTGGCCGACTTCCAGCATCAGCGCACCTTCCTCGCAGAGCGCGGAGCAAACGGTCGCGGGCAAAATTGCTCAGGCGCCGGCGGCGAGGATTGCATTGTCGACGTACCCGTAGGCACCGTTGCAAGAGACCGTGCCAACGACCAGATAATCGCCGACATGCAGCAGCCAGGTCAGATGATCGAAGTGGCCAAAGGCGGCTGGCACGGCCTAGGCAACGCGCGTTTTAAAAGCTCCACCAACCGCGCACCTCGAAAAACAACTGACGGAACGACCGGCGAACGACGCGAGCTCATGCTCGAACTGAGCGTACTGGCCGATGTCGGCCTGCTGGGCATGCCCAACGCCGGCAAATCGACTCTGATTCGCCAGCTGTCCTCAGCACGCCCCAAAGTTGCTGACTATCCCTTTACAACGCTACACCCCAATCTGGGCGTGGTCAGCCTTGAACCTCATCGCAGCTTCGTGATGGCCGACATTCCAGGCCTCATTGAAGGTGCCGCCGAAGGCCACGGACTAGGCGTGCGATTCCTCAAGCACCTCAGCCGCACACGTCTTTTGCTGCATCTCATCGATGTCATGCCGATTGATCAGAGCGACCCTGTCGCAAGCGGCATCGCGATCGTTAACGAGCTGAAGAAACACAGCGAAGTCCTTTACAAAAAAGAGCGCTGGCTGGTACTGAACAAGACGGATCTGCTAGGCGGCGATGATGCTGATGAACACTGCGACGCCATCATCAAGGGACTGGGCTGGACTGGGCCGATCTATCGCGTCTCGGCGGTAACCGGCGCAGGCACACGCAGCCTGGCCTCCGACATCATGAAACGACTGGAACTGTTGCGCGAACAGGACGCGGAAGAGAAGGAGGCGGAATACGCCAGACTATCCAAACGCACCAACAAGATCGACATTGTTGGCCAGGTAGCCTCTGAACAGATTCCCGAGCAGACTCCTGACCAGGCCTCAGACAAGAACCCTGACGAGGTGCCGTCGGACGATGCGTGACCGTTTGCGCTCTGCCAGACGCTGGGTCGTCAAGGTAGGCAGCTCTCTCCTCACCGCCGATGGCAAGGGCCTTGACCATGCCATCATTGAACAATGGACCACCCAGATAGCTGCACTACTAGCCGACAATCGACAGGTTGTACTGGTATCAAGTGGCTCCATTGCCGAGGGCGTCGCCCGCCTCAAACTCCCCAAACGCCCCACACGCGTCCACGAGCTGCAAGCTGCAGCTGCCGTCGGACAAATGGGACTGATCCGCGCCTATGAAGCTGGCTTTGAACGCTATGACCAGCTAACGGCACAGATACTCCTGACACACGACGATCTTGCTGATCGACGACGCTATCTGAATGCCCGGGCCACCCTGTCCACACTGCTGACCCATGGCGTTCTGCCCATCGTGAACGAAAATGACACGGTCACGACCGACGAAATCAAACTGGGCGACAACGACACGCTAGGCGCCCAGGTTGCCAATCTGATTGATGCCGATGTGCTGGTATTACTAACCGACCAGAACGGCCTGTTTGACAAAGATCCTCGCTCAAACCCAGACGCCCAACTACTGGAACGCGCCAACGCCAGCGACCCGAACATACTTGCGCTCGCAGGACCTCCCGGCAGCAGCATCGGCAGCGGCGGCATGCGTACCAAGATACTGGCCGCCGAACGGGCAGCCCAGAACGGCACCACCACTGTCATTGCCAACGGGCGCGAACCCAATGTTCTGCTCAGGCTGCGCGATGGCGAACCCCTGGGAACCATGCTGACCAGCGACCAGAAACCTCTGGACGCGCGCAAGCGCTGGCTGGCAGATCATCTGCGGGCCAAAGGCACGGTGACACTGGATGAGGGAGCCTGCCGAGTATTGAAGGAGAAGGGCTCTAGCCTGCTTGCGGTAGGTGTGCGCGCATGCTCAGGCGAATTCTCTCGTGGAGAACTGGTTTCCTGCATCGACAAGGAAGGTCGTGAAGTTGCGAGAGGGCTGACCAACTACAGCGCAGCGGATACTCGCAAGATACTGGGACAGTCCAGCGATCAATTCGTACAACTGCTGGGCTACTCCGGCGAACCGGAACTGGTACACCGGGACAACATGATTGTCTTCCGGTGAGCAGTTTTTCGATGAACCGGGAAAATCCCGATTACATCAGACTCGGGGCCTTACGGCCCCGGCCGGCATTACGCCAGAGCACGAACCTGAGCGTTGAAACGGCTCTTGTATCGCGCTGCCTTGTTCTTGTGAATCAGGCCTTTTCGAGCCATGTGATCCAGAACCGGAACAGCTTCTTTATAAGCAGTTTCGGCTGCGCTTTTGTCACCGGCAGCAAGTGCCGAGAATACGCGCTTGACCATCGTACGCATCATCGAGCGTTGGCTCGCGTTACGTTGACGAGATTTTTCGGCTTGGCGAACGCGTTTACGTGCCTGTGCTGTGTTTGCCACAGAATACCCTCTAGCTTGAGATTACTGAATTCAGCCGTCCTTTATACCCTCAATGTCACTAAAAGTCAATGGCAAGCACGATGAAACCGGCAAATCTTGTCCGTTCTGGGACCATTGTCGGATTTATGACCTTGCTCTCGCGGGTATTGGGCTTTGTACGAGACCAGATACTGGCAATCGTTTTTGGTGCTGGCGCGACAACCGACGTTTTCCTGGTTGCCTTCAAGATACCCAACTTCCTGCGTCGACTGTTTGCCGAAGGCGCTTTTGCAACTGCCTTCGTACCCGTATTCACGGAGTACAAGGAGACACGCAGCAAAGCGGCGCTGGTCGATCTGGCAGCACACGTCTCGGGCACGCTCACCATCATTCTGCTGCTGGTGAGCACACTGGGCGTCATGCTCAGCCCGTTACTCATCATGTTGTTTGCACCAGGCTTCATCGATGAACCAGAGCGCTTCGATCTGGCCACTCGCATGCTGCGCATTACCTTCCCGTATCTGTTCTTCATCAGCCTGGTGGCTTATGCCGGCAGCATGCTCAATACTTTTGGCAAGTTCGCCGTACCCTCCTTCACGCCGGTTCTACTCAACATCTGCATGATCGCTGCGGCTCTGATTTTCAGCCCCTTCTTCAGCGACCCTATCGTGGCTCTGGCCTGGGGCGTATTTGCGGCAGGCGCTGTCCAACTGTTTCTGCAATTGCCATTCCTACGCCAGATTGGCTTGATGCCACGTCCGCGCTGGGGCTGGAAGCATCCTGGAGTACGCCGCATTCTCAAACTCATGGTGCCCGCTATTCTGGGCTCATCGGTGGCGCAGATAAACCTGCTACTGGACACCGTGATCGCCTCCTTTCTGACGGCAGGCAGCCTGAGCTGGCTCTATTACAGCGATCGTATGCTGGAATTTCCGCTCGGCATGCTGGGAGTCACTCTGGGCACCATCATCTTGCCCCGGCTCGCTCGGGAACACTCATTGAACTCACCTGACGATTTTCGGCGCACCCTGGACTGGGCCATTCGCCTGGTACTGATACTGGGCCTGCCTGCAGGCATCAGCCTGATGATCCTGGCAGAACCGATGCTGTTGACGCTGTTCGGCTATGGAGAGTTCAAAGCCAGCGACGCCACCATGGCCAGTTATAGTCTGATTGCCTACGGCGCCGGACTACCGGCATTCCTGTTGATCAAGATCTTCGCTCCGGCCTTCTACGCCCGTCAGAACACCCGCACCCCCGTCCGTATTGGCATCATCGCTCTGATTACCAATATGGTCTATAACCTTTTGTTTGTATTACCCATGATCTGGATGGACTTCATTGCCCCACATACGGGCCTGGCACTGGCAAGCTCACTCTCCGCCTGGCAACAGGCGATCATGCTGTATCGCAAGCTGGGCACAGACGATATCTACCAGATATCACCTGAGGTATGGGCATTCGCCCGCCGCAGTCTGGGTGCCGTTGTGGCGCTGACTGTTGTACTGTTGCTGTTTGCGAGCATCCAGTGGCAAAGTTTTGGAGCCCTTGGTAGGCTAAGTCTGTTGGCAGGGGTAATTGCCGGCGGGGCCCTCACCTATGCACTGGGATTGTTGCTCGCCGGAATACGTCCTCAACAACTGGCCAGCCCATGAGATCTTCTCTCCCTGTCAAGACGTTCGCCCCATGCAACTGATTCGTGGCCTCAATCGTTGGCCGGATAACACCGAGTCTGTCGTGACCATCGGCAATTTCGATGGCGTGCACCTTGGCCATCAATCCATGCTCGCCTCGCTGAGGAGCGCAGCAGATACTCATCAATTGCCTGCCACGGTCATCAGCTTTGAACCGTTACCGCAGGAATATTTCATGCCTCAATCGGCACCCTCTCGCCTGCAAGGCTTGCGTGACAGGGTTCGCAGTATTGAAGCCAGTGGTGTTGATCGGTTGGTATTGCTGGATTTTGACTCCCACTTTGCAGAACAGTCCGCCGAAGATTTCATCAGCGATGTGCTCATTGAACAACTACAGACGCGACATCTGATCATTGGCGACGACTTCTGTTTCGGCCATAAACGTCGTGGTAACTTCCAGATGCTGACGTCGGCAGCCAAAACCCATGGATTCACGCTCCAGCGGAGCCATACCTGCCTGCAGGACGAGCACCGCATTTCCAGTACGCGTGTGCGCGAGCATCTGAGCAAGGGAGAGCTGGCCGCGGCAACAAGCCTGCTGGGCCGCCCCTATCGCATCAGTGGGCGCGTGATACACGGAGAAAAAGTCGGGCGACAGCTGGGGTTTCCAACCGCTAATGTTGCCCTGGGAGTACTGCGACCGGCGTTACGTGGCGTATTTGCCGTCTGGGCCTGTGACCTGGAACGCGGAACGCGCCACGCAGCGGTTGCCAATCTGGGCGAACGCCCCACGGTTGGGGGACGCAAGCTACTTCTGGAAGTACACCTGCTGGATGCAGAGGCCGATCTGTACGGTCATCATCTGGCAGTAGATTTCATTGCCCAGTTACGTCATGAACAGCGATTTGCCTCTTTGGATGAATTAAAGATGCAGATCGCCCGCGATGCAGACGCTGCGCGCGAACTGATGAAAGACCAGATGACATACACTGACCCACTTTGTTCGACTGACGAAGCAAGACAAACGTGACCGATTACAAACAGACACTGAACCTGCCCAAGACAGATTTCCCAATGCGCGGAAATCTGGCCAACCGCGAGCCGCAGATGCTGGCTGGCTGGAACCAGATGGAGCTGTATCAGCACATTCGCGAGCAATCCGCGGGCCGGCCCAAGTTCATTCTGCATGACGGCCCTCCTTACGCCAATGGCGATATTCACATCGGCCATGTGGTGAACAAGGTCCTCAAGGACATGATTGTCAAATCTCGGCAGCTGGCAGGCTTTGACGCCCCTTACGTGCCTGGCTGGGATTGCCACGGACTGCCCATCGAGAACAAGGTAGAAGGACTGATCGGCAAACCGGGAGTCAAGGTCACCGAAGGCGAGTTCCGCGCCAAGTGCCGCGAATATGCCCACGAGCAGATCGCCAACCAGAGCACTGAATTTCAGCGCCTTGGCATCATTGGCGATTGGCAGGCACCTTACCTGACCATGAACTTCGACAACGAAGCCAATATCGTGCGCGCACTGGGCAAGATCATCGAAGCGGGTCATGTCTACAAGGGCACCAAACCGGTTTATTGGAGCTGGGGTGCTCATTCCGCCGTAGCCGAGGCTGAGATCGAGTACGAAAACAAGACTTCCACCGCTATAGATGTCCGTTTTGCACCACGCGACAAGGCCGCTGTCCTATCGCTGTTCAAGACTGAGGATGATGGCAGTGCCGTCAATATCGTTATCTGGACAACCACCCCCTGGACCATTCCAGGCAATCTGGCCATCACGCTGCATCCCGAGCTGCAATACGCACTGGTTGCCGTCAATGGCGAGCGACTGATCATGGCAGAAGCTCTGGTCGATGAAGTCATGACACGTTACGGCTTCAGCGATGCGACCATTGTGGGCACCGCCCTGGGCGCCGAGCTTGACGGTCAACTATTCAAACACCCTCTCTATGAGCGGGACAGTCTGTTGATCATGGGCGACTATGTCACCACCGATGCGGGCACCGGCGCAGTGCATACAGCACCTGATCACGGTGTCGACGATTTCTATGCCGCCAAGAGCCATGGCATTGGTCTGCTGGACTACGTCAACGATCACGGCCTCTTTCGTGAGCACGTCGAACTCTTCGCCGGTGAGCACGTCATGAAGGTAGACGCGCACATGATAGAAGAGCTGGAAAGCCGCGACCGCCTGATCAAGCACGAGAAATATCAGCACAGCTATCCCTATTGCTGGCGCACCAAGACTCCCATCATCTACCGCGCCACACCTCAGTGGTTCATCGGCATGGAGACTGAAGGACTGCGACAGGACACGCTGAGCGAGATCGACAAGGTTGAGTGGATTCCCGACTGGGGCCAGTCACGCATTCGCGGCATGATCGCCGGCCGTCCTGATTGGTGTATCTCGCGACAGCGCTACTGGGGTGTTCCCATCACCTTGTTCCTGAACAAGGAAACGGGCGAGCTGCATCCGGATACATCATCATTGCTGGAAAAGGTCGCCCTGCGTATTGCCGAGCAAGGCATTCAGGCCTGGTTCGATCTGGAACCTGTGGATCTGCTGGGCGATGATGCCGCACTGTATGACAAGGTTACGGATGTTCTGGATGTCTGGTTCGACTCAGGCACCTCCTGGATGCATGTACTCCAGCAAAACGAGCAACTGAGCTACCCCGCAGATCTCTACCTGGAAGGCTCAGATCAACATCGTGGCTGGTTTCATTCATCCATCCTGACCAGTGTTGCGATCAATCGCCAGGCGCCTTATCGCCAGGTACTGACACATGGATTCACTGTCGATCAACAGGGACGCAAGATGTCCAAGTCGCTCGGCAATATCATCGCGCCACAGAAACTGCTGAAAACCCTGGGTGCGGATATCGTCCGTCTGTGGGTCTGCTCGACTGATTATCGGGGCGAGATGACCGTCTCCAACGAGATACTCGATCGCACCTCCGACGCCTATCGACGTATTCGCAACACGGCCCGCTACCTGCTCAGCGCCATCAACGACTTTGATCCAAAGCTGCATACCGTTGCACCTGAGGACATGCTGGAGCTGGATCGCTGGGCAGTTGACTGTGCACTTCGTACCCAGAGCACGATCCAGGAAGCCTACGAGTCATACCAGTTCCATACGGTTTATCAGACCATTCATCATTTCTGCTCGATCGATATGTCCAGCTTCTACCTGGACATCATCAAGGATCGCCAGTACACCATGGCAACCGATAGCCGCGGCCGTCGTTCAGCCCAGACTGCGATGTATATGATCACGGATGCCCTGGTGCGCTGGATAGCGCCTGTTCTGAGCTTCACGGCCGATGAAATCTGGCAGCATCTGCGCCAGCATTCAGAGACTGACAAGGCATCACGGGCGCCAACCATCTTCACTGAGACCTATCTGGACACGCTCTACCCACTGGGTGATAGCACAGCAGTCAGCGCCGAAGACTGGCAGGCTCTGTCGCAGATTCGAGATACTGTTTCCAAATCACTCGAAACCCTGCGTAGTGCCGGTGAGATTGGCGGCGCATTGGAAGCCAGCGTGACGCTCTATGCCTCTGCAGAGCTGGTCCAGACACTGGACAAGCTGGGTGATGAGCTGCGCTTTGTCTTCATTACATCCACAGCCCAGGTTGCCCCACTGGAGCAGAAGCCAGAGAATCTGGAAATACAAGTCGCGAACGGCTCTGAATATGCCATCAGCACTGCCAAGGCCACTGGCGAGAAATGCGTGCGTTGCTGGCATGTGCGAGATGATGTCGGTTCTGACGCGGAACATCCGGAAGTCTGTTCACGCTGCATCAGCAATGTGCATGGTGCCGGCGAAAAGCGAGCCATTGCCTGACCATGTCCCATTTTTTACGCTTTGGCCTGGTTGCCATCATAGCCGTACTGGACCAGATCACCAAGATCTGGGCCGATTCGACGTTGGCGATGTACGAACAGATTCCTGTTACCGGGTTTTTCAACATTACCAAGGCTTACAACTACGGAGCTGCCTTCAGCTTTCTTGACAATGAAGGCGGCTGGCAGCGCTGGTTTTTCACAATTGTCAGCCTGGTTGTCAGCATTGTATTGTGTGTGTGGCTGTATCGCATGCAACGTGCCGAGCGCTGGCTGAGTCTTGCTATTTCACTAATCCTGGGAGGCGCTATCGGCAACCTGATCGATCGTGCCTGGCATGGGTATGTCGTGGATTTCATCCAGGTGTACTGGCAGACCAGCTATTTCCCCTCCTTCAATATCGCCGATGCCGCTATCAGCTGCGGCACGGTTTTGCTATTGGGTCTGACGCTATTCCAGAAAGATGGACCAGCGACTGAGTCTGCAGACACCGATAAACCGGCATCCTGAAATATGAAAATTCTACTCGCCAATCCTCGCGGCTTCTGCGCAGGTGTTGACAGAGCGATTGAAATCGTTGAACGCGCCATCGAAATACATGGCGCCCCCATCTACGTCCGTCATGAAGTAGTCCATAACAAGTACGTCGTCGACGGACTGCGCGACAAAGGCGCTGTCTTCGTCGAAGAACTGGACGAAGTGCCAGACGATGCCACTGTCATTTTCAGTGCGCATGGCGTCTCACACGAGGTCGAAAGCACCGCCCAAGGGCGTGGCCTGCAGGTGTTCGATGCAACCTGCCCATTGGTGACCAAGGTCCATCTGGAAGTTGTCAAGTACGCCAGACAAGGCAAAGAGGTGATCCTGATCGGCCATGCCGGACACCCCGAGGTTGAAGGCACCATGGGTCGCTATGACACCAAAAACGGTGGCCGCATCATTCTGGTGGAAAAACCAGCTGATGTAGCAACGCTGGAAATCAAGAATCCGGAAGATCTTGCCTTTGTATCCCAGACAACCCTGTCGGTGGACGACACTCAAGAGATCATCGATGTGCTGCGTCAGCGTTTTCCCAGTATTGCTGCACCAAATCGGGATGACATCTGCTACGCCACACAAAACCGCCAGGATGCGGTGAAAAAGTTGTGTGAAGAGGTCGACCTGTTATTGGTTGTGGGCGCCAGCAACAGCTCCAACTCCAACAGACTCGCAGAGCTGGGCGAGCGTGCTGGTGTGGAATCACGCCTGATTACGCGCGCCATCGATATTGACAGCGCCTGGCTGGTCGGCAAGCAAGCTGTCGGTGTTACCGCCGGTGCCTCTGCTCCCGAAATACTGGTCAATGAAGTGCTCGAACGACTGCGTCAAGAAGGTGGCCAGACAGCCATTGAATACGAAGGAATCAAGGAAACCATCACTTTCTCCATTCCCAAGCCCTTGCGACGTATTGACCGCCCAGCCTCCTGACTTCTGACCCCACCTCATAACCCTCTGAACCACCATGAAAGCAAAGTTGAACTTACTCGCCGTAACGGTGGCTCTGATGACGTCGATCGGTTTCGCGCAAGCTGACTGCGACATCAGCTCAGGCTCAGTCAGCCTGCTGTCGGACGATTTTACAGCCATGCATACGGTTGCCAATCGCGCTCAGGAATGCGCCAGCGACACCGTGGACGTCAGCAAGAACCAGACAGCTGAGCACAAGAACATTCAGGTGCCCGCTCTCAGCGCCAACCCCTCCACCTACACAGTGGCTCTGGTACCGAACAACTCTCTGCCGCCATTACTCAACGATGATCTGGTACGTCCTCTGGACGACCTGATTGTCCGATTCGGGCAGAAACTGCAGGACAACCAGCTGGTACGTATCGATGGCCAGGTGAAGGCAATAGCCTTCCTGGTCAATACTCAACATCTGTGGTTTCGCAAGGATCTGCTGGACAAGGCAGGCCTGCAGCCACCCACCACCTACGAAGAAATTCTGACAGCCGCCAAAGCACTGCGCGAGCAAGGCATCATGGAGTATCCGCTGGCGTTGAATCTGAAACCCGGCTGGGATCTGGGTACCGAATTTCTCAACATGTACGCAGGCTTTGGCGGTGAACTGTTCAAACCTGATTCGGCAGAGTCCAGCATCGAAGGCAACGCTGCGATCGAGACACTGAACATGCTCAAGGCACTCAGTGAATACATGAACCCGGACTTTGCTACCTTCAACACCAATGAAGTGGCTCGCCTGTGGGCGGCTGGGGAAGTAGCCATTTACAACGGCTGGAACTCGCGCACCAGCGCCGTCCTGGACCCGGAAGGCACATCGCTACCCATCGTTGCAGCCAACTCTGTGTTTGCGGCTGCACCGACCGTTAATGGGGGCGAGATGCCTGCCAGCTATCTGTGGTGGGTCGGCTTTACGATCGCCAAAAACACATCTGAAGAGGATGCTGAGGCATCCTTCATCGCCATGATGCACGCCATATCACCCGAACTGCTTGAAGAACACGCTGAAGAGGCGGTCTGGCTGATAGATGGCTACCAACCCACACCAGCGGCAGCGGGCGCGTTCGAGACTGTCAAAGCCGGTGCAGAGTCTTTTCCGATGCTGCCCTATTTAGGTCTTCTGCATACAGCGCTATCAGACAATCTGAGCGAATTTCTGCAAGGCAAGGAAAGCGCTGAACAGGCACTCGCAGATGCGACACAAGCCTATACAACGACTGCCAAAGAAGGTGGTTTTCTCAAATAAGAGCTTTTGCCTCTGATCATGAGACACCGGCAATTTCTGCTTTTCATACTGCCCTCGGCTCTGATCATGCTGCTGTTCATCGCCGTGCCGGTTCTCTCGGTAGCCTATCAGTCCTTGTTCGTTGAACATGAACAAGTCATGATTCCGGTGGAGAGCTGCGGCCCCTTTGGCTGCAAACAGGAAATGCATGTGGACACGCAGTCCATGGCCATTCTGGAGCAGGCCAAACCCATGGGCCAATACAATGGCCTGGGCACCTACACCAATGCCACGCACCTGGCTGTTGACGAGGTACAGTCCATCTGGCAAGAGCGCACGAGTCTGGGTGCGGCATTCAGCCAGATACTCAATTTGCCTTTCTACAAGGCCTTGAGCTTTACTCTGAGCTATACCCTCATCGTCACGCCATTGGTAATTCTGGCAGGCTTCATCATCGCCCTGGCGGTCAATACCCTGCCCGCTTTGCTCAAGGGACCGGTGATCTTCTTTTCACTGCTGCCCATGATCGTGACACCGTTAATCGGTGCCATGATCCTGTTCTGGATGATCGATTCCCGTGGCCTCATCGGCGCCAATCTGCAACTGCTGTTCAATGATCCGACCCTGTCGTTGAAAGCCTCGCCCGCATTGACCTGGCTGACCTTGATGATCTATGGGGTGTGGCATTCAACGCCTCTGAGTTTCATCATCTTCTACGCCGGCCTGCAAACCGTACCCAGGAACATTATCGAGTCAGCTCATGTCGATGGCACGAATCGCTGGCAGCGCATTCGCTATGTTGTCTTGCCCCATCTGGCCCCTGTCGCCATCTTCGTCGCCTTGATGCAGCTGATGGATAACTTTCGTGTGTTTGAACCCATTGTCGGTTTGAGTGCCCAGGCAAATGCCTCCTCTCTGAGCTACTTGATCTACAACGACTTGCGTAGCAATGACACACCGCTGTTTGGTTCGGCCGCAGCCACCTCAATGCTGACAATACTGGGCGTGATCGTACTGCTGATGCCAATGGTGCTACGCACCTGGCGCGGCTTTCACCACAAGAGCTGAAGCAGCGAATCGCATCATGATAATTGGCAGTCGCGCGTATTCACTATTTTTCAAGATCCTGGCGGCAGGCGTCGTACTGCTATGGATCATGCTCGCCGCACTCCCCTTTCTCTGGACACTCTGGGGCTCATTCAAGGTTGAAGCCGACTTTCTGTCACGTACCGACTGGATGAGTGCACTGCTGGGCCCGAATACAATTGAGCGCACCGGTGATGCCTTTACCTCTGAGGCTTACCAGGGCGCCTGGATTGAGCAAGGTTTCTGGAAAGCGGCTATCAACACGCTGATTGTTACTGTATCAGTAGTTGTATTATCACTATTGATTGGCACACTGGGCGCCTATGCGCTGGCACGCTCCGGATTTCGTTATGCCTTCTGGCTACTGATAGCGGCTCTGGTGTTCCGAGCCATGCCGCACGTGACATTGGTATCAGGCTATTTGCTGCCATTTTTCGAATTGAATATCTGGGGTTATCTACCCACCACCATTATCGTACTGGTGGCCATCAACCAACCATTTACACTCTGGATGCTACATTCTTTTTTTCTCACTATTCCCAGAGAAATTGATGACAGTGCCATGATTGATGGTTGCACCCAGTTTCAGGCATTCCGATATACCGTCCTGCCATTGATGTGGCCCGGCATCATAACAACAGGCCTCTTCAGCTTTCTACTGGCCTACAACGATTTCACAGTTACCTCCATTCTGCTCAGTCAGGAGAACCAGACAATCATTCCGAAGGTTGCCAGCTTTCTGGGCACCACCCAGTCCGAAGACAAGATCATGTACGCCGTGGCAGCAGCGGTCTCAGCTGTCTTGCCCTTGTTCATACTGATCGTGTTTTTCCAGCGTCAGCTTGTGAGTGGTTTGACGTCAGGGGCTGTCAAGGGTTGATGATGAACTCTGGCGATCCACGACAGGGGTGCCTAGCGGGTATGGATGCGAGCGGTTTGTGATCTTGACAGTTTCACTTAGGGGTCGTGAAATAATTAACTATACTTTTCGGTTGGTCCTGCGCCTGCCCGGCAAGGCGTGAGGAGGGCGAATAGCGGGCTATTCAACCGACAAACAACGCAGAAGGGCAGGATGCAGGGGCGACTGAAAAGTATAGTTTATTGTTTCACGACCCCTTAGAGGTCGTGAAATGGATAGTGTGTATTTCACGATCCATTAGACTGTTTGCTCATACCTCTCTTGTACTCGCAGGAAACAGAACGCCATGAGCAACGAATCAGACCCATTCAATGGCCCACAGTTACAAAGACAACACTACCAGCGCGCCAATATGGCCATGTCGAATTTTGATGGCGTGAATATGGCTGAATCGCATTTTTTTGCAGTGCTTAGTGATGCTACCTTCAACGATACCAACCTGGCCCGCGCCAAATTTGATGATGTGAATCTGGGTGCAGCAACGTTTCATAACATCAACCTGCAAGATGCCACTTTCGATAACATCAACTTTTCCAACGTGAAGATCAGCAACGCCAACCTGACCGATATGAGCATCAACGGGATACTGGTGAGTGATTTGCTGGCAGCCTACGAGAAGCTTGAGAATTCCGCTTGAATTTCCCGTAGCTTTGCTCGCACATAAATCGCATCAACCACCTGCATTTCAACTATTTTTTTCAAAATAAAGCTTTTAACGCATCAAATACGCGTATTTCTAAAGATTATTGCATCGTGTCCGCAGCATTCCCATACTGATGCCTGAACAATCAACTTACCGCGGACACAGGAGACACTCATGGGCCCTTATCCCCACGATGCACCCAAAGCCACCATCGACAAGCTCAACATTGCAGGAACCGATGGTTTCGAATTTGTCGAATTCGCTCATCATGATCCGGCACAGCTTGAAGCCTTGTTCATACAGATGGGTTACACCGAAGTGGCTCGGCACAAGAGCAAAAACGTTTCTCTGTACCGACAGGGACGAGTGAACTACATTCTCAACCGCGAACCTGACAGTCATGCCTCACGGTTTGTAGAAGAACACGGCCCCTGTGCTCCTGCCATGGCATGGCGTGTCGTCGATGCCCAGCATGCACTGCAATGTGCGCTGAACTACGGTGCCACTGAATATACTGGCAACGACAAATCCCTGGACGTGCCTGCCGTGATCGGCATCGGTGGCTCCCTGCTGTATCTGGTCGAAGACTACGATCAGGGACGCTCTCCTTATGACAATGAATTCGAATGGTTAGGCGCCCGTGATCCACAGCCTACTGGTGCTGGTTTCTACTACCTTGATCATCTGACGCACAACGTCATGCGCGGCAATATGGATACCTGGTATCAGTTCTACGCAACGGTATTCAATTTTCGTGAAATCCGATTCTTTGATATCAAGGGAAAAATGACGGGTCTGACCAGCCGTGCGCTGACCTCGCCTTGCGGCAAGATCAGAATCCCCATCAATGAAAGTGCTGATGAGAACAGTCAGATCGAAGAGTACATCAAGGAATACAAAGGCGAAGGCATTCAACATATCGCCGTTGGCACCGATGACATCTACGCGGCGACTGATCGTATTGCCGCCCAGGGCATGCAGTTCATGCCGGGACCCCCTTCGATCTATTACGACAAATCACATGATCGAGTCTCGGATCACGAAGAGCCGATCGAGCTGATGAAAAAGCACGGCATTCTGATCGACGGTGAAGGTGTTGTCGACGGCGGCACAACCCGTATTCTGTTACAGATTTTTTCCAAAACCGTCATAGGGCCCATCTTTTTCGAATTCATTCAGCGCAAAGGCGATGACGGGTTTGGCGAGGGTAACTTCAAGGCCTTGTTTGAATCCATCGAAGAAGATCAGATTCAACGCGGCGTGCTGAAAGCCTCGGCCTGATAGGCGGCTCTGGACTCAGGGACGAGTCCTGGCCTACAGCAGTAAGCAGGCATCGTGATATTGTCATGGTTCTTTCAGCCACTTGCACTCCCAGTGCCATCTATCAGCCATGCCCCAGCTAGATACTGACCGACTACTGCCCCTGGATGACCGTAGCAGAGGGATTGCTCGTGACCTGTATACATCGATCAGCAATCTACCTATCATCAGCCCTCACGGCCATACCGAGCCGGCCTGGTTTGCCAACAACACCCCGTTTGCAAACGCTGCCGAGTTGTTTGTCGTCCCTGACCACTATGTCTTTCGCATGCTGGTCTCCCAGGGTATCGAGCTGGACTCACTCGGCGTTCCGCGTGCCGACGGCACGACCGTGGAGCAAGACCCGCGAGCTATCTGGGCGTTGTTTGCAAAAAACTATCATCTGTTTCGTGGCACGCCCTCCCAGCTGTGGCTTGATCATTCCTTCGAGCATGTCTTTGGCATTCGTGAAGAGCTGTCCGCAGAGACCGCCGATGATTACTACACGCATATTACAAACAGCCTGGCCACTCCCGACTTTTTGCCGCGCGCGCTATTCGATCGCTTCAATATCGAAGCACTGGCAACCACCGAAAGTGCGCTCGATGAATTGAAGTGGCACAAGCAATTAGGTGACTCGGATTGGCAGGGGCGAATCATCACAACTTACCGACCCGATGCCGTGGTCGATCCGGAGTTCGCCGATTTTGCCAACAACGTGGCACAGCTTGGCAGTCTCACCGGCTGTGATACACAAACCTTCAGCGGCTACTTACAAGCGCATCGCCTACGCCGTCAATTCTTCAAGACCATGGGTGCCACGGCTACCGATCATGGCCATGCCAGCGCTCGTACCGAAGACTTTCCTCCAGAACAAGCGTCAAAGTTGTTTGAAAAAGCCCTGGCAGGTCAATGCAGCGCCGAGGAGGCTGACGCGTTTCGCGGACATATGCTCACAGAAATGGCTCGCATGAGTCTGGACGACGGACTGATTATGCAGATCCACCCAGGCTCTGCACGCAGTCACAATCATGGCGTTGCCGCAACGCACGGTCGTGACAAGGGCTTTGACATTCCTACCCGCACCGAGTACGTGCATGCATTGCAACCATTGCTGAATGCAGTGGGTATGGAGAAGAGCCTGACGATTATTGTCTTCACTCTGGATGAAACTGCCTTTTCCAGAGAGCTTGCACCATTGGCAGGGGTTTATCCCGCTTTGAAGCTGGGACCGCCGTGGTGGTTTTTCGACAGCTATGAAGGTATGCGCCGTTTCCGCGAAACCACCACTGAGACTTGTGGTTTCTACAACACGGCAGGCTTCAATGATGACACCCGAGCATTTTGCTCGATTCCGGCACGACATGATGTCGCGCGTCGTGTGGATTGCGCTTATTTGGCAACGCTTGTGACAACCGGCAGATTGCGTGAGAAGGATGCCATTGAGCTGGCCTTCGAACTGACTTATGGCTTGGTGAAAAAAGCTTACCGACTGTAAGGACAGGGTTCTCCGCAGTATGCCAACAGAAGACAGCGGTTGGTCATGAAACTGGGCAAGAACAGAATGAGGCCGGAAGATATCCGGCCTCAGTAACTTATCGATCAGAAAACTTATCGGTCAAAAAACTTGCTCATCAGACAAAGCTTTTACCGAGCTTTAGTCCATACCAAGAGCATCAGCCCACTCGTTAACCTGCTCTTCTGCCTCTTCCTGGGCGATACCGTATTTCTCTTTGATCATACCGACGAACTGTTCGCGATTACCAGAGAGTTGATCGACTTCATCGTTGGTCAGATCGCCCCACTTCTCCTGCACGCTACCCTTCATCTGGTCCCAGTTACCTTCTATCTGGTTCCACTTGCCATCATCTGCCATTGCAGATCCACCAAGCAGAGCCAGGCCAAGAATGGATGCACCCAATATGCGCTTCATCATGATTTTTCTCCTGTTCAGTTATTACCAAAAATTGCTTGAACACCCGGTGAGGTGTTGAACATCTGGAGCAAATCTAACGCAGCATTACAGATAGAAAATGGCTTTGAAAAAAAGGATAGGGTGACGGGCAGCACACTTGCAGGACAAATTCCGACAGCCGTACCCATCTGAGGACTACTAGTGGATCGAATTCAATTTGTCGTAGGAATCAAGGTCTTCAAAGCATCCACGAGCTGCTCAATCTCATCTTCGGTATTGTAATAATGCGGGCCGACCCGCAGCAGTGTGGGTAGTGCTCGACGCTCGGCATCCAAACGGGTGCTGGATGGATCAGACGCCCCGATATTGATACCTCGCGACCGCAAAGTACGAACAACGGCTCCAGGCTCCAGAGCCTCAAGACTGAAGCTGGCAATAGCGCAGGGATTGGCACCCAGATCACGAAGCCTGGCACCCGGCAAACCTTGTAGCTGCTCACGCAACTGTGCTGTCAAGCCAACCACTCGGGCCTGTATAGCCTCGAGCCCTATCGACAAGGCGTAATCTGCTGCCTTTCCCAGGCCGGCTCTGAGCGCATAGGCATTTTCCCAGTTCTCGAAGCGGCGCGCATCAGATCGAAGTTCGTATTGATCCGTAGCAATCCAGGGCGCTGCAAAATGATCAATGACAACAGGCTCCAGTTTCTCTATCCAGGATTCACAGACATAAAGAAAGCCGGTACCGCGTGGACCACGCAAAAACTTGCGCCCGGTTGCCGACAGAAAATCACAACCGATCTCCACGACATTCACCGGCATCTGTCCTACGGCTTGACAGGCATCCAGCAAATACGGCACATCGTAACGTCTGGCAATTTTTCCAACCTCAGCGGCTGGATTGACCAGCCCTCCATTGGTCGGCACCCAAGTGATGGCAATCAACCCGACGCTCTCATCCATCATTGAAGCCAAGGCATCCAGGTCCAACTCGCCGGAGGCGGTACTGGGAATCACGTCAATGATCAGGCCATCGCGACGAGCCCGTTGCAGGAAAGCCACATAGTTGGCCGCATATTCCGCTTCACAGGTCAGAATGCGCTGTCCGCGCTGCAGTGGCAAAGCATAGAAGGCCTGGCACCAGGCAACAGTGGCATTCTCAAGCAGCGCAATCTCTTTGGCGGTGGCACCGATGAGGCGCGCAATACTGTCATAGACAGAGTTCAAGGAGTCGGCTTGCATCTCTGCTGCCTCATAACCGCCGTGCAGCGATTCGAGCTCAATGTGACTCACCACCGCCTCGCTGACACAACGCGGCATCAAGGCTGAGCCGGAGGCGAGCAGGTGAATAACATTGGCAACACCGGGGGTATCACGCCGAATCTGAGTAATGTCCATGATCATGCCTGTCGAAGACTATATTCTCTTCGAGTATAGCGCCCCTTGCTCAACCAGCAAACAGGGGAGCAAACACCTCATCGACAAGACCCAGGACTACTTGCGATCCAAGCAGCCTGACTAGGCCGCCTTGAGTAGCTCCTGCAAGGTGAGCAGGCGCCCGGTCGCAGCCTTGACGATTTCATCAGGTGCAGTCAGATCGATGCCTGCCTGTTGCAGGCGTCTGGCCAGCAGCAGATTATTGGCCGAGGGAATCGAACTATGCATGGGCTCTGGCATCTCGGATTGAATGATCAGCAGAGCTGCCGTCACCAGATCCGTGTAAGTTATCTCGCCATTGTGATTACGATACCAGTCACGTGCAACATTACAGGCATCAATGAATTCTTCTGGAAAATCCCAGTGTGACATCAACCAGGCACTGACAATAACCCGCAAATTCTTGATGACATCAACAAGCTGTTGCTCGTCAGTAAAACGATCTGCATGACGGTTGGCATGTGTCAGAATCAATAGCTCACCGACATCTGATGCCAATGCAACCATCGTGGCCACTTCCGGCTTCAGGTCTGGGACTTTGGTCGACAGCACTTGCACTATGGCTGCCGATAACCGTGTGCGCTGTAAAAATCGACGCAGGCGTTTTTCAATCACCGCGCTGGCAGGCACCATGGTGTTGTTCTGTAGAAGGTCAATCAGGGTTCGTTGAGTTTCTGTCACACCCAGGCGAGTGATTGCGCCTCGTATGCTGGAGGTTGAATCATTGTTGCTTGAATCAACCTTGTTGGCGGCGCGCACAATATGCACAGCCAGACCGGGATCACTCTGAATGACTTCGGCCAACTCTGGAATGCCGGCAACCGTACGATAGGATGCCAGTATTTTTTCAGCCCCTTCGGCAGAACTTGCCAGAGTGATTTTGTTCGTTTCCATGGCCGCTACAATATCGTCGAACACCAGATTATCCAGCTCGCCGACTTGCACATCCATGACGTTAATAGCGTTTTTCTGTTGCTCCTTGAGCAATATACTCAACTGCTCTCGACCAAACTTCACGATCCTGGCAACTGTGTTGGTTCGTGCGCTCTGATGAGCCCCCTTATCCAGAAACAAAGGCTTCAAGGCTTCAGGCGTTCCTGCGTTGATTACGCCGATCTCCTCCTTGCCGGAATACAGGTGCACAGAACCTTCAACCAGATACATCAACCACCGGTGTGAATTCTCAGGCTTGATCTGATCGTTGCGTTGAACATGCACAACAGTTGCAGTCTTGCACAAGGCCTCCCGGTTGGCGTCGTTGAGCTCACCAACCGGAGATACCTTCGCAGCTGCGGCCAGTATCATCACACTGTTCTCGTCAGCGTTTGACACCGCTGGATTCGAATCGCTCTTGAAAACCATAGTACCTGTATCTTCCGGTTCGCCGCTCTGTCCCGTTGGCAGATTCAGCAGTGTTGCCAGCTGTCTACTATGTCGGCTGTTTCGTGAATAAGTTTACGAGCCGCAGCAAGCCTGCGGCTCTTCCAGCACCGTATCAATTGGTGTTGCTGCAATCCAGATCCACCCCGTATGGGCTGAAATGGTTAGCCGGATTCTCACTTTCCTCTGATATTTCAGTGGCTGGCAAGGGCAGAATTGTGCGGAAAAAGTCATCGGCCTCAGCACCCAGTGCTTCGGCACGTGCCGTGATTTGCACATAGCTCCAAAGGGAGTTACTGGCTGGATACAACATTTCGAAATAGCCAGAACCGTTCTTGTCAGTCGTGAGTGTTCCACCGCTGATAGTGGCGTATTCATCACTGTCAATGGCGGCCAGTGCTGCGGGATCCTGCGGATCAAGCGAGCCATTACCGTTCAGGTCTTCACCTGTATCGAGTATACGATTGCCATTACCATCCTCTGTGCTACAAATGATATGGGCATCTGCCACTGCCCAGTGGTGTGCAGACCAGTTTTCAATATCAGCTGCATACTCGAACCCACCCTCATTGACCAGTACCATATAGCCCTTGGTGAAAGTCATCGGCCGGATGGAGAGCTTCACCGTCGCGTCTTCCAGCGGCGTACCACTACCGTCAGCTACTTGCACGATAAACGGCATCGCGTACTGAGTACCCAGTGGCTTGATATTTATTTCATTGGAGGTACCGATCGTGACGTTAAGCACCCGCTTGACAACAGTCAGATCAAGAATATCAACCAGCTCAGTACCTTTCACCTTAGCTTGAATCTGTATATCATCAACCTCAGTTGCATTATTGCCTGCAGTAAAAGCCACACTTGCAATACCGCTACTATTGCTCTTGGCAGAAGCGGGGTTCAACTGACCTCCCTTCAGATCAGCGCTAGTGAAGTCTACAACCTGATTCTTGACTGGATTACCATTCACGTCGGTAACCAGTGCCACAATGGTACTGGCCTCTTGGGTATGAACACGAGTGGAAGTCGCGTCAATGGCAACCATGCCTGGCACAGTCGCAACGAACTCGATATCAACACTGGTTTTTGGCTGCCCTTCATCTGCCGCTTCAACGGTAACCTTGGCTGGTCCGGCGCTACTGGATTGCAACATGACGGTCGCCTGCCCCTCGGCATTCGTCAACACAGTGCTATCACCCACAATTTCACCCGCAGTTGTCGAGAATCGCAGCTCTCTCCCAACCACTGGCAGACCCTCACTGCTCCAGGAGACGGCAATGGAGTTGATTGTTGACACCGGTAGTTCTGAATCGATTGCTGCGTCGGAAAATTTAAGAATGTCAGCAGCCACTTCAAACTGATGGGTGGCATTGACCGTACCGTTCAAGCCACTGATGCGAATCGTGTCATCAGAGTTTTCAGAACCCACCAGGATAGAGACGCGACCATCAGGATCTGTCACCGCTATCGCAGGCTCAATTGTATTGTTAACCGCTGATGTCACGCTCATTGGCTGGTTGGCGATTGGCTCACCATTACCGGCAACCAGGCTCAAAACCAGCTCGGCCTTGTCACCCAGCACCAGCGTCTCTGGTCCAGTGACTTCCAATGTACTTCCCAGCGCTGTCACTGTGACTGCCGCATCGAAGTTGTTGGCAGATACGGTCACCACAATGTCCTGGTTCTGAAAATCCTGAGCCAGATTCAGCGTCGCACTCGCTTCGCCATTTTCGTCAGTAATACTGGAGATGTTCTGCAACACCCCGCCCGTTGAACTGAACGTCACCTGGGTCTCGGCCAGAGCATTATTGTTGACATCGGTCACCAGCGCGGTGATGTTGGCCACATCAGTACCACCCGTATTGATGCTGTTGACGTTACTCAACACTCGCATGTTCAGCTCAGCCGAATTGGCAGCCCCCACATCCGGCTCATCGGTGCCGCTATCGACATCAGTGTCGGTATCGGTGTCAGTCCCGGAATCAGTCTGATCTGTGCTGGTGGCAAGATCGCTACGCTGTCCGCAACCGCCAAGAATCAAAGTTCCCGCCACTAGCAAAGCGGCCAGTGCATATTTATCCATTCCCACACTTTTTCTCGTTCGCATGCCTATCTCCTACCTGAAGCCGCCGAAGTAGTGCTGGAATCCGACGGTGGTGCTCGTAAAGGCTCCATCATCGAAATCAAGCACATGCAGGTTCAGCGCGGTGGTTTCGTTGCCAAACAGGTTGATACCGAAGCCATACACATTGCCGGCATCGCTGTTGTTGTAATCCGAGTCGATATCCATTCGAGCGTGGCCGCCCAGAAGATAGACGCCCACACGGTCCCATCGGTACCCAAGGCGAAGCATGGCGCTCTGATAGGTCACCAGTGGTTCACTGAGAATGCTGCCGGACTGATCCGACCCCGAACCCACACCAAACTCAACCCCGATGAAATCGAGAAATTGAAGACCAACGGTGACAGATATCGCACCGAGGGTTTTGTCACTACCGTTTGTCACGTCGACACTTCCGTCGGCTAACCCTGCACCAAAATAAAACTTGGCAGGATCTGCATGTGCAGCTCCTGACAGTAGGCCAAGGCTCAGCACCAAACCGCTGAGTAGTCTTCTCATGAACCAGATCTCCAGTTAACTACTTGCTTCTTTGCAAGGCTGCGTAGAAGCGTTTTAAATTGAACAAGGCGTTGTACTGATCGAGGTTTTCTTGGCAACAAACTTGAACCAGACCAAAAACACCCATCGAAAATGTCGGCCACTTGGCGAATTTCCTTAACGTTTTGTTGTCTTGAACACATTGCGTTATCCAACTCACCCAAATGACTCCGACTCGGTATGATTAGCTCCACTCACATCCAGCAGGCAGACCCGTGCCGATTCTCTCTTTGCATCTCCCGGCACTCTGTGCAGGGACTCGTAGCAAACCCATGAAATATCGTTTTCGCTGGCTGACTGGCATATGCCTGCTAGCTACCGCTTTGCTTGCCTCATGCAGCAACCGTACCGAGCTGGATGATTCCGTGGCCCAGCTCTCCTTCAGCACGCTCGATGGCCAGCAGATTGCCGTGGCCGACATCGACAGCCCGTTGTTCGTGAATTTCTGGTCAACCACGTGCGCTATCTGTCTGGCCGAGATGCCTGAGCTGGCTTCGCTCTACGATGACTACACACCGCATGGCGTAAAGGTAATCGCTGTCGCCATGCCCTATGACCCACCCAATGACGTGCTGGAACTGGCCCAGGCTCAACAGTTTCCTTTCCCGGTAGCCCTGGATCTCAAAGGGGATGCTGTCGCAGCTTTTGGTCCGGTACAGGGCACACCGATCAGCTTTCTGATGGATTCAGACGGTCGGCTGGTGAAACGGTATGTCGGTGCCATCGAGTTTGATGCGCTGCGCGACGAGCTCGACAAATTACTGGAGCTGGGCTGAGATGTTGTGGATCAAATCACTGCACGTTATTTTCATGGTGACCTGGTTTGCGGGGCTCTTCTATCTGCCTCGCGTATTCGTCTACCACGCCATGAGCGATCAGGCGAATCAAGGACAGATGGATACGTTCAAAGTGATGGAGCGCAAATTGCTGGCCATCACCAATATTGGCGCCCTGCTCACGATTGTCTTTGGTTCGCTGTTGCTGATCATCTGGCTGCCTGGTCTGATGACGCTAGCCTGGATGAAACTCAAACTCCTGCTGGTGCTGGGCCTGATCGGCTATCACCTTTATTGCGCCAGACTGGTCAGACTCTTTCGGGATGATGGTAATACCCACTCACACGTGTGGTATCGCTGGTTCAACGAGGTGCCGGTTGCGTTTCTGGCAGGAATTGTCATTCTGGTTATTGCACGACCATTCAACTGAACGACAGGCGCACTGAGAAGCTGCTGTCAGCCAAAGCAGGTGCGTCCCAAGCCTGAACCATTCAGGCACGATGGGACGCTCTGCAATCCGCCCTCAGAGCCTCCTGCGACCTAACTGAGCAGCTTGAGTGAACAGCTGACAGTCGTATCAACCAATAACGGCTCCAGCTCGGTCAAGGCTCGCTTGTAGACCTTGCGTTTGAAGAAGATGACCTGTCGGGATGGCTCCCAGTAATCCACCCAGCGCCAGTGGTCAAATTCCGGCTTCGGACTATTGGCCAGATCCACGGCTGTTTCATTGCCCAACATGCGCAGCATGTACCAGATCTGTTTCTGACCAATGCAAAGCGGCTTCTGATTCCGCCGCACATAACGCTTTGGCAGTCGATACTTCAGCCATTCACGCGTACAACCCAACACATCGACATCGCCGGGCGACAGCCCGGTCTCTTCCTTCAACTCGCGGTACATCGCCTCTTCGGGGGATTCTGCATGGTCAATTCCACCTTGTGGGAACTGCCATGCGTTCTGTCCAACTCGCCTTGCCCAAAAGACCTGCCCTTCGTTGTTACTCAGAATGATGCCGACATTCGCTCGATACCCATCGCAGTCAATCATGTCGGTGCTCAAATTTTTGATATATCCCCGATTCAACCAAAAAAAACCACCACTGGCAAATTGGCAAGCAGCAAGCAGACCGGTTTTTGACTCCACAAAGCGCTGAAATCAATGAATGAGGACTTCCCAGCAATCTGAATAAAGTTTTTTTTCACCCGAATGTTACATACATGGCGTTCAGACGCCGAACACAATAGCCACGAGAAAACGCAGCGCAACCGTCAGCAAGAACAGACCGAAATAGCGGGATAGCTGTGCACGTGATCGAGTGTGGGCGGCCCTTGCGCCCAATCGTGTCGTCATGATCGCCGCAGGCATGACCACCATCAGAGTCAGCAGGGAGACATACCCCATGGCATCGGCTGGTAGCTCGGGATTTCCCCAGCCGGCGATAACGTACCCGATGGCGCCCGGCACAGCAATCAGCAAACCCACACCAGCCGATGTTGATATGGCCTGATGGATAGTGCGCCCGTACAACGTCAGAATCATTGTTGACAGTGCCCCGCCGCCGATCCCCATCAGCGCCGACAACAAGCCGATACCCAGACCGTACGCGGACAACAGCCCTCGTCCGGGCAGAGTGTCTTTGATCTGCTGGCTGTTACCACCGAACAACATGCGGGTCGACATCACCCCACCAACAACGACAAACACTAACTGGAAGAGCTCTGCGTCGGCAAAACCTGCCAGCACGCTGCCACAAATCACACCAACCAGTATGGGCAGCAGCCAGGTGCGCAGTACTGCGAGATCAAGCGTGCCCAGGCGAGCGTGTTCACGCGCCGACAGGTATGAGGTGGGGATGATCATGGCCAGCGAGGTGCCGACCGCCAACGGCATGGCAATATCATCGACATTGCCGGTGAGACGGTAAACCTCAAAGAACACCGGCACCGATATGGCACCACCGCCGATACCGAAAAATCCGGCACAGAATCCGATGGCACAGCCGGCAACCAGCAAGGCTGCCATGATCAACAAGAGGGCGGATACATCCAGACCAACTGGCATGTCAGTTCACCGCCGATACCCGTAACAGGCCCATGCTGCTGGAACCCTCAGGTTCTTGGTAGAGTCACCCCACGCTGCCCCTGGTATTTTCCACCCCGGTCGGCGTAGGACGTTTCACAGACCTCGTCACTTTCAAAGAACAGCATCTGCGCGATACCTTCGTTGGCGTAGATCTTCGCCGGCAACGGTGTCGTGTTGGAAAATTCGAGGGTGACGTGACCTTCCCATTCGGGCTCCAGCGGCGTTACATTGACGATAATGCCGCAACGCGCATAGGTGCTCTTGCCCAGACAAACCGTCAGCACGTTACGCGGAATACGGAAATATTCGACGGTTCGTGCCAGCGCAAAGGAATTAGGCGGAATAATGCAGACATCAGATTTGATGTCGACAAAGCTGCCTGAATCAAAGGCTTTCGGATCCACGATGGCGTGATTGATATTCGTGAATATCTTGAACTCATCAGCACAGCGCACATCGTAGCCGTAGCTTGAAGTGCCATATGAGACGATGCGCTCATTATTCTCGTCTAACCGAACCTGGCCTTCCTCAAACGGCTCTATCATGCCGCTGCTGGCGGCCATACGCCGGATCCACTTGTCGGATTTGATGCTCACGTGTTTTGTATCACGATGGTTGGGAATGCAGCCGAGTAGTCCTTGGCTTGCCGGGACAGACGTGCCGCAGCCTTGCGGGCTATCTCACGATACGCCTCTGCCGTGCGACTGTCTGGCTCTGCTACAACCGTCGGCTTGCCACTGTCGGCCTGCATACGAATGCTCATTTCCAAAGGCAGGGAGCCCAATAGCTCGATGCCGGCTTCACTGGCCATCGTCTGACCGCCACCCTGGCCAAAGATATGCTCTTCGTGACCACACTCACTACAAATATGAGTCGACATGTTTTCAACGATGCCGAGAATAGGAACTTCTACTTTCTCGAACATTTTCAGTCCCTTGCGAGCATCCAGCAAGGCGATATCCTGAGGGGTCGTGACAATGATTGCACCACTGACCGGGACTTTCTGGGCCAGCGTCAATTGCGTATCGCCGGTACCGGGCGGCAGATCGATGATCAGATAATCCAGATCTCGCCAGCGTGTATCGTTCAGCAATTGTTCCAATGCCTGCGTAACCATCGGGCCACGCCAGATCATGGGCGTCTCTTCATCGATCAGAAAACCGATCGACATCGTCTGCACACCATAGTTTTCCATGGGCTCCAGACTTTTACCATCCTTGGATTCAGGCTGCCCTGAGAGTCCCATCATGCGTGGCTGGCTAGGACCGTAGATATCGGCATCCAGCAATCCGACGGTTGCGCCTTCGGAGGCCAGCGCCAGTGCCAGGTTGGCGGAAGTGGTGGATTTACCAACACCGCCCTTGCCAGAGGCCACCGCAATGATGTTCTTGACGTTTTCCAGACGCTTGACACCATGCTGCACAGAATGAGCAATGATCTTTTGCGTGACATTGACTGTTACCGCCGAGACGCCTTCAAGCGCTGACACCGGCTCGACAACCATGCTACGCAGGGTTTGTGCCCAACGCTGACAGGGATATGACATGCGCAGGTCAATGGCAACGGCGCCATTGTCGATACGTATCTCCTGGACGACCTTCGCTTCCATGAGACTCACCGCAAGGTGAGGATCGACTACCTGAGCGAGAACGGCTTCGATTTTTTCGCGTGAGACTTCAGACATGCGACTGCAACGCTCCTTATACTGTATGAACTGGTTCAACGGGACTGTTAAACTATCAAGCAACCCGCAACTATACACGTAAGCACCGCGGGCGAAACCTAAGTATTTCCTGCAACGCAACTACAGTGACACAGACTTGATGAGCCGCCGTATTCTGGTAACCAGTGCCCTTCCCTACGCCAATGGCGCCCTGCACATCGGCCACATGCTGGAGTACATTCAGACTGACATCTGGGTGCGCTTCCAACGACTGATGGGCAACGAAGTCCAGTGGGTCTGGGCGGATGATGCGCACGGAACCCCCATCATGCTCAAGGCGCAGGCAGAAGGCGTCGAGCCGCAGGCCCTGATCGCCCGCATCAAATCCGAGCATGAACGAGATATTGCCGGCTTCCTGCTCTCGCCTGACAACTTCCATACCACCCATTCGGAAGAAAATCGAGAACTGGCCAATCTCATCTATACGCGTAATCGCGATGCCGGAAATATTGTCAAACGTACCATCAAGCAGCTCTATGACAGCGAGCGTGAAATGTTTCTGCCAGATCGCTTTGTCAAAGGCATCTGCCCCAGCTGCGGCACTGCGGACCAGTATGGCGACAATTGTGAGAACTGCAGCGCAACTTACGATGCCACTGACCTGAAAGATCCCATCTCCCAGGTTTCCGGAACGACTCCGGAACTGCGTGACTCTGAACAGTATTTCTTTGCCTTGGGCAATTTTGCCGACATGCTGCGCGAATGGACTGCCAGTGGCTCTTTGCAGCCAGAAATGGCCAACAAGCTCAAGGAGTGGCTGGATGGCGGTTTGCAGGACTGGGATATCTCGCGCAACGCACCCTACTTCGGTTTCGAGATCCCTGACGCACCGGGCAAATATTTCTATGTCTGGCTGGATGCACCTATTGCTTATATCGCCAGCCACAAGAACCTGGCAGCCCGTACCGGTGAAGACTGGGAAGCCAGCTGGAAGGAAGGCAGTGATGTTGAGCTGTATCACTTCATTGGCAAGGATATTGTCAACTTTCACGGCCTGTTCTGGCCTGCCATGCTCGAAGGCGCTGGCTACAGAAAACCAACGGGCGTGTTCTGCCACGGCTTTCTGACCGTCGACAATCTGAAGATGTCCAAGTCTCGCGGCACATCTGTAACCATCGAGACCTGGCTGAAGCACCTGGAGCCTGAGTACCTGCGCTACTACTACGCCTCAAAACTGACCGGCAATGTCGTTGATCTGAACATGAACTTCGACGACTTCACTACGCGAGTCAACGCGGACCTGGTGGGCAAGGTTGTCAATATTGCCAGTCGTTGTGCGGGTTTCATCAGCAAACGCTTCGATGGGCAGCTCAGTGCCAGCTATCCGGAAGACCAGTTGGGCGCCTATGCCGATTTCACCAGTGCGCGTCACATCATCATGCAGTACTACGAGCAGCGCGAATACGGCAAAGCCATGCGCGAGATCATGCAGCTGGCAGAGCACGCCAATACATACATCAATGATGCCGAGCCCTGGGTCAAGATCAAGGATCCCGAGCAGGCCGAAGCTGTGCAACAGATCTGCACGGTAGGACTCAACTACTTCCGCATCATCGTCACTTACCTGAGCCCGGTTCTGCCAGCCCTGACCAGCAAGACTGAGCAATTTCTCAATACAACGCTGACGCTCGACTCACTGGATCAGCCGCTGATTGGCCATACCATCAACCGTTATCAGCCAATGATGACGCGTGTCGATCCGGTACAGATCGACAAGATTCTGGATGACACCAAAGCCGGTAGTGCCGAGGCCCAGACGGAAACCAAAGCGGCACCAGCCAAGGCTGCCGAGGCGGTGATGGAACCCCTCAAGCCTGAAATCGAGATCGGTGATTTCGACAAGGTGGATCTGCGGGTTGCGCTAATTACCGATGCTCAACCGGTGAAGGGTGCAGACAAGCTGGTTGAGCTGACGCTGGATATCGGACTGGAGGAGACACGCACGGTATTTGCTGGCATCAAGGCGGCTTACAAGCCAGAGGATCTGATTGGTCGCCGAACCGTCATGGTGGCAAATCTGAAGCCTCGCCAGATGCGCTTCGGCCTGTCCAGCGGCATGGTGCTGGCAGCTGGTCCCGGCGGTTCTGATCTGTTCATTCTGACACCTGACGAGGGCGCAACCCCTGGTATGCGAGTGAAATAGTCGATGGTAGCTGCACTGTACAGGCACGGTGATGACGCTGTGCCTCGCTCGAGCCTGTACAGCTGGCAGAACCACTGATGCGTGAAATTGCTCTTATTCTGTTAGGCACGGTGCTGGTCAACAACTTCGTGCTGGTACAGTTTCTGGGCTTGTGTCCTTTCATGGGTGTCTCGAAGCGGCTCGACTCGGCGCTGGGCATGGGTATCGCAACAACCTTCGTTCTGACACTCTCGGCCGCTCTCAGCTACCTGGTCAATCAGTGGCTGCTCATCCCCTTCGAGCTGGAGTATCTGCGAACCTTGAGCTTCATTCTGGTGATCGCGGTGGTGGTCCAGTTCACCGAGATCGTCATTCGCCGCCAAAGCCCACTACTGCATCGCATTCTGGGCATCTATCTGCCACTGATTACCACTAATTGCGCGGTGCTGGGAGTCGCTTTGCTCAGCGTCAACAAACACCATGACCTGCTACAGGCCATGCTGTATGGCTTTGGCGCCGCCGTTGGCTTTACTCTGGTCCTGATTCTGTTTTCAGTATTGCGTGAACGGATCGAACTGGCCGATGTGCCTGGCCCTTTCAAGGGAAGCGCCGCAGCGCTCATGACGGCCGGCATCATGTCGCTGGCGTTCATGGGCTTCAGCGGACTCGCCTGAGACCATGACGACACTTCTGGCCTTACTCGCCTTTGCGGCCATTACCGCACTGCTGGGCATCCTGCTGGCCTGGCTATCCTCCTCCAGTGTCGCCCTGCGATTTCATTTGCCCAGATTGCGTCCGTTGAGGACTGATACAAACCTGCCTGCAGAATCGCAGAGCGGCCAGGATGACGAACACATCCCGGTAGCTGCGACCGTGAATCAGCCACTGAGTGAGCAGCCTACCGAACAACCGATCGAGCTATTGATTGAAGCGGTCAATGCAAAGCTGCCACAGACCCAGTGTGCCCAATGTGCTTATCCAGGCTGCCGTCCCTACGCCACCGCCATCGTGCTGGAGAATGCTCCCATCAATCAATGCCCACCCGGTGGTGACGCTCTGATCAGTGAGCTGGCGGACTTTCTGGGCAAAGAGATCATTGCACTGGATGCCGAACGTGGCGAGAACAAACCCCCACAGGTGGCCGTCATTGATGAGCCTGCCTGCATCGGTTGCACACTGTGCATCCTTGCCTGCCCGGTCGATGCGATTGTCGGTGCATCACGCTTGATGCACACGGTCATCAGTGATCAATGCACGGGATGCGAACTATGCCTGCCACCTTGTCCTGTCGACTGCATTGAACTGGTAGCCGCCAACATTCCACTCGCGCAATGGCGCTGGCCGAAACCGGTATGAATGTACTACGCCGCTGGTGGCCCGCACTGTCGGATTCGCAGCTACCAGAACTACACGGTGGGCTGGCCCTGCCACGCAACAAGCCGGGCCTGCCGCTCGATGGAAAAATATCCACTTTGCCGCTGCCAGCACAACTGGTGCTACCGCTGCTCAATTATCGACGCGAAGCTTTGACACCATTGGTTAGCGTGGGACAACAGATTCAGCGAGGGCAAATGCTGGCAGAGGGCCTGATCGCCAGCGCCAGTGGTTGTATTGTTGCCATTGAACCACGGGCCATTCTGCATCCTTCTGCACGGCATGAACTCTGTATCGTGATTCAACCAGATACCGACACGGCTGATCATTCAGCGACACACCCGATCCAGAACCTGCTGAGCATCGAGCGCCTGGCGCAGTGTGGCATCAGAGGGCTGGGCGGTGCCGGATTTGCAACCAGTGAAAAGTTTGCAAGCGCGCAAGTGGCAAGCGGGCCATTGGAAATACTGCTGATCAATGCGGTTGAATGCGAACCCTTGATCAGCTGTGACGAGGCGCTGATGATGTGCGAGGCGCCTGCGATTATCGAAGCCATCAGTGCACTGATGTCGATGACACGCTGCCGCCGCTCTGTGCTGGCTATCGAGAATGACAAGCTTGCGGCCATCAGTGCTCTGCAAGAGGCACTAGCCGCTCAACCGAACTCTATCGAACTACAATTGCTGCCCCCTATCTACCCTTCCGGTGCGGAGCGCTCCCTGATTCAACGCATCACCGGACAACAACTGGCAGCTGGCGAACGAGCGGCTCATCGTGGCATCCTGAGCATTAACGTCGCCACCGCATTAGCGGCTCATAAAGCCCAGGCAGGCGTACCACTCACATCGAGAATCGTTACCATTGCAGGCGAGGCCTGCCCGGTGCCGGTCAATGTACGTGTGACTTTCGGAACCACGGTGGCCGATGTCTTGCGTATGAGTGGTAATCAGGCCGTTCTGGACACCTGTCAGAGCCGCGGCCCAGACAGGTATCGCGTCCGCGTCGGTGGGCCGCTGAGCGGATTCGACCTGATGTCACTGGACGCACCGGTGAGCGCAACGACCAACTGTATCAGTGTGCATACATTACAGGCTGATTCAACAGTACAACCCTGTATCAGATGCGGAGCCTGCAGCGAGGTCTGCCCGGAACAACTGCTGCCCCAGCAATTGTACTGGTATGCCCGAGCCGACCACCAGGAAGGGGCACAGCGCTTCGGACTGGATAGCTGTATCGAATGCGGCTGCTGCGATGTTGTCTGCCCCTCGGCCATTGCACTGACAGCCACCTTTCGCCATGCCAAAGACGCCCGTCGTGAGCAGCAACGCCAGGATGCAGCAGCGATGGCCGCCGAGCAGCGGTATCTGGCCAGAGAACAACGTTTGGCACAACGCGCGGCCGTACGCGAAGAGCGCCGCCTGGCAGCGAAGTCAAAACTGGCGGTCAGTGCTGATCCTATCGCCGATGCCCTGAACCGCGCAAGACAACGCCGTAAACCGCGAGTAGACAAAGCCATGAACACCGGCGGAGATACCGGTCCCGATGGACAATCATGAGCACACTGACCCCTGATACGAAGGCACTGAACTTTCCGCGTCGCAGCGTCGGACGGATCATGAGCCATGTCATGCTGGCGCTGCTGCCAGGCACCCTGGTCATGGCACTGACGATAGATGCCGGGGTGCTTTTCAATGTACTGGTCGCTATCCTGAGCGCCTTGTGCATGGAGGCGGCGCTACTGCACTTACGTGATCGCCCGATACGCCCGGCTCTCAGTGATGGCAGTATTGCACTTGCGGCCTGGTTGCTGGCGCTGTGTGTGCCGCCCTCGCTACCGCTATGGCAGTTGATCGTAGGCGTGGGTGTCATGACCACCCTTGGCAAGCACCTGTACGGAGGTCTGGGGCACAATCCTTTTAATCCTGCCATGGTGGCCTACGCTGTCCTGCTCGTCTCCTTTCCGGTCACCATGACGGATTGGTCCCTGTCACAAGACCCTGAGCCTACGAGCTCCACTCAGCAACTACAAGCTGATGAATGGGATGCGATGAGCGGGGCCACGCCACTGGACCGTCTGCGTGAAATTCGGCGGGTGGAGACAGATACTTTCACAGTGAACGCACCGGTCTCGTCGGGTACGGGTGCGAGTGCGAGTGCGAACTTATCGGACACTTCGGTCAGTGTTAACGATTATCGGCAAGTGTCGACGCAACTGATTCTGCATTCGCCCTGGATCTGGGTAAGCATCGCCTGGTTGTGTGGTGGTCTCTATCTGCTGCTGATTCGTGTGATCTCCTGGCATATTCCCATTTCTGTAATAGCCTCACTGGCCGGTCTGTATGCAGGCTATGGCTTGCTGACATCATCCAGTGCATTACCTGTCCTGCCAGCACTGATGTCCGGCGCGATCATGCTGGGGGTCTTTTTCATTGCAACTGATCCGGTTAGTGCAGCTACCAGCAACAGCGGCAAACTGGTGTACGGCATTGGCATTGGCCTGTTTACCTTCATAATTCGAGAATTCAGCAGTTATCCTGAAGGATTTGCCTTTGCTGTATTACTCATGAATACCTGTGTGCCCTTGATTGACTATTTGTTCACAGGGCCCAAGGGGTCATGAACAGCATTACAAAAACCGGACTGACGCTCGGACTGTGTGTATTGGTGGCCATTGCGGCCCTCTCCGCGGCTCATTCTCTGACACGTGAGCGTATCGAAAAAGCGCAGCAACAGTGGTTGCAGCAGGGCCTGATAGCGGTACTGCCAGAAGGCCCCTTCGACGCCGAACCCCTCGATTCGGCACAGATGATCACAGCCCCTGAACTGGGTAGTGATGTCCCACAGCCCCTGTATACCGTTTACCAGAACCAGACACCTTCGGCTGCCGTATTAAGTGTCATAGCACCTGATGGCTACAATGGTGACATTCATCTGTTGCTTGGCCTGAGCTATGAAGGGCAGATTACCGGAGTCAGAGTGATAGAACATCGGGAAACACCCGGACTGGGCGACGACATCGAGTACTCACATTCAGACTGGATCACGGGATTCAACGGTCAGTCACTGGCTTCCAGCCTCCCAACAGACTGGGCAGTCAGAAAGAACGGCGGCAGCTTTGACGCCTTTACCGGTGCGACGATCACACCGCGTGCTGTCATCAATGCCGTCTACCGTGCCTTGAAGTGGTATTCCCTGCACCGGCAGGAGCTATTTGTCTCATGAGCGATCCAATCACTACCCGCAAGCTCTGGTCCCAAGGGCTCTGGTCGGAAAACCCCGGCCTGGTGAAACTACTGGGCCTCTGCCCCTTGCTGGCTGTCAGCAACAATATGGTGAATGGGCTGGGCCTGGGGTTGGCAACGCTATTGACTTTGGTGATTGCCAACGGTGCGGTGTCCAGCCTGCGCAGCATTGTCACACCGGCGATTCGCATACCGCTCTATGTGCTCATTATTGCAAGTACGGTGACATTGATTGAGCTATTCATGCGGGCCTGGTTGCCGGCACTGCATGCAGCATTGGGAATCTTTCTACCCTTGATAGTCACCAACTGCCTGATCATCGGACGCTCCGAGGCCTTTGCTTCGCGACATGATCTGCGGGACTCACTACACGATGCCTGTGCCATGGGCCTGGGCTTTCTGTGGGTGCTTGTTATTTTGGGCGGTATTCGGGAACTGATTGGCCAAGGCACGCTCTTTGACAATGCGTATCTGTTATTTGGCGAAAGTGCGCGGTTTCTGACACTTCACGTGTTCGCAGCCGATCACGGCATGCTCATAGCACTGTTGCCGCCCGGAGCTTTTTTCGCACTCGGATTGCTACTCGCGGGCAAGAACTGGATTGACAGTCGGCGTGCAGAAACTCAATCACAAAACCTGACGGCAGCCTCGCCAGTGTCACCCCCGACAGCGCACTGAACGCTACGCACCAGATTCAAGGAGACTCATCAACATGCTGTTCACACAAGATCGAACCCGAACTCGCGAAATGTTCCGCAGTACCTGGAAGAAACACACCCAGGGACTGGCATTGGAGCCGCTGGAGAAACAGATCGTCAGTCTGCTGAGCGATCATCCTGAATATCACGCCATGCTTAGCGGCAAGGAAGATATAGTCGATCATGATTTCACCGCGGAGGATGGCCACGAAAATCCCTTCCTGCATCTAAGCCTGCACCTGGCATTGCGTGAACAGGTAGGTACCGACCGACCAGCAGGCATTGCCTCCATTACCCGCTCACTGTTGCTCAAGCATGGTGATGGACACACTGTCGAGCACCTGATGATAGAACGCCTGGGATTGTTCCTCTGGGAAGCTCAACGCCAGAGCCGAGCACCTGATGAACAAGGCTATCTGGCCAGTCTGCAGGAATTGCTGTAAAGGGCCTTGAATTAGTCAACTGACAAAGCGACGCTGTTCACGGCGCGTATGTTATATGCATCGCAGTTAAGCAAACCCAGACAACAACAAGCCGGTAATAGATTCAGCCGACGCCGTTCAGGTCGATTCTGCAGCATGGCTGGAAGGAATAGAAATCCTATCAACTGCTCGGGTTCAGCCTCCCCGGGACTGCGATCAGAGCCCCTTGTTGCGTGCAGAAAAACACTAATGTCTGGCTGTTGGCGGGCGCCATTGCGGCAGCTTGCTTCTTTAACAACGCTTTAGCGGCTGATCCAGAACCGAGGAGTGAGGTGCAGTCCTTTCTGGATGCATCGAAAGCGGCAGACTCTACACAAAGCGGACGCCTGGAAAGCATCAATCAAGATGCACCAAGCCTGTCCCCTCGGCAGAGTCGCAAGCAGCTCCAGCTTCTGGCCAATGGTGGTCCCTGGTTAAACAATCGAGGAACGTCCGGAAACTCTCGACAATTGATTCGTGCCATCCAGAATGCTGCACACCATGGCCTGAATCCGGAAAGTTACGGCCTTGACAAGATTCTGCGAACCGTGGAATCGCTGAATAATTCAAACCGCGCCTCGATCCGCGCAAGCTCCTTGCAGCAACCGGCAGCAGGACGAAGCAATGAACAGTTGCGCAGTGATCTGTCGGCACAGATGGACCAAAGCTTTGTGCAATTGGCAACACACCTGGGGCAGGGCGTGGTTGATCCACGTGCCACACAGCGGATGCTGTTCAGGGATGCACCGCAGATCGATACCGCAGCATTGCTGGATTCAATCTGGAGTCGCCAGGCTAGCGTTTCGGCAGCACTCAATACTGCAATGCCGGCTAGCGCAGAATATCGACGCTTGACGACTCATATGCGCAATCTGCTGACAGAACGCGCCGCAGGTACAGTACGCCCCACACTCCGTCAACCAGTCACCCTCTCGGCATCCATGTCCCACAAGGATGTCATGACGATCAAACAACGCCTTGTTGAAACCCGCGAGTTGCCACTGAACACCCCTATTACACCGCTATTCGACAGCCAGCTGACGATAGCATTGCAACAGTTTCAGAAAAGACATGGATTACTGCCTGACGGTCACGTTGGCAGGATGACACGAGAAGCACTGAACCGGAGTATTGACGATGAGATCCAGGCTGTCGCACTGAGCCTGGAGCGCTGGCGCTGGATGCCACGTGAATTGGGACAGAAGCATCTGTTCATCAACATCCCGGATTATCGTGTGGAATTTCGCGATGGCCAGGAAATCAAGATGTCGATGGTCTCGGTCATGGGGTCCGAGGACCACAAGACTCCGGCTTTCTCACGTGACATGAGTTATATGGAATTCAATCCGACCTGGACCGTACCGGAATCAATCACCAACAGCGAACTGATCCCTCTGGAAATGCGCAATCCTGGCTACCTGGTGTCCCGTCAGTTTGAGTTTCTGCAACGCGTAAACAACCACGTTGTCGTCATAGCACCCGAGTCTGTCACGGCTGCCGATTACCAGACCAAACCGTTTCCCTACACACTGCGCCAGCGCGGAGGCCCTATCAATGCTCTGGGCAGAATGAAATTCATGATGCCCAACCCCTATGCCATCTATCTGCATGACACACCGGAGAAACAACACTTCTCATTCAATCAGCGGGCCTACAGCCATGGTTGCATCCGCCTCAGTGATCCTGATGCATTGGCCACGCTACTAATGAAGGAAGATGGCTACAGTGCAAAAGAAATACGTAAGGCTCTGAGTGACCCGGAAACTCACAGAGTTCGGCTACGAACACATATACCGACCCACCTGACCTATATGACGACCTGGATCGATGCTGACGGAGACTTGCAGCAACGTGCCGATGTCTACCATCATGATGCAGCCCTGCTGATTGCCTTGCAAACCAGCGACACCCTGCTTTCAATACTGAACCAGCCGATCGCTACGTTATAGATGTTGGATTTTGGTTGATATGCCAGCTTCAAGAATAATCGGCTGGCAATACGGGGGAATTTCGCCATCAATCAGATGGCGCATCGCCCTTCTTGGCTTTATCCCATAGGGCATCCAGTTGCTCTAGTGAGAGGCTTGTCATAGGAGCACTCTGCCCGGCTGCCAATTGCTCTACTCGCCGGTAGCGTGTCTCGAATTTGTTGCTGGCACGCTGCAAGGCTTGTTCAGAATCAATGGAGCAGTGACGCGCCAGATTGACAACAGTAAACAGCAAGTCGCCTATTTCATCCTCGACAGCATCCTGCTCACCGCTGGCCAGTGCTTCCTTGACCTCGGCAATTTCTTCGGCAAGCTTGTGCCACACCGGTTCTATTTCCGGCCAGTCGAAACCGACGCGAGCACAGCGCTTCTGCAGCTTGTCGGCACGCTTGAGCGCAGGAAGGTTTCTGGCGATGCCATCCACGGCTGAATGCGGCAGATTGTCAGAGACTGCAGTATTAACGAAGGGTGCCTCGAGCGTAGATTCCCTCACAGGCTCAGCCACCGGCTTATCAGTCGTGCCCGATAACGCTTGCCGACGCACCAGCTTCAGGCGTCGTTCTTCAGCCTTGATGGCTTCCCAACCTGCTTTAAGTGCCTCTTCAGACTCATAGGTCACGCCCGCAAAAACATGCGGGTGACGACGGGTCATCTTGTCAACGATAGACTGGGCTACGTCATCAAAGTTGAACGCTCCCATTTCGCTGGCTATTTGCGCATGAAAGACTACCTGGAAAAGCAGATCTCCAAGCTCATCACGCAAATCATCAAGATCGTTGCGTTCGATGGCATCAGCGACTTCGTAGGCCTCTTCCACCGTGAACGGTGCAATGGTCTGGAAAGTCTGTTTTACATCCCAGGCGCAGCCGCTTTGCGGATCACGCAAGCGACGCATAATGGCAAGTAGTTGCGGTAGTGCAGATTCATCAGTATTCATGAGCCAACACTACCACTACTCTCACGACAAGCCGATCAGAATGAGATATTGAGTCCGACGTGGGCGCTGCGATCCAGACGAATATTCTCGTAGTCTTCCGTATCGAATCGTATCCGTCGATAACCAATATAGGCACGCGCACGCGGCATGATCTCTACCTGCAGCTTGGCACCTACTTCACCGTAGCGTTCCGCATGAGAAAAACTGGTGATATTAGGCGCATAGAAACCCTCGACACTGAGTTCCACCGGATTTTGTACGGAGGGTTGCAACAAGAATCCAACCTGAAAGCCCAGCGCCAGAGCCCCTACTGTCTCAGAATCCGAACTAACCTCACGGTCAACTCCGACTTCAACCTCACCACCAACCAGCTTCATGCCAGCACTGATCTGGTATTGCGAATTAGCGGTCTGCGTGATGCCACGAGCAAGCAAGGTGGCATGCACCAACTTGTCACCAACCTCACTGATGAAAGCACCAACAGCAACCTCTGCACCACCATCGTCCGACACATCCCGTCGCGAATTGAACGGATCATTGTTCAACGTGACGATCAGGTTGGCGGTCTCATTGCTCAGCGACAAGTCCAGACTGCCTGCCCACACTGGCCCAGTTGCGATCAGCAGAACTGCGCTCGCAAGATATTTTTTCATGTCCCACTCCGGGATGTAATAGTTAATTGAAGGAAGTCTAGCCGCGATTTTCAGCCTCGCAAGCAATTTGCATAACGCTGTCAGAGTTTCGGCATCCACTTGGCCAGATCCTGAACCCGGTTTTCCAGACGCGAGACTGAGACCTTCTCGCGCGTACGCAGATCCTGTGCAAACAAGGAGACTCGCAGCTCCTCGAAAGCCCACCTTAAATCACTGTGAGCCTGGCGGTATGCCGGATCATCATCACGCTCTGGCCGTAGAGTCTTGAAAGCTTCCCACACCGGCAACAGCTCGGCACGACGGCGCCGATCCTTGTCCGGTGCCATGTCAATGGCATCAAGACGCTTGTCCATGGCCTGAAAATAAACGGGTAAACGATTGAGTCGCTGCAGACCGGTTCGCGTCACGAATCCTACAGAAATCAACTGTGCAATCTGATCTTTGATATCCACAGCAGGCTCGATCCAACTGAGCGATATTGAACCTTCAAGTCGCTTGGCAACCTGGCGGTGCTGTTCGAATATCTGGCCCAGTACATCACATAACTGCGCTGCGATTCCAATCAGCAATGGCCGACCGGTTTCAAGCTGTTGCAGGAAACTGTCACGACTGCGCGGCAAATTGTCCAGATCGATAAACGCCTGATCAAGCGCTGCATTGACGATATCGTCAATCAGCATCTGCTTGTTGCCGAAGGGTGTAAATCGCAAACTCAGCACATTGATATTAGGCAATTTGCGCTGTAGATAACGTACCTCATCGCGCAGTATCTGCTTGTACAAGGCACGAACACCCAGAGGCATGGCACTCATTGCCGCGGCCTGTGTGGCAAACAATTTGATGCCAACGGTATCGCCCTTCGCCAGCAGCGCCGGAAACCCCTGTAGCGTCATACCACTTTTTTCGATGTCGACACTTTCTGGCAAATCACCGAAGTTCCAGTCAGAGACCTCATCGCGCTCGATACTATTGTCACTGAAACGCAACAGCGTCTCTTCGACCTCACCCACATAAGCTGCTTGCAGTGCAGTCAGATCGCGACCACTTCTAAGCACTTGACCACTGTTGCCAACCACTTCGAAGCGCATATTCAAGTGCTTGGGCAATGTCTGAACATCCCAGTCTTCGTGCGAGATCTGCACACCGGTCATACGTTGCAAATGCCGTGAGAGCGTAACAGGTAAAGAGCCCTCTTCCGGATTCATCGCAGCATTGGCAGCCGCCGCAAAATCCGGAGCAGGTACAAAATTACGACGCAGGCTCTTGGGCAAGGACTTGATGAGCAGCGTAATCTTCTCTTCCAGCATGCCGGGCACCAGCCATTCGCAACGCGTTCCGGACACCCGATTCAATACCTCGACCGGACAGATCAGCGTGACGCCGTCATCCTCTTCTCCAGGTGCAAAGTGATAGCGCAAGGGCAATACCATATTGCCCATTTCCATCTGGTCCGGATAATCTCTGGCACTGACATCGACCGCGTCATCCACCAATAACTGTTCTCGAGCAAAGAACAGTCCTCTTGGATTTTGCGTCTCGAAGCTGTGGCGCCATTTTTCAAAACTGGCAGCGGTGCAGATATCCTCAGGAATGATGCCATCGTAAAAACGCACCAGCTCTTCCGGATCGACGACAATGTCACGACGCCTGGATTTCTCTTCCAGACTGGTGACCTCATCAAGTAGCTCCTGATTGTAGCGGTGAAAATCGCCCTTGGTATTCAGCTCTCCGGCAACCAATGCTTCACGGATAAAAATCTGGCGCGATTCTGCCGGATTGATATTGGCGTAATTGACGCCCTTTTTCGGGTTGATGATCAAGCCATAGAGCGTGGACTGTGCCCAGGCGTTCACGGTGCCTTTCTTTCGATGCCAGTGGGCGTCACGATAACTGTACTGCAACAGATGTGCAGCCAGTGCTTCGATCCATTCGGGCTGGATAGCGCCGATCTGACGAGCGTAGAGCTTGCTGGTTTCAGCGACCTCACCTGCCATGATCCACTTGGGACCTTTCTTGAACAAACCCGAACCCGGGAAGATATTCAGATGCCGGTTACGTGTGCCCAGATAATTCTGCTTTTCAGTCTTGATAGCGACGTTGGCCAGCAGACCGGTGAGCAAGGCTCGATGAATATTGTCCTGCTCAGCCTCACCACTGCTCTGCTTCAGATCGAGCTCCTTGCACAGACGCTCCAGCTGTCGTCGTACATCCATCCATTCAATGATGCGTAATGCCGACAGGAATCGTTGGCGACACATCTTGCGAAACTGAGAATTGGACAGGGCCTCCTTTTGCACCGTCACGAAGTTCCACAGGTTCAACCACGCCATGTAATCTGATGATTCATGATTGAACTCGGCATGCTGCTCATCCGCCGCCTGGCGCTTGTCGAAAGGACGCTCACGCGGATCCTGAACCGACAAGCCACTGACCAATGTCAGCACTTCGCTAACGCAACCTTCATCGGCAGATGCCAGCAGCATTCGCCCCAGACGTGGATCTATGGGCAGCCTGGCAAGACGCTTACCCAGTGTTGTCAGCTGGCGGTTGTCATCCAGTGCGGCCAGTTCCTGGAGCGTGCGATAGCCATCATTGACGAACTTGGATTCGGGCGCTTCGACGAACGGGAATTGGTCAATACGTCCAAGCTTCATGGAGGCCATCTGCAAAATGACGGAGGCCAGGTTGGTACGCAGAATTTCCGGTTCCGTAAACTCCGCACGTGATAGAAAATCCTCTTCGGAATACAACCGGATGCAGACACCTGGTGCCACACGACCGCAGCGTCCCATACGCTGATTGGCAGACGCTTGAGAGACTTTTTCAATAGGCAGACGCTGCACCTTGCTGCGCACACTGTAGCGCGACAGACGTGCGTAACCGGGATCAACCACGGCTCTGATACCCGGTACGGTCAACGAGGTTTCAGCCACATTGGTGGCCAGCACGATTCGAGGGTTGGTATGCGACTGGAAAATCCTGTTTTGCTCGGCATTGGACAGGCGCGAAAACAGAGGCAATATGTCCACACCACGAAAGGCGCGGTTATGTGAGGACTGCTTGCCTAACAGATCCGCCATTTCGCGAATATCCCGTTCACCACTGAGAAACACGAGGATGTCGTGATGACGTTCCTTCAATAGCGTTTCACAGGCATTGGTGATGGCCGTAGGCATGTCGATGTCATCCAGCGAATCGGATTCGGCCTCAGGCGGCTGATAGCGCAACTCCACCGGATAGGCGCGACCCTCAGCGGTGATGATGGGCGCTCCATCGAAGTGTTCGGCGAATCGCTCAGGGTCGATGGTAGCCGAGGTAATAATCAGCTTCAGGTCAGGGCGTCGCTTCAGCAGGTTCTTCAGATAGCCGAGCAAGAAGTCGATGTTGAGTGAGCGCTCATGAGCCTCATCGATAATCAGCGTGTCATATTGGTTCAGCCAGGGATCGTTCTGGATCTCTGCCAACAGGATGCCGTCGGTCATCAGCTTGATATAGGTGCGATCACTGACCTGGTCGCTAAAGCGGATCTTGAAACCAACGGCCTCACCGACACTGGTTTCCAGCTCACTGGCAATACGGGCCGCAACAGTACGCGCCGCGATACGCCTGGGCTGCGTGTGTCCGATAAGACCTGCAACACCTCGTCCCGCTTCCAGACAGATCTTGGGTAGCTGTGTGGTTTTGCCCGATCCGGTTTCGCCGCACAGGATCACCACCTGATGCTGCTTGATGGCCTCCAGTATTTCTTCACGCTGCTCAACCACTGGCAGCTCAGGAGGATAAACGGGCGTTGGCAAATTCTGCGCACGGGTTGCCCGGCGCGCCGTCGATGCTGCCAGACGCTGCTCAAAACGCTGCGTCTCCGGATCATCCGTCGCTTTTGTTGCAACCTTCTTCACCATCCGCCGCAGCTTGTGCTGATCCACCAGCACACAGCCATCCACCAGCCGATGCCATTCCTTCTCGGATCTCTTGGGTCGGACCACCATAACTATTTGATAAACAAACAAAATACGAGCTAAAAAGCCCGTATTTTGCCCTTAATTGCGGATTCAAGCCCCTGAATCAGGGCATTTAAGCCGTAATTGTACTGCCTATGGTGCAATAACTTGACATCTGTTCGCGTACTGCAAAACTACCCGATTTCTCCGGCCGTGCACGCCGACCCGGATTGCTGTACGCCAGAGCTCGTTTCATCCATAAGGCGTATTCAAGGTTGCCCACGGCCACGCTGTCAGTCCACATCCCTTCACGCTGCAAATTACCGTTGCACAGCTGGTCATCAATCCAGCTTTCACGAGCCACCATCAGCTGTTCTGGCGTCTCGAAATTGAGCAGTCTGCAAATGCCCTCCATATCGATACGCGAACCACGACGTCGAGGGTGCTTGGTCTCATGATAGCCACTACATGACCACTCTTCAGGATGGGAGACCTCTCCAGCCCGCACCATGTTCAGGTCAATGTAGGCCATGCATCGAGAAAGATGCTGGTCGGTCTGAACAGCGGTAGCGTGATAACGATCTTCCCAGAAGGCTCCAGTGCGACCTTGTCGTTTGTTGAATTCCTGTGCAGTTCGGCCGGAAACGAGCTGCATCGCGGCTGGAATGGCGTTATTACCGCCGTCATGCACCAGGAGGTGAATATGGTTGGAGGTGACGATGTAATTCAGCACGCTAAGCCCGTACCGGCGCCGCGCCTGATACAACCAGTAAAGCCAGCGGCGTCGATCCACCTGGAATCGAAGCAGAAATTCTTTCTGATGGCAGCGCTGGGTGATGTGCCAGACCTGACCTGCAATAAAGTGGCGATTGGCTCTCGGCATTTCGTTCCCTCCTTGGAAACTGATTCATCTGTTGATGAAAATAACTTGTCTTCCTGCTTCATGCGGGAAGGCCTTGCGGCTACTGGAGTAAACACCTTCGAGCAGGTGCTGGCAATCAGCACGAGGACAAAATGAGACTCAGTCGATATTTCTTAAATGGAGGTTTTTGATAGGAAAAAGCTTGATTTAGGACCGTAATTGGCTCGAAATAACAAGATTATATTTTGTATATCAGTGGGTTACGATGGTCCGACCCAGGTTAGCCGGTTACGCGGATGAGTTTGTAGTTGATGCCGTTGCGCTTGAGTCGTTCTTTGGCGGAGTTGATGCGGGCCTGGTCGTAGAAGGGTCCGATCCGCACGCGGTGGCCGATGGTGCCATTGCTTTCTCCGCGAGCGACGATGAAAGCTTCCATCCCCAGCAGAAGCAGTGCAGCGCGCGATTTTTCGGCGTCTTCTGCGTTAAGGTAATTACCGGCCTGCAGGAAGTAGGATTCCCGACCGATGTTAGCGGGTGGTATCTCTGCATAACTCTCTGCAGCCAGACTACGAGCTGTCAGGCTTTGCACACTTCCGGGTACTACTCTTGTTGCCGGCGGAATGACTTTGGCGGCAGGCACTACTTCGCGCACGGCAGCTTCCTTTTCCTTTTGCTCAACTTTTTCCTCTTGAGCAATGGTCTGTTCAGGCAACAGGGAATAGAACTGGAAGCGGTTACTGACCGCATTCGGACTAACCTGACTTGCAGTAATGTCACTGGATGACATGCCTACCGGAATTCTGGATAGCAGGACGACAAAGCCGATGACGAAGCCCACAAGCAGCCCCAGCGCCAGGACGAACAGGCGATTACTGTGCGGTTCTGATTGTGGACCACTTACCATGTACTACATAACCTCTGGGGTGGATACGCCGATGAGCGTTAACCCGTTACCTAGCACCTGCTGTACCGCCAATAGCAGGCAAAGTCGCGCATTCCGCAATTCATCATCCTCGACAAGAACTTTATGCGCGTTGTAATAACTGTGTAGACCATTTGCCAGATCCCGCAAGTATCCCGTGAGTTGATGAGGCTCGTGTGCAAGGGCTGCACGAGCGATCAAATCGGGGTAAGTCGCCAGCAGAGTCATCAGCTCAGTCTCGGATGTTTCACTCAGACGGCCAATGGCAGCAAGGCCTGCAGCCTGATCAAAGACGAGTTGACGCTGGTCCAGCTGACGCATGACGCTGCAAATTCTTGCGTAGGCATACTGTACGTAATACACGGGGTTATCATTTGACTGTGATTTCGCCAGATCCAGGTCGAAGTCCAGGTGTTGTGAGTACTTGCGCATCACATAGAAGAAGCGGGCAGCGTCCTTGCCAACTTCATCTCGCAGTTCGCGAATCGTGACGAATGAACCAGAACGGGTAGACATTTGCACCCGTTCGCCACTGCGAAACAGAATCGCAAATTGAATCAGTAGAAATTCGAGTTTCTCGCGTGAATGCCCCAGTGCCTGACAGGCTGCCACCATTCGTGCGGTGTAGCCATGGTGATCGGCGCCGAAGACATACAGTACCTGATCAAAACCACGCTCCAGCTTATTATCAATATAGGCAATGTCCGAGGCAAAGTAGGTGCTCTGGCCATTGGCTCGAACCACAGCACGATCCTTGTCATCACCAAAGTCGGTGGAACGGAACCAGCGCACGCCGTCTTTTTCGTACAGATGCCCGGATGCCTCCAGCTTGTCGACGACGCGAGTCACATCGTCAGTCAGGCTGCGCTCACTGAACCATCGGTCGTAGTGCACACCGAACTCACCCAGATCCTGCTTGATATCGTCGAGTATGGAATTCAGAATATCCATTTGCCGGCCAGCATCATTGACGTAATACTCACGTTGCACGTCAAATCCAACAGCCTCCATCAGGTTGGCAATCGTTGCCCCCAACGCCGCGCCACGGCCATGCCCCACGTGCAACGGCCCGGTGGGATTGGCCGAGACGAACTCGACCTGTACTCGCTTGCCAGCACCTGTCTGACTGCGGCCAAACGCATCGGCTTGCGACAGTACCGTTGCCACCACCGCATTCTGGGCCTCATCGACCTGAAAGAAATTGATGAAGCCAGGGCCTGCGATAACCACCTCACGAATGGCATCAGCGCCCGGCAAGGCATCGATAAGAGCATGAGCGATATCGCGTGGCGCGCGGCCTGCAGGCTTCGCCAGCATCATTGCAAGATTGGATGCAAAGTCACCATGGCTGGAATCGCGAGTCCGCGAGACACTGATTGCAGGCCGGATATCCGCAGGGACTGTGCCATTGGCCTGTAGCACTTCAAGTGCTGCTGCCAGCTGTTGTTCGATCAGACCTTTCACGATGAAGTCTTCATGCGGATTTCCGGATGGCGAGTTTAACACTCACGCCCCGGCAGACTGTTGTGCTCAACCTATGAACCGAGTACCGGGTCGGGAACAAGACTCTAAACAAGATTACTTAGAACAAATCCACGGGGTCGACATCGATGGACCACCGACAGCGTCGGGCGCCAGGCAGCTGATCAATAACAGTGCACAGTCGGGAAAGACTGTCATTAAGCGTTGAACGCAAGTTTGACTGCAAAAGCAATTGCGCACGATAACGCCCGCCGAGCCGCTCCATGGGCGCTGGTGCCGGACCCATGACATCCAGTCGACCTGACTTGTTAGCGTGCAAGCTATCGGCAACCTGCACAAGGAAGCCATGTGCTTCTCTGGCGTCGCTGGCTTCAGCTCTGACCAGGGCCATGAATGAGAACGGCGGCAATTCTGCCAGACGCCGATCGGACATGGCAATTTCGGCAAAGGACTCGTAACCTTCCTTTACCAGTGTCTGCAGCATCGGATTGTCAGGATTACGTGTCTGTACCAGAACGGCGCCACGCTGTTTCTCTCGGCCCGCGCGTCCCGCCACCTGCACGATCAGCTGCGCCATATGCTCCAGTGAACGGAAATCGGTACCGAACAGGCCACGATCCGCGTCCAGAATACAAACGAGCGTCAGCTTCGGAAAATGATGTCCTTTGGCCAGCATCTGTGTGCCAACCAGAATTCGCGCCTCACCACTATTGGCGCGATTCAACTGCGCCTCCAACGCCCCCTTGCGTCGTGTGCTGTCACGATCGATGCGGGCAATATCGATCTCCGGAAACTCGATCTGCAATGCTTCTGTAATCCGCTCAGTGCCGTAACCAACCCGATCCAGCTCAGCTGAACCACAACTGTCACAGACCGAGGGCAACGCTCGTTCTGATCCACAATGATGGCATCGCAGTCGGTTGTGGCGCGCATGAACGGTCATATGTGCATCGCAACGGCGGCAATCAGCTGCCGCACCACAATCGTTGCATAGCAAGGTGGGGGCAAACCCGCGTCGATTAATGAAGACCAGCGCCTGCCCCCCCCTGCCCAGATGCTCCCGAATAGCGTCCAGCAAGCGATCACTCATACCTTCGATCAGCTTGCGCCGCCTGATGTCCAGTAAGCCCATGGTAGGAGCCACGGCATCACCTGCCCGCCGCGTCAGTGCCAGTTCGACAAACCGCCCAGCCGTCACATTGTGAATACTTTCGAACGACGGTGTAGCCGTGCCCAGCAATACCGGGCATTGTCGGTTACGGGCACGCATCAGAGCCAGGTCCCGTGCGTGATAACGAAAACCATCCTGCTGCTTCAGCGATCCGTCATGCTCTTCATCGATGATAATCAGTCCCAGTCTGGGCATGGGCGCCAGAATGGAGGAGCGTGTACCGATGACCACGTCAGCATGCCCTTCATACGCGCAAAGCCAGTTCTGCAAGCGCTCAGTATCATTGAGTCCGGAATGCAGATTCACCAGACACCCACTGATGCGTCGTTCGAATCGACTCATTAATTGTGGTGTCAGGGAAATTTCAGGCACCAGAACCAGCACCTGCAAACCTCGCCTGCTCACCTCTTCGATGCAGCGCAGATAAACTTCGGTCTTGCCACTGCCAGTAACGCCACGCAGCAGGAAGCTTGCGAATGTTCCCAGTTTTGCGTTGACAGCCTCTACCGCTCTTGCCTGCTCATCCGACAATGTTGGCCCTTGCTCCGCCGCCTCGTTACGCGGCACTTCAATAGCAGTATCGCAAGCAACCAGGCCTTGTTCGATTAGCGGTTCGAGCGAATGACGCCAGCGTGGGCTGAGGGCACGCAGACTATCCGGGGCCACCGGCCTGCCACCAGAGCCACGCAGATGGTCGAGCAGTCGTTTTTGTACGACCGTCACGCGAACATCGGTGCTCGACTCATCCTGGGGTGTCGAACGAAAGTATTCACGTTCAGCCAGTGTTGCCGCATGTCCCTTGCGCAGCAGACTGGGCAAGGCTGAGCCCAGAACCTCCCCCAACGGATAATGGTAGTAGCGACTGGCCCACTTCAGCAGCGTCATCAGATCTTCGGGCAGTATGGCTTTCTCATCGTGCACCTTATGGACAGCGCGCAGTTTCGCTGCAGGCACATCACTATGCTCGATGGCTGCAACCACAATACCGATGACTTGGCGACGGCCAAAGGGGACCGTTACGCGAGTCCCCGCCACTGCCGGCAGAGGCGATTTCCAGCGATAGTCGAAGACGCCATAGACCGGAGTCTTGACTGCAACTTGCACCAATGGATTCATGGGCTTAGCCAGAATTCGACAACAATGCGGTTTCTACACGCGTTCCAACAGCTTTCTGAAGTCCCGTCAAACCATTGTGCCCATAGCGCCAAAAAATTCTCGATTCTCCACAAACGCCTGTGGATAAGTATGTGGACAAACTTTGTAGAACCTGATCGCAATTCGATTCATTCATGATTCAGTCAAATTTCTCCGGATTCGTAAATGATCATAATGTTTATATATTTCAACACGTTACAAATCCAATGTGGGGTCTACTATTTCTCAATACAGGATTTTTTCGAATCAGGCAAGCCTTGTGGGCAATTGTGCATAAGCCAGATGCAATATCACATTCGTCAAGCGTGAGTAACGACAATTTTCAGACATCTAACCGTTATTCAGCATTTATTTTCTGGCAATAAGCTGTATTTGAAGAGCGCTGTGCACATGGTTCGCGACACTCATTCCGACGGCTCTCTGATCAGGATGCAACCCTGTCGAGCAGGTGTGATACCCCATCACACAAGAAAATCGTGGCGAATCAAGACCTATCTGATCGTCTTTGAGCAACGATCAATCCAGCCCCTTGATGGCCATGATGAGTTCCTGCACAGAGTCTCGCGCATCGCCGAACAGCACACGCGTCACCGGCGCAAACAGCAACGCATTCTCCACACCCGCGTAACCCGTTCCATCGCCACGCTTGAGCACGATCACGCGTGCAGCATGATCCACATTCAGTACTGGCATACCGAACAGCGGTGACTCACTATCATCTCGAGCCGCCGGATTGACAATGTCATTGGCGCCGACAACGAGTACCACATCAATCTGGGAAAATTCCGAGTTGATCGCGTTCAGATCGCTGATTTTCTCGTACGGTACACCCGCTTCAGCCAGCAGAACATTCATGTGTCCGGGCATGCGCCCAGCTACCGGGTGTATGGCAAATTCAGTCTGCACACCGCGCTCATCGAGCAGCTGCGTCAATTCCCGGATCTTGTGCTGTGCCTGGGCCGTTGCCATACCGTAGCCCGGCACGATCATCACACGGTTTGCATAGGCCATGTCCACCGCCGCATCGCGCGCATCGGTTGTATTCACATGATCTCTGCCATGCGTCGAGGTGGGCGTATCAACTTGAATCCCGAACCCTGAATACATGATTTCACTCAGGCGGCGATTCACAGACCTTGCCATCAAGCGGGTCAACAGAGAGCCTGCAGCAAACACGATGGTGCCAGCGATCACCATGGCAGGGTTATCCAGCACAAATCCGTCAAGGGCTACCGCTAGTCCCGTCAGGGCATTGTAGAAAGAGATGAGTACGGGCATATCTGCAGCTGAAGTGGGCAAGGTCATCAACAGCCCGAAGCTCACGGCCAGCAAGGCAAACAGCAAGAGCAGCACCGGATGGGCCGTAGCCGAAGTTGCCAGGATCAAGCCCAGTAGTAGTACCAGCGCGCCACTGGCCAGATAGGCAACCTGGCGCTTGGCAAAACCTTCGCGTCGCGAGAAGTAACCACTGAGCCGCAGGAAAGCGAAAATGGATCCGGAAAAGGAGATCCAGCCAATCAAGCCGCTGACGACCGCCAGTGCCTTGACCCCAGGGCCATAATCGGACACATGCAACAGTACGAGCATGCCGATGCTTGCCGCAGCAGCACCGCCAAGGCCGTTGTACAAGGCAACCATCTGCGGAATGTTGGTCATGTCGACCTTGCGTGCATGCAAGAAGGCAATACCGCCCCCCAATGCCATTGCCAGCAGAATAAGAACGTGATTACGCCCCAATTCCGGATGCAGAAACATGGAGATAATGGCCAGCAACATACCGAGGCCGGCAAACCATATTCCAGTACGAGCACGCGTAGGCGAGCTGAGTCTGCGCAAACCGATCACAAATAGAACCGTTGCAATGAACCAGACCAGCTGCAGACTGATGGGCATACTCTGGTTCATGCGTTATCGCCAGATGAGCGGTCGGTACCTTTTCTGGTAACCGGTACGGATTCAGATCGCGACAGTGGACGATTTTTGGCACCAGGCAATCGCCGGTCCTCTCCCACTGGATTATGGCGACCGCCAGCAGTCGAGGAACTGCCTCGCTTCATGGACTTGTGATTGAACAAGGCCAGCATACGATCGGTGATCACGAAACCACCCACGACATTGGCAGCCCCCGCAGTGACGGCAATAAAACCGATGACCTGCTCAATCGTTCCCTGCGCGTTGCCTAGTGCCAGCATGGCTCCTGCCAACACGATACCGTGAATGAAGTTGGAGCCGGACATCATCGGTGTGTGCAAGATGGATGGCACCCGGGCTATCAATAAATAGCCTGCCACCGCGGCCAGTAGTATCAGGTAAAGCCCACCGATGCCGCTCATGGTTTTTTCTCCATCAATCGCTGCGCCTGTCCACGCCAATCCTGTTCCCTGACCTCATCACTGAGCTCAAGTCGCACGGTCAGTTTCTCCAGGGCATCGTCGTCAAGTTCAGCAAGATCCTGCCAGAGCCGATAGCCAAAGGCGTAGAGTCGCTGTTGCAGCGCAGGCCCCACACCATCAATCAGTATCAGTTCGTCGCAAGGCAATTCGGCTTCCTCAACAGCAACGGTGACACCTGCAGGTTTACTAGTCGCGGCCAGCCTGACGATCTCATCGGCGTCCACACCTTCCAGTGCGGCCAGATCCCGTAAGTCCTGTTCGTCGATAGCGCTGTCCGATAGCTCAAGAGTCGCCAAAGTGTCCACCTGATCAATCGATTGCGCGGCCCCTGGGGATGTAGCATCGTCGCCCATGTCTTGCTCCGCCCCCGCAGTGCGGTCGGTAACCGACTCATCACTCCCGCCAGTTGCCTGCTCTGCATCTGCAACTGGAGAATCATTGGTGTCGGCCTCCTCCCTCAGCCAGCCCGAATTCTGATCCGGCAGCTCAGCCGGAGCAGGGGCTGCGTGACCAAAGGGCACGGCTTCGGTCTTGAGCAGACTCGCAATATTGGGGTGATTGATGCTGCCAGCGTGCATCAGTACACAACGCGCAATGATTTCGTCTTCTGGGTTCAGCACCACTTCGTTGTCGACGATGATCAGCTGCAGCATGTTATGCACATTGCGAGCATACATCTCACTCGCATGTACCGCGCCGTGACTGGGCAGGTTCAAGGGCCCGGCGATCAGTGTGTCGTTGTAATAGTAGTGCTCCCCGATACGTGTCAACTCACAGTTACCACCGCTCGAGGCTGCCATATCCACAATGACCGACTCTGGCAGCATGCCGTTGACCATATCCTTGGTAATGATTCGGGGTGCGCGTCTGCCCGGCAGCGCTGCCGCACAGATGACCACATGAGCCCGCGCCAGATGCTCAGCCAAGACATCGTGCTGAAGCTGTTTTTCATCCTTGCGCAGGGCCCGTGCGACACCACCGGCGCCTTCCACCTCGACTCCCGTGTCGATCATGCGGGCACCCAGCGATTCAATCTGTTCCTTGGCGGCCTTGCGGATGTCATAGGCTTCGACTTGTGCACCCAGGCGCCGAGACGTGGCAATGGCTTGCAGTCCGGCCACACCTGCGCCGATGACCAGCACTCGTGAAGGCCTGATAGTTCCGGCAGCGGTTGTCAGCATGGGAAAAAGCCTTGGTGACAGCTCAGCTGCCAGCAGGGCCGCCTTGTAGCCGGCCACCGTCGCTTGTGAAGACAGGGCATCCATAGGCTGCGCCCGTGTGGTTCGAGGCAGATGATCCATGCCCAGGACGGTTATCTGGCGCTCTCGCAGAGCTTCAACTTCTTCCAGATGCTGGAAGGCTGACATGATGCAGACCAGCACTGTATGCGGCTGCAACAAGGCAATTTCGTCGAGCGTAGGACACACCACCTTGACGACGATGTCCGCCTCGCGAACGACATCGGCAAAGCTGCCCATGACCGTAACGTCTTGATAAGACTCGTCATAAAAGCTGGCTAAATGGCCACATTGCGCCTCAATCCGGACCTGTTGGCCAGATTGCTGCAAACGTTCTACGCGAGACGGATCTAACGCGACACGACGTTCACCGGAGCGACGCTCTCTGGGTAGGGCGATGATTAGCGACAAGTCGCACCTCTGGCGCGTTGAGGAATCGGCATTTGTCCAAACAGTTATACTTGAAACGATACGCAGTTTACCCGCACAAGTGATCCGATCGGGGATACGTTTGCACTCTTGGCCCAATAACCTCGCTCGGTTGTGATACCTCACATCTGTCAGCAACCAATCACGTTCAGGTCTCGTATGACAGACTCAAACCTGACTTTTCGCATACATATGTTGTCCCACCCCCTGAACCCGGCACTGCCTGCAAGCACATGAAATATATCGGCACACCCAACTACGCGCATGAGTCCGAAGGACGACTCGGTGTTCTGATCGTCAATCTCGGCACACCCGCAGCCCCCGAAACCGGTGCTGTCAGACGTTATCTTGCCGAATTTCTGAGCGACCCGCGCATCATAGAACTACCGCGCTGGCTCTGGAAAATCATTTTGCACGGCGTCATTCTCAGAATCCGTCCGGCCCGCAGCGCCAAGGCTTATCGTGAAGTATGGTCAGATGAGACCGGCTCCCCCCTGCTGAGCATTTCGCGCCAGCAAAGTGCGGCACTGGCCGTCGAACTGGAAAAGCGCTTTGGCGAGCATGTTACCGTTTCACTGGGCATGCGATATGCCCAGCCCTCTATTGATAGTGCTATCACGGAACTGGAAGCGGCCAATGTTCGACGGCTGATCGTGCTACCCATGTACCCGCAGTATTCAGGCACCACTACCGCCTCGGTTTTCGATGCAGTTGCCAGTCGCATGCAGCGCACGCGCTGGATACCTGAAATGCGATTCATCAATCAATTCTGCGATCACCACGCTTTTATCAAAGCACTGGCCGACAGCGTGCGGGAAAGCTGGGAGGCGAACGGTCGCGGCGATCTGCTGGTGACCTCCTATCACGGCATACCACAACGCTATCTGTTAGCCGGCGATCCCTACTTCTGCCTGTGCCACAAGACCTCACGTCTGCTAGGCGAGGAACTGGGCCTGGCCACCGAGCAGATTCGGGTCGTTTTTCAATCACGCGTCGGCAAAGAGGAATGGTTGCGTCCCTATTGCGATGAAACCATGAAAAAGCTGCCGGGCGAAGGCTTCAAATCCATCGATATCATGAGTCCTGCCTTCTCGGCAGACTGCCTGGAAACCATTGAGGAAATCTGCGGCGAGAACCGTGAATATTTCGAAGAAAATGGCGGTGAGCGATTTCAGTACATCCCGTGCCTGAATGATCGACAGGACCATATTACATTTCTGGGAAATCTGGTTGAACGTCACGCCCAAGGCTGGCCTGAAACCGATCCGGAGCGTGATATTGAAACCGAGCGCGAACAGCTACAAGCCACAGCCGCCAGGGCCAAGACCCAGCGGACAAAGTTGCTTGGCAAAGACTGACTGACAGAGCCTGCGCGGCAGCAACTCTCGAGTGAGATGTTTCTGCCGCGAGGAAGTCATTTACTAAGGGATCGTGAAACAATCCCTAAGCTAGCGTTCCGTAGGCAAGCGCCTGAATATCCGGGCCGAGCGTGACTTCAGAGCCCAGATACTGGGCCATGACAATGCCACTGAACTCATTGGCGCGGTCCACCCAGAAATAAGTACAGGCAGCGCCTGCCCAACCGCCTTCACCGATCCCCGTCAAACGCATGGAGGCGGAAGTATCCGCCATGACTCGGCCCACCAGGCCCCAGCCGTAGCCCGGGTAGGCTTTAGTACCGATGGTAATGGGCATCTGTTGTTGTGTCAGGCGGTTTTGCCACAGACAATCCAGCATGGGTCGGGACAATATCAGCTCTCCAGATGACGCTTTGCCGTGCATCAACACACTCATGAATTGTCGATAGTCGTCGACTGTCGAATACAGACCAATACCGCCGCGTGCGAAATCAGGGTCTGTGGACGGATAGCTGGCATCCACGTTCATGGCTCGTAATTGATTGCTCGGCACCTTATTCTCATCCGCCGCCGCCGCCGGAGCTTCCCCCAGCTCTCGCTGGCCGAACATCTGCGCCAGACGATGATGATTCTCCTCACTGAGCTGAAATCCGGTCTCTGACATGCCCAGAGGTTCGAACAGGGCATCTTGCAAACACGCTGACAAGGGCTTGCCGGAAACCTTCTCCAGAATGCTGGCCAGCACATCGGTTGCATAACTGTAGTACCAGCGAGTGCCGGGCTGATGCGCCAATGGCATGCTCGCCAGTGCTGCGCTGAGATCCTGCAGTGATCGAGATCCATCAGCCGCCAGAGCTGCCGCGCGATACTGATCAGCAACTGGACACCCAGGCAGAAAATCGTAGGATAGCCCGGCGCGATGAGTCAGCAGGTCTTCAATAGTGATGGCTCGCTGGCAAGCTTGTAACGAACCGTCGGCACCGAGTACGCGTTGCCCGGCAAATGCCGGCAGCCAGCGACTGATCGTATCATCAAGTTGTAGTAAGCCCTGCTCAATCAACTGCAGACAATAGACCGAGACAATCGGCTTCGTCATGGAATACAGGCGATACAGCGTATCCTTGTTCAGGGGCTGCTCGCTCTGAGCATCCTGATATCCGGCCATGCCTTGCTCGACCACCTTGCCACGATGTTCAAGACACCAGGCCACCCCTTTGAACTGGCCGGTCGCTACCTGATGTTGAACATGATTTCGCAGTGAAGCAACGCGAGTTGACTGAAATTCCATACGCAGGGGCCGGATTCGAAAACGGGAATACGGATAGTCTATCGAACCCTCAGGCGCATTTCCGCAAATCTTCCATCATGAGGCGCTCGAATTCCACGGCATTCACCGGGCGACTCTTGAAATAGCCCTGATATTCTTCGCAGCCGAGCAGACGGATATGATCCAGCTGCACTTGCTCCTCGATGCCTTCAGCGACCACGCTTAGTTCAAGGTCATGTGCCAGCGACACGATCGCCTTGACGATAGGCGCTTTGACGTTGGCCTGCGTAATCTCCATGATAAAGGATCGATCAATCTTCAGTTGGTCGATCGGGAAGCGCTGCAGATAGCTCAGGGAAGAATAGCCTGTGCCAAAATCATCAACCGAGATGCCGACACCAATATCACGCAGTTTCGACAGCTTCTCGATGTTGCTCTCGACATCGTCCATGATCATGTTTTCAGTCAGCTCGATGATCAGAGCACTGGACGGCAAACCCGTTGTCTTGAGAGTCTGTTCAATCATGTCATGGAAACCCGCTTCATATAGCTGGCGGATGGAGACATTCACCGCTATCTTGAAGTTCGGATTGCAATTACGACGAAATTCGACAGCCTGATAGCAGGCTGATTCAAGTACCCATTGGCCAATGGCGACAATCATCCCCGACGACTCCGCAACCGGTATGAATTCTACCGGCGAAACGAAGCCAAGCTCCGGGCTTTCCCAACGCAACAAGGCTTCGGCACCGTTAATCACGCCCGTACTCACATTCACCTTCGGTTGATAGACCAGGCTCATCTCATTGTTGAGTAACGCCGTGCGCAATGCGTTCTCCATACGCAAGGCCCGCTTGGCAATCGACATCATGTCCGATGAATAGAACGCATAACCGGGTGGTTGCAGTTTCTGTGCAAAACGCATCGCCGTCTCGGCATTGTTGATCAGGCTTTCCACGCTGCGGGTATCGACACTCAGCGCAGACACGCCGGCACTGATCGAAACATAGACATCCTGCTGATCGACCACAAAGGGAATTTCCAGGTCGGCAATAATATTGGGCAGCCAGTCCAGCAATCCTGATTCATCCTTCAGCACTTCACTGAATGTAAGCAGGACACCAAAGCGTGCCCCTCCCAGTCTGGAAATGCAATGGGAAGAGACGCTGGTGATATTCTTCAATGGTGATACGTCATCTGATTTATCAAACACTGCCTGTAGCCGCTGACTAAACGTCCAGAGCACGTCATCGCCTCGATCTGATCCGAACGTATCGTTGATCGTCTTGAAGCGATTGATGTTGATCAACAGCAACGATATCTTGTCAGTCTGCGCAGGGGATGATTTGACCAGACGCTGGACAAGGCGGGAAAAATACATCCGGTTAGGTAAATTGGTCAGCGCATCAAAATGCATCAGGCGCTGCTCGTAGGCGCGTGACACAATCGTATTCTTCATGCGCAACGCCAACTCATTCGCATCCACAGGCTTGGGCAAGAAGTCAGTTGCTCCCAACTGCAGCGCTTCCACCTTGGTTTCCGGATCATTGGACGAGGTCAATACGATAATGGGCAGCTGCTTCAGATCATCATCATTTCTGACATCACGCAGAATTTCCAATCCGGATACTTCCGGCATATTCAGATCCAGTAATAGAACACTGGGTCTCTCGGTGCGGATGATCGCCATGGCCTGCGTCGAATCGCTCACACTGACAAACCGTCCGTAGCCCTGCGCAGTCAGATGCAACTGCAATACACGCATGTTGATGGGCTCATCATCCACCATCATGATCTTGGCACTAGCCACCAGTTTGCGTGTATGCGCATCCATATGGGCGGGCACACTATCCGCAGAATCGTGAGGCGAGGTGCTGGGCTTGTTCATCGGTTGGCAGCATCCGGAACGGGCGTGGCACGCCAACCCGCCAGTACCTGACGTGTATGGATCTTGATCTGATCCAGCAAGTCCGGCAAGCGCGCCGGATTGGAGTGCGCACACTCCTCCAGCTCATTGCACAGATCGGCGAACCCTGCGTAGCCCACGTTACCTCCCGAGCCACGTAACCAATGACCTATCTGAGCAACGGTCTCGTAATCACCCTCCTGCACTGCCGTTTCCAGACGCAGCTGCTCTTCCTGCACTCGCGGTATGAATTGCGCCACCACCTCATGAAAATCACGAATCTCCACAGGCAAGGTACTGAACACCGGCACGACCCCGGCAAAATCATCAACCGGTATGACGGGAACATCAGCGGGTGGCATGACATCGACTGCCTCCACGTTCACATCTGCAGGCATGTCCACGACAGCGTCCAGGATCGAGTCCGAGCTCGGGACCCGAACCGGGTCTGCACTTGTATCTGCAACCGCAACCTCCTCACCCGGAACGGGCGTGGCATGCCAACCCGCCAGCACTCGACGCGTATAGATCTTTATCTGTTCCAGTAAGTCCGGCAAGCGTGCCGGATTGGAGTGTGCACACTCTTCCAGCTCATTACACAGATCGGCGAACCCTGCGTAGCCCACGTTGCCTCCCGAGCCGCGTAACCAGTGACCTATCTGAGCAACGGTCTCGTGATCATCGTCCTGAACCGCCGTTTCCAGACGCAGCTGCTCTTCTTGCACTCGAGGTATGAATTGCGCCACCACCTCATGAAAATCGCTAATCTCCACAGGCAAGGTACTGAACACCGGCACCACCCCGGCGAAATCATCAACCGGCATGACGGGAACATCAGTGGGTGGCATAACATCGATTGCCTCCACGTTCGCATCCGAGAGCGGCGCGGACTCCAGTGCCGGGACCGCACTCGCATCCAGATCAGCCACTACATTCTCTTCGATTTCCCGACGAGTACCACCCAACTGTCTGGCAAGCAGATCGCCAAGCAAATCCATGTCAATGGGCTTGACCATATAATGCGAGAAGCCAGCTTCGAGAATACTCGCCTCGAAGCCTTTCATGGCATTTGCCGTCAAAGCCACAATAGGAGTTTCAATGCCAGCCTTCCGCATTTGTGATACTGCTTCATACCCATCCATTACAGGCATTTGTATGTCCATGAAAATTAGATCGTAAGGCTCCTTGACCATTGCCGCGACTGCTGCATCAAGACCCTCCTTTCCATTTTCGGCCAATTCGACAGTAAGTTTAAGGCCACCGAGCACCACAGACATCAACAGGCGGTTTTCCGGACCGTCATCAACCACCAGAATACGGCTAGCGGGCAGATCCCACGTCACTCGGGTCTGTATTGAGACCTTGTTCAAGGATCCGAGAATATCTTCAGGCGATTGCAAGAGGAAGTCTTCGGTCGCCACCGGCAAGTCCACATGAAAAGTACTACCCACACCTTCCGTGCTACTGACGCTCAACGTACCGTTCATGGCTTCGGTTAATTGCCGACTGATTGACAAGCCAAGGCCTGTACCGCCAAATCGCCGTGAAATACTGGCACTGGCCTGCGTGAACGCCTCGAAGATGCGACCCTGCTGTTCCTCGCTCATGCCGATACCACTATCAACGATATCAATGCGAATACGGGATTGTTCTCGCACCGCTTGCACCATAAAGGACAGCCGAATGAGCACACTGCCACTATCGGTGAACTTGATGGCATTGCCTACCAGATTGGTTATCACCTGCCGCAATCGCGACGGATCCGCAACGATGACATCAGGAAAGTCGGTGAGTACCTCGATGGACAACTCGATATGTTTTTCGTTAGCCTTTGATTGAAGGACTCGCACCACCTCCTGTGCAATCTTTGGACAATCGCAAGGCAGCAGTTCGACCTCCATGGCACCAGATTCGACTTTCGACAGATCCAGTACATCGTTGATCAGCTCCAGCAAATGCTGACCACTGTTGGCAATCGTATTCAGGTAGTCCAGACGCTCCGATTCGCTGGTTCCGTTGTTACGGCGCATGACCTCTGTAAAACCGAGAATGGCGGTCATGGGAGTCCGTATCTCATGACTCATGTTGGACAGAAACGCACTTTTTGCCTGACTGGCTTCTTCCGCGATTTGCATGGATTCACGTAGCAGGATCTCCTGCTCTTCCAGCTGGGTTACATCATCCATGCTGATCAGAACACCACCCACTTGATTATCAGCGGCAAAGACCGGCGAGCAGTTGACAATGAAGGTACGCACATGACCCGATGCATCTGTCAGACCGATCTTGTTGTGACGCGTCGGTGTTGCATTGATCAGGGAATCTTCCCATACAGGTTTTTCTTGCTGGTTCTCCGCCGCCCAGGGCAAATCCCCCGCAGGCATACCCAGTAGTGACTCAGGAGGCATTCCAGTGAGTTGGGCAAAGGCGGCGTTGGCAAGTACGATGTTGCCGCCAGAATCCAGAACCAGCAATGCCTCAGCGATGGTGTCCAGTGCTGAACGGACTCTTGAAGGAACCGCTTGCGAGGGATTCAGCTCCTTGAGCATCTTGCCAAGAAACAGATAGAACAACGGAAAACAGGCAAACCCCATGAACGCTATCAGAAACAAGGGAGAGTTCCAGTAACGCTCCAGCCAGCTTCCATTGTTTGAAGATTCAAATTTGAATATCAACGCGCCCCATTCACGTCCGCGCTGCATCAGCGGTACTTTCACATCGTCCGTCAGAATAACGATCGATGATTCTGCGGACGCCACGCGCTTTGCCTCGGACTGGAACAAGTAGTCTCCTCCTCGGTCACGCCGCAATTCGATCCCCTGTATATCCGGATTCTGCTCTACCACGAATTCAAGAGAGTAACGCAGACCCGACACATCTCCTTCTCTCAGTAAAACCGAGCCAAAAGTTGCGATCGCTTCGGACAGCGCGGTACGGGACTGCTGCAGAACGGCTTCCTGATTGGGTATCAGTCCAATGAACATGGCAATGAGCATCACGCTACTGACAAAGGAGGACAAACCCATGGCGATATGAAACCGCGCACCTAACTTGCGTATATGGTGCATCGGGTTAAGCACAGCCAGACGGCTCAGGATCCGTCTATCACTCGTGCGCACGCCCTGCTTGACGACCGAATCAGGCACAGACATGCTCAGTACTTCCAACTGTGGAGAATGCGACTACCACCCCCGCCGGCACTTTGCAGGCCTGGCGCCGCAGCATATGCATTCATTTTCGAAATCCGACTCCTGGTGTTGTAAAAACTGCAGCAAGGAATGCACCTCGAAAGCAAATCTGTTACATATAACAGTTCCACGTCATGCTCCCAGATGCTTGATAAACAACTGTCTTGAGCCTCGCCACCAGCGCTTGCCCAAAGTTTCAGCGGGATGCTGCAAAGTAATAAAGGCACGCCCGCCCAGACCTTGCTCACCCATTGTGGGAGCTAGAGTCAATTCCAGATGAAAGATCTGCTCGCGTGTTTTGGCATCAGCCTGCCGCGACTCCATATCGATTCCGCCAAATCCTGCGTTTGCCAGCGCCAGACTGGGTAAACGGTTATTTGCTGCGGGTACCTGACGCGACAGGGTCGCCGGTAGTGAGGTTGTAATATCAGCCGCTAATCGTACATTCGCTTTGATCACACCGTTCTCCACCCTGCCTAGCTGACGTTGGTCGACTACAGCACGTACCACCAGAGCATCTTCTTCTATCAGGTAGAGTAGTAACTGTCCCTGTTCGATGTGCTGGCCTGTCAGCAGCTTGTTCTGGTCGAAGGCGATGCGACCGGCATGTGTGGCATAGACATTCAGTGCCTCGATCCGCTTCTGCAGGCGTACAGCAATGACTCGCTGCTGCTCGATCTCTACCTTGCGCTTGGCAGCCAGCTCAGGGGATGCACTGCGCAAGGCTGCATGTTGAAGCTCCAACAAGGCTATGGAGGACTCGTATCGTTGCAGCTCTATTGTCAACTCCGGCGAGGCCAGCTGCATCAAGTGCTGCCCCTTAACCACGCGTTCGCCATTAACGACGAACCAGCGTATCAACTGACCTTGCTCACTGGCGTAAATTTCAGCCTGCTCCGGAACCCAGAGAATTCCCTCGGCACGCGTGGAAGATGGCAAGGGGATTGCAATGACCGGCACCGCCACCAACAGACAAAGCAATACAAGCCTTGTGAACGCCCGTCGGCGCACCTGCTCCAACTGCACAGACAGAAACAGATAGCGAACCAGTCGCGGCAGAGGTTTGATGAACAGTGGAATAATGGAAAAGGCGGCAAGCACCATACCCAGCTCATGGAACTGACGAATCAGAAACAGACTGATCACCATAGACAGAACCACCCGATAACACAGACTCGCTACACCGTAGGGTAACAACCAGCGTCGCTCACCCACGGCTACGAACGGGCGAGACAGGCCTTTAGCCAGAAACAGATAACGCTTGAACAGATACTGCCAGTAGGCAACGGAGCGACGCGCCAGGCCCGGGCTATCCAGCAGGTCCTCAAGCAGATAATAGCCATCAAACTTGAGCAGTGGATTGGCATTGAAAACAAAGATGGAAACGCCACTCATGAGCACAATCGAGAACGCCATATCGGTGATGCCCCCTGGCTCCAGCACATACCATGAGAACAGTGCAACGCTGGCCAAGGTGATATCACTGAGCATGCCTGCTCCGGTCACCAGCAATCGATCCTTGCGGTGCGCCAGCGACCAGGCATTTGTCGCATCAACATAGGGAATGGGAACCAGCACCAGCAGTGAAATTCCAGCTTCCCTGACCTGACCGCCCAAACGCTGCAACGTCAGGCCATGCGCCAGCTCATGCATGCCTTTCAGACAGGGATAGATAATCAGGTATTGCCACCACTGCTCAGGCCTGGACAGCACTCGCTGCCAATCGAACATCAGACGTTCGCTGTCAAGAACCGCAATCACCGCAGCAATACCGGCCAGCAGAGCGATTGTCAGTAATGCAATTCTGCCGCTAACAGGGCTACTTATCCGGGCAAGCTTGCCAAGAAGAGGCGTAGGATTCAGCAATGGCAACTTGACCATCAGAGGGTTGAAGCCACCCGCTTTGGAAGCCCTGAGACTGTCCCCTTTTGCAGCAGGCATGCCATTCAACAAACCATGTCGATGCAACTGCGCAATCGACTCAAGTAGTGCCACTTTCCCAAAGGCAGCTTCATGTGCCTGCAACCATTCTGCCAGCGAAAGCTCACCGCGTAACTGCCTCAGTGCCGACCACAGGCGACAATCGACGCGCACAAACTGACCCGACACGGTGTTATGAAGCACGCTCCAGGTTCGCTTTCGAAATAGCTGTTCCTGCACACGCAGATGATGAGCCAGTCGCGGCTTGCACTGCAACATCTGCTTTGCGTACTCGCCTTCGCCTGTCATCTGCTTATTCAACTGCTCAGCCCCAATTTCCAGGCCAGCCAGACGCAACGCGACCATAGGGATCCGGTCCATTGGCGCAATCGCGATTCACGCCCCACCAATACCTTGCCAATACCCTTCATTCCCGGACGTAACACGCTTTGCTGCTCGTCAGGTACGGCGTAGACTTTGAAGGTGTTCTGCCCCTGGCTCGCCGTGGCTATCGGTATCACCATATCCACGCTAGCGTATCTGCGGTGTTTGGGATCGGCCGTCATCCTCAATGCCACGCTCTGCCCTGAAGATATCTCACCTATACGTCGTTCAGGCACTTGCAAAGCCAGTCGATACTGCTCGGCAGAACCGACTTCGAATAATATCTGGCCAGCCTTGACAGCCGAGCCCAGAGCATCCTCAACAGAATCACTCAGTACGATGCCGGCAATCGGTGCACGTAATTCATGACGTGCCAACTGTGCCTGCACCTGTTCCAATTCGGTCTGAATCAGCAGCCTGCTTTCGCGTAATGAACTGAGTTCGACCCGATCATGCATGGCCAGTGCGCTGAGATACTCCTGCTGATTTTTCTGCTCTTCCGCGCTCCATTTATCGGCCTGCCTCAGCAGGTCGTCAGCATCGAGCGTTGCCAGCAAATCTCCCTGTGCGATCCGATCGCCAGCTCTTGCCTGAACCGACTTAACAAATCCATCCAGAGGCGCTATCAGTGCGTGCCGTTCGGCCGCCTCGACATGCACTTCGGCACTGACACGCTTGTCTACCGGATAAAGCACAAAACCCAGCACGATGAGAAGCAGACACGCCTGTACCCATCGCATTCCGGTTACGTGTGTTCGCTGACGATAGCGCGCCAGCAAACGTCGCCAGACAATCTTGCGAACTGGCTCATCAAGTTCCTGTGCCAACCAGGCACTCTGAAAGGCCGGTACCAACTCCTGAGCCAGCTGCAGACGTACGCTGGTTGACAGCCTTTGACCTGCCGGCCGTAACATACAGATCATCAGCAGTTGCTGACGGACCTTGATCGGCACAACAAATCGTACCGGTAGTTCCACCGGATCCGAAGAAGCGACATCCCGGGATGAACTCACCCCAGGACCTGCCTCGTAGACAGGTGCCAGAGCTTGCATATCTGCCTGACAAAGGCCTTCCATGAACTCCGCCAATTTGCGTACGGCAGTACTGGTAGGGTCTACCCGACTTTGTCCGCAAACTGCAATGACACAAGCTTCATATCGTTTGCCCCGCCTTTGTTTCATCCAGGCAAGTGTGCATTGTGCACCATCGAAACGTAATGACAGCTGATCCAGCAGAGCCTGCACGCGGATCGGCTCTGCCAACGCCTGAGTATTGCACAGAGACTCTGGAATCGATTTGGGCGCCCCTTCAACCCAGAGCAGACTTCGCAATGCCCAGCTGGCTAGGCCCAGCAAAGTACCTTGCTGTTGTTTGTTCAACAGATCACTGATCAGCAGCAGTACCGAGGACACACCACCTTCATGGCGACTATCGGGAATCGGCAAGGCCAATATCTGCCCCTCCGGCGCCTCTGTCAGCAAGCGCTGCCGGCTGGTTGTGCGAGACGCGCGGCCAGCCAGAATCAAGGCCACATCCGGTACTGGCAATGAACCCGGATTGCGACTGATAACCAGTGGCTCACCCGAACTGTCAACACGCACCAACGCTATACAATGCGCCGCCGGCAACAATTCGCTCAACCACTGCAGCCATGCACTGATTTCTGAACTCTCCGCATGACTGCGCTCAACGAACTGATCCTGCCGTTTGCCTGAAGGCTCAATCAGTAGATTGTCAGCTGCGGGCATGAAACGTCAGACAGGAAGCAGAGTTTGAATACTCGGTGGAGCAACTATCCTGCCAAGCCGTTACCGCAGACAACTGTCGGACAACAATCAGCGAATAACGGTATCCAGCTCACGTTCCACGGTTTGCAGCTCGCTCTGTAGTTCAGCATTCAAAGCAAAGCTGCGCAAAGCCATGAGTGCGGCACGACGTGTGGCCTTCTGCTCATCAGCATTTCGCAAAACAATCAGCAAGGACTGGATCACCGTCTCGCTGGCATCCTCATGTCCGACCAGAGCATAGGCTGCTGACTCACGTACACGAGGCTCTGGGTCCTGCAGTGCATTGATCAGCACAGGTGTGTCTCGTCCATCGGTACTCCATCGTGACAGAATATCCAGACTGACACCCCGTACACCTGCATTTTCGTGGGAAGCCAGCAACGCCACTTGATCGCCGAGCAAGGCTCGACTGCCCTCATCAACAGTTCCCGGACTTGCCAGCACCGTCAGAGTGCTCATCAATACCTTAGGCTCGACTTCGGTTGCCAACAGACCCGAAGCAATGCTGCGTGCTTCAGTATTACCCGGTTGCACCTGTCGCAGTATCTGCAAACCCAGCTCACGCGACGTATCATTACCGGAGAAGATCAACTCACTGGCCAGCTGCGTCACATCCGCACCACCCGCCTCACCCAGCAAGCGTGCCAGCAAAGCAAGCCGCTCAGGATTTTGTTCCTGGCGGAACTCATCTACAAGCTGTAGCAGTAATGCCGGATCCGTCTTGAGGCGTGCGACCAGAGCTTCATAGTCTGCATCGCTCATCGCCGTCTGCGCAATCAGCGAAACATCCAGAGCAGGCAGTGCTGGCGGAGCCGTGGCAGTAGTGCCGCCAGTCGTTGCCTGCGGCGTAACAGTTACCGGCGCATTTATCGTTTGTTCGGCCACGGTGGAGAACGGTGAACCGTTCTCCACTGCAGAGCTGTCAGCTTTTGCCAGGCCCTTTGCAACATCAGGGCTTTCATTCACTACCCCGCGCTCTGCCCCTGGCGAATGCCAGAGCCAGAGCGTGACTGCAAGAGCAACCAGACCGGAGCCGGCCGCAACCATCAGTGACTTGGACATGCGCTGTCAACGGTTGAAACGGAAAGCCACACGCCGTATCTCAAAGTTCGTTAAATGGCGCTTCATAGGAGAAAGGCACCGATTCATCCTCATTGGGTTGATTGCGTGCCAGCGTCCACTGGCCACCGACTATCGTCAGACCACCATCGAATGTAGAAACATCCTGATAAAACATGGGTATACCGGCACAAACACCGTTACGAAAACCATATGTATCCGGCGTCTCATTCAATACTCCAGGATTCAACAGCTCAACTCGCTCATCCAGTCGTGCCCAAGTCTGGCGACCAACGACGCCATCAGCGACCAGTAACTCTTCCTCTTGAAATCTTTCGATTGCAGCTTCACTGGCAGGACCGTATTCACCGTCGGCAAAATTCGTATAGTCGTTGTCACCGGCATAGTCCGCATCTGTGGCAAAACCTGAGCAGTACAGCACACGCTGGATTCCAGCGGAGAACAGACTATCGGCAAACTGACCGCCTGCGGTGGTCGAGCGTCTCACGACGCAATTGTCGCTCCAGGCATCGTTTGAGGAGTTGTTATCGGTTCCACCTTGACTGCCGCAGGGGTTCTGCGCTGACACAGGCAATACCGTTTCGGCTTCTATCTGAGCTTCTGTCAGTAACGAGAAGTCATCCAGTCCATCTTCGTCCAGATCAACAAAGTTGTCGTCGGTGAAATCATTCAGACCATCGCCATCGGCGTCTTCATCATCAGCATTCAAGATGCCATCAAAATCGAAATCCTGCTCTCCGAGCGGGATTTCAGCACCCGGAATGAGATCTGGGTCTGTCCCTTCTGGATTCGTATCACTGCTGCTGCCACCACCACAACCCACCATCAGTCCGGTCATGGATGCAATCAACAGATATCGCCCGGCTTCTTTACCTAGCAATGAGGATTTTTTCAGCATGTCACACTCCAGTGTTTTACATCGCACGATTCATGTGTGCGTGCCGGAGCAGCCATGCTCAGGCTGAAACAGACACACACTCAAGTCAGGCGACCTGTTACCGGCCCGCCGAGACATGCAGTCTAATCCATCTGAGAATGCGAGAACCAACTGGTGTGAAATTTCACATGACTAACTGTTTCAAAGCAGGCCATTAATCTGCTAAAACAGCTTATTCAAAGTAATTTTTGTAAAATACTGTAAACAAGTAACATTCAGGCTGCTGCGGATTGACCTGTAGTAGCCTCCAGCATTGCCACGGCAATCGCCTGCTTACCGCAATTGAAATAATGCCATTTGACGTCCGGGCTAGTCTCGATGTCCTGCATGCAAACCATCGGCAAGCCCAGATTGCAGGATTCGGGCAACATGCATTTGATGCTCCCCCCCAGCATATTGGTGAACTCGGAAATAATATCGATACAATCCTGCCGATCAACTTCGCTGACATCCTTGAGAAATATATGTGATGCCGCACGGCTCAAGAACTTCACACTGGCCCGCACCTGAACACGACCATGCCACGCTCCCGATATCTGAATACCGGCATCCATGCATTCATCTCCCTCGATTTGCTCCGGCAAACCGATACTGACGGGCATCTCGAATACGGTCATGCAGACCACATCGATAGCATCGGCCAGCTCTTCCTCACTTAATGTTTTCATATCATTTCTTTCCCCGCACCAGGCTGAGCCACGTTCTGTTCAAGCAAGCTTGTAGTAATGACTGCTATCGGTCGTCACGCGCTGATAATTTGTGTTGAGGTTCAGTGTCGTCTCCGACAACCCCAGAAAAAGACAGCCTCCGGATCGCAGCACCTTAGTGGTGTTACCCAACATTCGGGATTTGACATCCGGATCGAAATAGATGAGTACATTGCGCATGAAGATGATGTCCATCTGCGGCAAATGCTCCCAACTTCCAATCAGATTCATCTGCTCGAAACGGATCGATTCTTTCAGAATCGGCTTTACCTCCCAGGCCAGGCCTTGCTGGGTAAAATATTTTGTCAGATACTGCATCGGAAGACCGCGATTGACTTCCAGTCGGTTGTATTGACCAGATTGAGCCTTGGCGACCACCTCAGCAGAAATATCGGTGCCAAGAATGGAAATTCTCGGCATCAGCTCAGGACAATGCTCGAGAATGGACATGGCTATCGTATAAGCTTCCTGTCCGGTGGAACAAGCCGCACACCAGATTCGTATCGTATCTGAATGACTTTTCGCTACGCGTTGCAACACATCCTTGCACAGTGTTTCAAAGGGATGAGAATCACGAAAGAACGATGTCTCGTTCGTCGTCATGGCATCCACCACACGGCAAACCATTTCTGGATCGTGCTTTCTGCGCAGTGATGATACGAGCTCAGGTATGTCTGAAAATTCGGTTTTTCGAATGAGCGACGTTAATCTGGATTCCACCAGATATTGCATATCAGGATCTATGGCTATTGCCGACTCCCGATAGACCAGATCCCGTACATAGTCAAAATCCAGGGCGCTTACCGGGTTCATGATCCATGCCCTCGCAAACCGCGCTGTCCATTCGCTTCCACATCACTGCTATCGTCCGACAAAGCAGTTGCTCTGGGTACGAACTTCCTACCCGGTGCTCTGACCCGATCAAGGATCGCAGTCGCCATTCTGTCCAGCGGCACCTGCGCTTCGGCCAGACCGGCCTGGGCAATCAGCCTGGGCATGCCCCAGACAACACTACTAGCCTCATCCTGGACAATAATGGTGGCTCCGGCGGTATACAGTACCTCCGAGCCCTTGAATCCATCTTGCCCCATGCCGGTCAATACAACTCCCAGACAGCGAGCGCCGTGTATGGCTGCTGCAGAACGAAACAGTGGATCCACTGAAGGGCGACAGGAATTCTCAAGCGGGTTCTTGTTCAAGCGGACAAAGTCATACAAGCCCACTCTTTCCAGCACCATATGAAAATCACCGGGAGCGATGTATACAGTGCCGGGTTCGAGTCGGTCTCCTGCCTGCGCCTCACGAACGCTGACCTTGCTGGCAGAGTTCAACCTTGCAGCCAGTTTGCCTGTGAACTCGGCTGGCATGTGCTGCACAATACAAACAGGTACCTCGAAGTCAGCCGGAAGCTGCAGCAATAACTTGGTCAAGGCATCAGGCCCGCCGGTGGACACCCCGATGACAACCAGTTCGAGATGATCAGCCGAACGCTTCAAATTGACAGGCAGCGGCATGGAATTTGGCGCAGTGTACATCTCAGATTGAGTAGCCTGTGGCTTTATGCTATTGGAGGCGAGACCACACAGTGCCTCGATCTTCGGTAGTAAATCATCACTCAACATGGAGCGGATACTGCTAACGCCGCCTGTTGAATCAGGTTTCATCGCATATTCATGAGCGCCCAGTGTCAATGCATCCAGTGCCGCGTCTGAACCTTCCGATGTCAGCGAGCTGACCATGATAGTTCGGACTTCTGGCCATTGGCGACGCAGCTCCAGCAAAGCCTGGATGCCATCCATTTCCGGCATCAGAATATCCAGAGTCACCACATCGGGACGCAAGGATTCGACCAACTGCAACGCCTGCTTGCCATTGGTAGCCACTCCCACGACTTCAAGTTCGGGATGTGTGTTTATGACATCAGACAACAGACGCTGATACATGCTTGAATCATCAACGACCAATACACGCTTGGTTTGCATTTCAAGCAGCGACCAGACCCAGCAATTTGAGTTTGTCGACAATGACATCTTCGGTAAATGGCTTCATGACGTATTCATTGGCACCAGCGGCCATCGCCTTGACGACGCGAGACATTTCCGTCTCCGTAGTCACCATCATCAACCATAGATCGCGGTAGGCGGGATCCGCGCGTACCGCTTTGACAAAATCGTAACCATTCATCAGTGGCATGTTCCAATCCACCAGTGCGATTGTAATGTCGTCATGCTGTTTCAGAAGCTCAAGACCTTCCAGGCCATTGACCGCTTCTGAGGTACGAAAGCCCACACCCGTCAGCATACGTTTGAGTATTGTTCGCACGGCCCTGGAATCATCGATTATCAAAGCGTGTACAGACTGTTGAGACATGGCTGTATTCCTGAAATTTTCGTCTATGCCTCGTCATTTTCATGCGAAACACATTAAATGTTAGCGGCAGCGGATCCTGACAACTGACCTCACCAATCGCACTTAAGTACCCATGGAGCTGTCAGGCAGCACTTTGCCGTCGATTCAGAACTTCGGAACTCACCACTTTTTTGATAGCCATGGTCAACAGCAGGGTATTGTCCAGTTTGTAGGCTCGCTGAATCAGCTCACGTGCCATGCCGCTCAGATTGTCCGGCGGTGCCTCGAAACTATCATCAGATAACTCAAGCACATCACCCACACGATCAGCCAGCAAACTGAAAGCACCCAGCGGTGTTCTGACCACGATGTTCATGGGGACTTCACCTTCGGCTCTTTCTGGCAACTCCAGCAAACTACGCAGATCAATGGCCGTCACAATCTGGCCCCGCAAGTTGATCAGACCCTTGACAACATCGGGTGCCAGTGCCACAGGGGTGATCTCCTGAAAACGGATAATCTCCTGAACCTGCTCCACTTCGATTCCGAAATAGTATTTATCCAGATAGAAAGTACAATAATTCTGTGGAGTTACTTGATTCATACCGCCTCCCTAAGCTCGACAATCAGATCGGCAGTCGACTTGATGAACTCCGATACATCGAACAACTCAGTAACCTGGCCATGAATGGCTGCAGTACCCAGCACACCAACCCGACTGGTCTTGCCACGCGTCGTCAGAACCTCATCAACCACATCAATGATTTCTGACACAATCAAGCCAACCTGACGCCCCTCATCACCAAACACGACAACCTGAATCAACTCTTTATCGGCAACCTCACCATCGCGTCCGGAGCGTCTTTCCAACAGGAAGTCGGATAACTTCACAAGCGGCAGAATCTGTCCTCGATACTGCACAACCGAGGCACCACCCACGGCTTCCGTCTGCTTGGTATCAAACTGTTCCAGTCGTGCTACCCGATTCAATGGAATCGCCAATCGACCATTGCTGGAAGTACTCACCAGCAGCAGAGTTTCACTTTTACCGGTTTTTTCCGAGTTATTACCCGTTGTCAGATTGGCTGCCCGATTCGGACTATCACTCATAACCCGTGCACGTTGACCAATACCCAGGGCATCAAGAATCAGCGCCACACGACCGTCCCCCATGATGGTGGCACCAGCGAACACCGGAATATTCTTGAGTGCCTCTGCCAACGGCTTCACGACGATCTCCTGTGTGTCGTTGATCTGATCGACCACCAGTCCAAAGCGACATTTATCCGCCTGTAACACCACGATATTCAATGCCCCTGGCTCAGGGGTTTTCAACCTTAACTCCTTATGCAAGTACACCAGTGGCAGCAACTGCCCACGGAGTCGATGCACCGGACAACCATGTATATATTCAATGGCGCGCGATTGAGCCTCCTCATCAATCCGGATCAACTCGATCAGGTTGACCTGTGGTATCGCAAACCGCTGCGCACCCGTCGTGACAATAAGCGCCGGTACAATTGCCAGCGTCAGGGGAACCCTTATCTTGAAGGTCGTGCCTCGTCCGACAACCGAATCCAGATCGATGGTTCCACTGATTTTCTCGATATTGGTCTTGACGACATCCATACCCACGCCGCGACCAGAAATATTGGTTACCTTTTCAGCCGTAGACAGCCCTGGTAGAAAGATCAGCTTGCAGATCTCCTGATCTGACATGCTGGCCCCTTGCTCGGCGGTTATCACACCATTCTCTATCGCCTTGTCCCTGATCCGTTCAGGTGGGATACCAGCGCCATCATCCGAGATCTCGATGTGCACCTGCCCTCCCTCATGAAAGGCTCGCAACAGCAATACGCCTTCAGCAGGCTTGCCAGCGGCAACACGCTGCTCAGGAGTTTCGACGCCGTGATCTACCGAATTTCTGACCAGATGGGTGATCGGATCTTTCATGGCCTCAATCAGGCTCTTGTCCAGCTCGGTGGACTTGCCTTCCATTTCCACACGAATCTGTTTACCGCATGATCGGGACAAGTCCCGCACAACCCGTGGCAGTTTTGCCCAGATACTGTGTATCGGCTGCATACGCGTCTGCATCACGCCTTCCTGCAACTCGCTGGTAATCAGATTGAGTCGCTGAGCGGCAGCCACCATCTGGGTGTTCTCATGGGATCCGATGTACTCAACGATTTGATTCCGCGCCAATACCAGCTCGCCAACCAGATTCATCAAGGCATCCAGAACAGGCACATCCACACGGATGGAAGCTTCCACCACCATGCCACCACTTTTTTCCCGGGAAGGCTCTGCGGGGGTTGTCTCTGTGGTTGCGGTTGCTGGCGCAGGCACAGCTGCAACTGGCGCTGCTTGCGAGGGTTCTGGTTTTACAGGTTCAGGTTCGGCACTGAAAACGTGTGCCCCAGCGCCCACCTCGATATCATCATTGACAACGACAACGGCCTCTTTCGCAATGCCGCCATTATCCTTCAGCTCACTCAATCGTTCGATCAGAGCGCCGTAGAGTTTCCTGCCGTCATGACCATTTTCCGAGATCTCGCCAAGCATGTCGCGGACAGCATCGACCATCAGCAGCAAGCCATTGGCAATGTCTTCGCTCATGCTGTACTTGCCGTCGCGCAGCTTGACCAGTAAGTTCTCACCGACGTGTGTCACTTTTTCCAGCTTGTCAAAACCGAAAAAACCGCAAGTACCCTTGATGGTATGCATGGAACGGAATATGGACGACAGTAGCTCGCGATTGTCCGGCTCTCCTTCCAGCTCGATCAGCTCACTATCCACGCGGTCCAGATTTTCGTAGCTTTCCTGCAAAAAATCCTTGAGCACCTCTTTCATTTCGTCGTCGAGTTCAAGCACAACAGGCTCCCCGACCAGCTCATCCGAATCTGAACTTACAACTGGTGCTGCTTCCGTGAGGGTATCATTGCTTTCAAGTCGCTTGATCAGGCCGCTGTAGTCGCCTTCTTCGGCCTCCGCTGTAGCAACCAGATCCATCAGCTCCCGAAGAGAGTCAGCCAGTTCAAGTAACAGCCCGACCTTATCCTTGTCCGGCACAACCTCGCCGGAGCGCAATCTATCCAGCAAACCTTCACCCGCGTGTGCCACAAGCTCAATCGTAGTCAGGCCATGGGCTCTGGCGGCAGCCTTGACCGAGTGAATGATCGCAAACATGCTGGACAGGGCTTTATCATCCTGGGCGTTCTTCTCCAGGCTGATGACGTCCAGGTCCATCTGATTAAGACTGTCCTGACTTTTTGTCAGAAATTCTTGGAGCGTATCAAACATAAAACTAATGTCTCGGTATCTGTAACCTGCCGCTAGGGAAAACCTTAACCCTGATCAGCTATCGACACGATGGAGAGACACTGAACTACTTGCTGCATCACGGGCGTTAGATAATCTTTGCCGGTATGATTTCCAGCTTCTCTTCGAGTAATACGCCTAGCTGTTTCCTATCGCATATCAACTGCTTTTCCAATGTTTGCACGTTCATTGACGCCAGTAACTTGCTGTCTTCGAATGAAGGCGAAACAGCTGAGCACAGGTACACCGATGTGCGTGAAAGATCCGAGCAGGCGTGCAATTCTGTGATGAATTCAAGACCTGTTATTTGTGGCATGTAAAAATCAACCACCAGTAACTTCGGTGTGTTGATTCTCAAATACGCCAGGGCTTCATCGGCGTTTGTGAATAATGTCGATTGATACGAACTCTTCTTGACAATCCAGGACACTATTTCGACAGTCAGCTTGTCATCATCAACCAGAACAAGTTCATTGACCAAGTTACCCACGGCAGCACGTGCTGGAGAATTCATGAGGGCTCCGATCTAATTCTGAGAGGAAACTTGCCACACGCCTTCACTTTGAAGACGTTCCTTGAGTTTGGCCACAGAACCGCACATCCGGGAAAGGCAAAAACGACAATCTGCTTCCAATGTCATGAGCCGAGCACTACGTGCTTCGTCTGTAAATCCGTCTTTTTGCTCGAGAGTCTCGTTATACAGATCTCTGAGCTCCTGGAAGCTTGATTCCAATGCCGAACTGTAGCCATTGATTATGGTCAACGAAGCCCGTATATCGTGATCATTCATGCCCGTGTCAGACTCACCTAGCCGCAGTTTCTCGACTGCGGCCCGGACAATAGGGTCCTTATCGCTCCCCTCTTGCAGCTCACTCTCTGGTTCAGCACTATCCAGCTTCATGTATTAGCACCTTTCGTTTTTGCAATTAAATATCGCGTAGTTGGCAGCAAACAGCTAATCATGCCGCCTCGCCAATCTCCTATCGACCAGCAGAGGCTCATGCTTGATCTGTGAAATGGCCGAAAAAAGCTAAATGCCATATGTTACTCATGCTCTAACCCCCACCACTGCTACGATTCACCTATATCCGGGCAGTTTGTGAAAGGTTTGTAAACTATGTACTTCACAGAGTCATATTCCTCGTCCCAGCAGATGCCGGTAGTATCATTCGCGTTAAAGACACAACCCGCAAGGCCCCCTACATCCTAGTGGTGCCAGAAGTTGCAAAACCCATGGAGTTACACATGTCATTCTATCTGATGAATTCGACCAGCAGCCCTGCCGCTACTGATGCCTTGATCGACACTGCCAGTCAACAGGTAGCAGTCTGATGAAATGGTTAATACCTCTGGCAGTCGTTGTTGTACTAGCCTGGTTTGGCAGACAGTATCTGAGCAACAACGACGCAGGCGATGCCGTTGCCACAGCTCAGAACACGGCGTCCCAAGTCACCGAACAAGCCACCGAGCAAGCCACCGAGCAAGCCACGACAGTGAGCGCCGAGGCACTTCAAGCGGCTAAAAATGCCGCGCCTGCAGGTGTTGATCTGAGCAAGATAACCAGCGCACTGGAAGGTGTGTTCGGTTCGACAACAGAGGCGCTTTCAGGCATTACAGACGTCGAATCTGCCACATCGGCCGTGCCAGACATCAAGGCAGCAACGGCCCCACTGAGTGGCCTGAGTGATGTCATCACACGTTTGCCAGAAGCTGCCAAAGGTCCTATCAGTGCTGTTCTCAACAATGGCATTGCAGCCTTGCAGCCCTTGATCGAGAAAGTAACTGCCATTCCCGGCGTAGCCGAAGTAGTACACCCGATCATCGGGCCAACACTGGAGAAGCTGCAGGCATTGGCCAACTAAGCCACCGCCTGAATAATGAGTGCGGTGGAGCATGCAAACCCATGAATGGTTTGCTGAATGCTTCACCGCACCAGGAAAACTTCAGAAAGACTACTCCGTCCCTTTCCTGATCAAGCTGAATAACAGTTATACAAGCCCTTGAGGGATCGCGAAGCAAGTAACTATCCGTTTCATGCCCCGCCGCCGCCTCCCCCTAAGCGTTAATCTCCGCCATTGCTGCTCGCAATGAGCCTTGGTGACTATCGAGTCGTTGCCGACCGACCTCTGCCGTGTCACCCAATGCAACCAGCGCTGCCAACTTTACCCAACCGCCAGCCGCTTCAATAGCCACAGCGGCCCGCTGGTCATCAACATCAGGCAATACCCCTTGTAACAAACGGATTCGCCGCTGATCCAGCTTTTTGTTGACGGCAGCCATGTCCACCATCAGATTGCCATAAGTCCGGTTCATGCGGATCATCAGGTTGGTGCTGAAAAGATTGAGAGCAATCTTCTGAGCCGTTCCGGCAGCCATACGCGTCGAGCCTGCCAGCACTTCTGCACCACTATCCAGCCAGATGGGACATTCAGCCGCACGTAACAGTCGTGTATCCGGATTGTTAGACATACCGATTGTCAGCGCACCGCGTTTGCGTGATGCCTCCAGCCAGGCACAGCTCCAGGGCGACGAGCCACTGGCTGCCAGAGCGATGACAACATCATGCTCACCAACGGCGGCTGTTGCCACATCAGCCATGGCTGCATCCGCATCGTCTTCAACACCCTCAACACTGGCCAACAAAGCCTCACTGCCACCTGCCATGCACAGCAGCAAACGCTCATGCGGCCAGCCGTAGGTGGGCCACATCTCTGCACCATCCTGAACCGCCAATCGGCCTGAGGCGCCAGCACCAGCAAGAATCAACCGCCCATGCCCGCTCTGCAGACGATGTGTCGCCGAGACGACGGCAACATCCAGCGAGTCTCTGACCTGACGAACAGCATCAACGGCACGCTGTTGACTGTCGAGCAGAGCATCGAGAATCTGGACGTTGGATTTCAGATCAAGATCCTTCGAAGCAGAATCAATACTTTCAGTGGGCGCAAGGTTCATGGCAATGTCTCCAGGGTATGCCGAATTCCATTGAGCCAGAGGGCATCCGGCTCATCGTTATTGATTTCAAGCCAACTGGCATGCGCCTCAGGCGCAATGAGGCCATAGTCTGTGCGCTGTAACCACTGCGCTGGCACCGTGCTGCTCAAGCCGGCAATCTCTGCCCAACTCAGACCCCAGCCACGCAGCACCTGAACAGAACGCTGCTGAGTCAGACAACTGCCAGCCAAAGTACCATCGGGCAGTTCGACACGATGACCGGTCTTGCTGATGGTCAGGGAACCCAGCTGGTACTCACCGTCGGGCATGCCGGCGGCGGCGGTCGCATCGGTAATACTGTAAAGACCGTCTATAGAGCGTCTGGCAGCATCAAATGCCGCCTTGTCCACATGGATGCCATCAGTAATGACTTCCGCATGTGTGGCATAGGCAAGCGCTGCAACGGCAGCACCACCCCCGCGATGCAGAACCGGACTCATGGCATTGTATAGATGAGTAACGCCAGCCCCTGCCGCCATGGCCTGTGCAGCCTGAGCCCAGCTGCACAAGGTATGACCAATCTGTGCCCTGACCCCGTAACGCTGACATAGCCCGGGCACTTGCGTGCCCGGATCCAGTTCGGGGGCGTAGGTTATGACCTTGACCAGCCCCGTCTTGAACCAGGTTTCCAGCTTTGCAAGATCCAGTGGTGCTGGAAAATTCGGTTGTGCGCCCAGTTTGTCGGGACTGATGAAAGGCCCTTCCAGATGCACTCCAAGCAAACGGGCGCCGCTCAGTGTTAGTGATTCATCCCCCGCCTGACTGTCACGGGTGGATAGCTCAAGCTGCTTTGCCACACGAGCCACGCTCGCCAGGAAGTCATCAATAGCCTCCAAGGGTGCCGTGACCGAAGTTGCCAGCAATCCTGCTGTGCCATGCCGGGCATGCGTGTGCAGTACGGTGCGTAGAGCCTCGTCGCCTTGCATTACATCAGCCCCACCGCCGCCATGCACATGCAAGTCCAGTGGCGCAGGAATGAAAAGAGGCCCCTTGGCACCGGCCGCATCCGGACGAAATCCGCTGACCATTCTGTCGTGCAGACACACCCCATCAAACCAGCCATCGGAACGCAACCAGCGGCCAAGTGTTTCTGTTGCCCTCATGTTGTTTCTCCCTTCTCACTGATTCGTGACAATTGCCACAGTCCCCTCAAGGCATCACCCTGTGCCGCTGCCACCCGCGACCCCAGACGTTCAACCAGCAACTCGCGCAGCTGCTCCCCCACGCCTCCGACGATATAGACCGGCAAGTTTTCAGGTGCCAGACTCACCAGCGACAAAGCATGCTCGGCGGCCTCTTGCAGGATCGACAAGGCCAGTTCATCACCCTGTGCAGCATGTTCGAAAACCAGCGGTGCCAACGTTGCCAGCTCACCTGATCGACATTGTGTGCTCCATTGCTGGATGGAGGAGATGTTGTTGCCGATGCGCTCCTCGGCGACTTTCATGAGCGTGCTTTCATGGCGCTTGCCATCAAAATGCCAGAGATAGCACTGCACCAGTCGTAAACCAAACCAGGCGCCTGAAGCTTCATCACCTGCCGGAAAACCCCAGCCACCCACCATGCCCGGCTTGCCCTGATCATCCAGCCAATGCAACACACTGCCGGTACCGATGGCCAGACAGACTCCGGGCCGACCACCACTGGCACCCATCAATTGCGCATGACCGTCGGTTACCAGTGTGCAGTCCAGACTGCCGGGCATCAGAGACAGAAACTCGCGCCGCCGACTCTCCTGCAGCGAACCTGCCAATCCCAGAACCAGCTTGTCCGGCAACCAGTCAGCAGCCAACTGCAACACCTGCCGCATTTGAACCATGCCTTGCTCCACGTGCTGCCAGGCCTGCGTGACACCTAGCGACAAGCTGGCATGTTCGTTCACCGTTATCCGCGCAAGCTCCCCACCTGCCTCATCAAACGCTGCCAGACGACAGCGGCTGCCGCCGCCGTCTACCGTCATGATCACCGCCATGCCATCGATCCTGTGTTGTCGTGAAAACGAAGAGAACAGATTAAGCCATTCGAAGTTTGATTTTACGCACGATCACAAAGGCGATAGTATCCAGTGACTGTTTGGCAGGAACCAATGATAAAGGAGAACTCCATGCGCGCATTCGCACTCAACACGGCAGCAATGATTGTCGGTATCAGTCTGTCAGGCATCGCCCTGGCCGACAAGACCGTTATCTCCATCGAGAGCTGGCGGGCTGAAGATCAGGCTATCTGGGATGAAAAGATTCTGCCCGCATTCGAATCGGAACACCCGGACATCGAGGTGCAGTTCAAACCCACCACCGCCACTGAATACAACGCCGCCTTGAACGCACGCCTGGCGGGCGGTACCGCAGGTGACATCATAACCTGCCGCCCGTTTGACAACGCATTGGCTATGTACGATGCCGGTGATCTGGCTGATATCAAAGATCTGCCAGGCCTCGAGAATTTTTCTGACGTTGCCAAAAGCGCCTGGTCCACTGATGCAGGCGATGCAACTTTCTGTGTTCCCATGGCCTCGGTCATCCATGGCTTCATGTACAACAAGGACGCCTTTGCAGAGTTGGGAATCGAGGTTCCAAAGACCGAAGCCGAATTCTATGCAGCACTCGACAAGATCAAAGATGAGGGTAGCTACATACCCATGGCCATGGGTACGAAAGACCAATGGGAAGCGGCCACCATGGGCTACACCAATATTGGCCCAACCTACTGGGCAGGCGAAGAAGGTCGACTGGCTCTGCTCAAGGGCGAGGCCAAGTTCACTGACGAGCCTTTCGTCGAAGGCTTTCGCCAGATGGAAAAGTGGATTCCGTATCTGGGTAACGGCTATCAGGCTCAATCCTATACCGACAGCCAGAACCTGTTCACGCTGGGTCGTGCCGCCATCTATCCCACGGGATCGTGGGAGATCACAGGCTTTCAGGAGTTTGCTGAATTTGAATTGGGCGCATTTGCGCCACCTGCCAAGGATGCTGACAGCAAATGCTATATCAGTGATCACACTGACATTGGCATCGGCATGAATGCAGCCAGCAAGAACCAAGAAGCGGCCAGAACCTTCCTTGAATGGACAACGGGGGCCGAATTTGCGGCACTGCTGACCAATGCGGCACCGGGTTTCTTTTCACTGGGCACTCACGAGATCACGGTAGAGAACGATCTGGCCAAGGAGTTCATTGCCATGCGTGAGCAATGTGAACCGACTATCCGTGTGGCTCACCAGATACTGTCTCGCGGCGAACCTGCGCTGGGCAATCACCTGTGGACGCTGACAGCGAACGTCATCAACGGCAGCATGACACCAGAAGCCGCCGCGGCCGATGCTCAAGCCAATATCGATGGCTGGTACAAGCCCTGAGTTCTGAGTTGCAACCGGTGCGTCAACGCTACGATACGACGTTGACGCACCCGCTTTTGCATTCTGAAAACCCGATCTCAACATTCATGCAACTCCAGCGATTCAGTCACACAAGCCCAGGTCTATGGAGATTCTCAAGTCCGCTGACGGGAGTATCTGACCAGTGAACCCGACCTCAAAACCTGTCGCCACCCACAAGGCTGCAAAGCGCTGGTACATCTTCGTTTTTCTGGCACCGGCCACGCTGATCTACACCGTCTTTGCCATCTACCCCATCATCGAATCGCTGCGTCTTTCACTGTACGTAAGCGCCGATGGGGCAGACAAATTCATCGGTCTTGCCAACTACACAAAACTACTTGGCGAACCGTACTGGGCTGAGCAGTTCTGGAATGCCTTCAAGAACAATGTCCTGTTGTTCCTGCTGCACATGCTGATCCAGAATCCGATTGCACTGACACTGGCCGCGCTACTGAGCATTCCCACCCTGAAGGGTGCCGCCATCTATCGCACGGTATTCTTCCTGCCCACCCTGCTATCGGTGGTGGTGGTGGGATTCATCTGGCAATTGATGCTCTCACCCACCTGGGGCGTCACCTCCTCAGCCATGCAGGCACTGGGTATCGGACACTGGTTCCAACCCTGGTTGGGGCTGGAGAGCAGCGCCCTGCTCACCGTCACTCTCATCTCTATCTGGCAATACGTCGGCATTCCGCTGATGTTGTTCTACGCCGCCCTGCTGAACATTCCCGAAGAGACCATCGAGGCTGCACGCATCGATGGTCTGAACGGCTGGTGGATATTCTGGAAGGTCAAACTACCCTTGATCCTGCCCACACTGGGCTTGGTGGGTATCCTGACCTATATCGGCAACTTCACTGCCAGCTTCGACATCATTTATACGCTGCAAGGTGGTCTGGCAGGCCCTAATTTCTCCACCGATGTCATGGGCACTTTCCTGTTCCGCAGCTTTTTCGGCTTTCAGGCGCAACTGGGAGATGAACATATGGGAGCCACAGTCGCCTCCGCACTGTTCTTCATTATTCTGATCGGCGTGGGCTTCTACCTGTTCGGTGTCCAGCGCAAACTGCAACGGTACGATTCATGAGCCGCACTCGCAATGCAATCGGCAGCGCCGGTATCCACACCGTCCTGTTGTTGTGGACGGCACTGGCCCTGTTCCCGCTGGTCTTGATCGTCATCAACAGCCTCAAGTCTCGCAAGGCCATATTCAGAGATCCTCTGGGACTGCCCACCGGGGATGCCTTCTCGTTCAAAGGCTATGAAAGCGTACTGACAAACAGCGATTTTCCGATGTATTTCGGCAACAGTCTGACGGTCACCTGCGTCTCGCTGTTTCTCATACTGCTGTTTGGCGCCATGGCGGCGCACGCCGTATCAGAGTACGAGTTTCGCGGTAACAGCCTCATCAGCATCTATCTGATTCTGGGCATCATGGTGCCCATTCGACTGGGTACCGTGGCGCTGCTGAATCTCATCGTCGAGCTGGGACTGGCCAACACGCTCACCGCCCTGATTCTGGTTTATACCGCGCAAGGCTTGCCAATCGCCATCTTCATTTTCTCCGAGTTCCTGCGTTCCGTATCTCGCGAAATCAAGGACAGTGCACGCATCGACGGACTCTCCGAATACCGGATCTTTCTGGAAGTCGTGATCCCGCTGGTTCGGCCAGTCATTGCCACCGTTGCAGTTTTTTCCATGATTCCCATCTGGAACGATCTGTGGTTCCCGCTGATTCTTTCCCCTGGAGAGGAGACGCGCACCGTGACACTGGGCGTTCAACAATTCATCGGGCAATACACCGTCAACTGGGGAGCCGTACTCGCGGCCCTGTCAGTGGCCATTCTGCCGGTACTCGTCATGTATGTGATCTTTTCGCGCCAGTTGATTCGCGGCATTACTTCAGGAGCAGTGAAAGGCTGATGGCAACGCTTGAACTCAAGGGAGTCGAGAAATTCTTCGGCAAAACGCAGGTCATCCACGACATGAACCTGTCGGTGGACGATGGCGAACTCGTGGTTTTCGTCGGCCCCAGTGGCTGCGGAAAATCCACCTTGCTGCGCATGATCGCAGGCCTGGAAACCCTGAGTCAGGGGGAAATCCATATCGATGGTCAGCGTGTGGATTACCAGCCACCGTCAAATCGCGGCATTGCCATGGTGTTCCAATCCTACGCGCTTTATCCTCACAAGGATGTGCGCGGCAACCTGGGCTTTTCACTCAAGCACGACAAGGTTGAAAAAAACGAGATCGAGCGCCGCGTTAACATCGCCGCTGACATTCTCGGCCTGCAGGACATGATGACTCGCAAGCCCCGCGAACTCTCCGGTGGTCAGCGTCAGCGAGTGGCCATTGGTCGTGCCATCGTGCGCGAACCAAAGGTTTTCCTGTTCGATGAACCGCTGTCAAATCTGGATGCGGCTCTGCGGGTGCATATGCGTGTCGAGATACTCAAGCTACATCAACGCCTCAAGAACACCATGATCTACGTCACACATGACCAGGTAGAGGCCATGACGCTGGCAGATCGTATCGTCGTGTTTCGCGCAGGCCGGGTTGAACAAATCGGTACACCGCTGGAGCTTTACCGGACGCCAGCCAATCGGTTCGTGGCAGGCTTCATCGGCTCACCCGCCATGAATTTTCTGGAGGTCGACTGCCTGAATGGCCAGATCTTGCTGGACCAGCGTGTCGTCTGTCAGAGCTCACAGAATAACGGCAAACTCACACTCGGTGCCCGACCCGAACACCTGCAGGTTGATGAAAACGGTGCCTTTCAAGGCACGGTCCAGGTGTTTGAACACCTGGGTGGAGAGGCCTTTGTGCACCTGACGCTGACCAGTGGTCAGCCCATGGTCGCCAAACTGGATGGCGAGCATCTGTTCAGACCCGGTGACAGTTGCACGCTGGGCATAGCCCCTGAAAAATGCCATCTGTTCGATGCTGACGATCTGCGAATCTCACAGTAATGGAAGTCATCATCCGGCCCGATGCCACTGCCGCCGTGGAGCTGGTTGCGCAATTGATTCAGAATCGAATCGCCAGCTGCCCCGCCTCGGTTCTGGGGCTTGCCACCGGTCGCACCATGGAACAGGTGTATGCCAGCCTGTTGCGGCGCGAGGTCTCATTCGAGCACTGCACCAGCTTCAACCTGGATGAATACATCGGCCTGGCCCCCGATGATCCGCAATCCTACCGGCATTACATGCAGCAGCATTTCTTCTCCCATTCAGATTTCTGGTCAGATAACACGCATGTGCCCGAAGGCGATGCCGAGGACCTGCAACAGGCAGCCAAAGACTATGAAGAGCTGATCCGTAACGCCGGCGGTATTGATCTGCAATTGCTGGGCATCGGCGAGGCCGGTCATATCGGTTTCAACGAACCCTTGTCAGCCATCATGTCCCGGACCCGTGACAAATGCCTGACCCCCACAACCCGTCGACAAAACGCTGCCATGTTTGGTGGCGACCCGGAGCAAGTCCCCAAAAGAGCCCTGACGATGGGGGTTGGCACTATTCTGGAGGCACGCGAAATCATCCTGCTGGCCACCGGCGAGGCCAAGGCGGCCATCATCGCGCAAGCGGTTGAAGGGCCCATCACCTCCATGGTGAGTGCCTCGGCCCTGCAACTGCACCCTCATTGCAAAGTGGTCGTGGATCACGCTTCGGCCTCTCAATTGCAAGGTAGGGAATATTATGATTTTGTTTTCAACAATGAACCGGAGTGGGCGGCTTTTCGATAGGTCATGATTCCTGTCGCATTCAGCCGGCGTTCACGTTCACTGTCGTATCTTCCTGCTGTATTTCCTCAACTCACCCTGCGCGGAGCGCTAAACCTCGGAACCGAGATTAGCGGGTGTTTCACCTGAAAGACCAACACATACGTACAGGTATACCCATGTTAACCACAGCCCTCAAGATTAACCCGCTCCTGCCAACGATGGCCGGCGCCCTGTTGCTGCTGTCGGCCTGTGACAGTTCCACGGGTGGTGGTGCCGCCGGAGATGTCGATGATTCACCTGCCGCCATCGCACTGCTGGCCCCCTTTACCGGCTTCTACGATTTGCAGGATGATTGGAACGGCCAGCTCGGAGACGAGGCATTTCTGATTATCGAGACCCCCGGCTCGGATGTCATTTCTCCGGCCTCCTTCTACGACTTCGACGATATCAGCAATTGCGTGCCGATAACCCCATCACGCGGCGAAGTAACCAAGGAGCCGATTAAAGATCTCATTTTCATGGACGGCATATTCCAATTCAACGAGGCCGAGCTAACCCTCTCCGGCAATACTCTGACCATTGAATTCAATGACGATGCCGATCTCGACAACGATGGCAGTACTTTTGACAGAGTCAGTGTAACCGCCACCAAGGTTGGCTTCAGCCAAGTGTCGGATCTGGGTGATAGCTGTTAGGGATTTCTTGGAGGGAGTTGGCCACTGCGTCCCCAGATATATATTCATGAAGATATCCAAGCTTGATAAGTGGCTGTAGCGTTATTTGCGATTAAAACAGGTATTAAAACCCATGGGGTGCCGTTGACTGAACTTTCAGTCAGGCCTTACTCTGGTGTCGAAAGCCAATGAGAGCGGTGAAAACATCTACTTACCGCCTTCGCCGTCGAGCAGTTCGACTCACCAAGGTAAACAGGGCGCGTTCATGCATCTATCCCATTCTTTATTGCCGATTTTCATTGTCGGCCTCACCCACGCTTCAATAGCGCTCGCCTCGCCCACCGTGACAGGCCAGCAGATCAGCTGGCCTGACGATGGCTGGTACCAGGTGCAGGATACATCGACTTACGCTTCACTTTGTGAAGGTGGGGGTAGTTGCGAAGTAGACCCCGGCACCTATATCGTCATCAACCACACGACCGGCGAGCGTTTCGAAGGTGTGACAGTCAGTGAATCTGATTCCACGCTCCCCCTTGTACCAACTGTACAAGGCAATACGATCAGCTGGCCAGACGATGGTTGGTATCAGGTGCAGGATGCCAGCAGTTACTCATCGCTTTGTGAAGGAGGTCTCTCCTGTAACGTTCCCGCTGGAACTTATAATGTTATCAATCTCACCACCGGTGTCCGGTTTGAGGGATTGACTGTGGACGTGAGTATCGATCCCGGCAACGGTCCCGATCCGGATGATACGCTGCCTTCCAGTCCGGCCAACGCCTCCATCGAACTCTATTATTCAGCGGCTGAATTGTTCTGGGACCGCCCTGACGCCAGTGAACGCGTGACGTTGACTGAAATCTGGCGTGATGGTGAGTTTATCGGCAGCACTAATGGCACCAGTTACTACGACGACACTCGAACACAAGGGGTGTTCTACTGGTATGAGTTCGTAGCCGTGGATGCTGATGGAGATCGTTCTCCATCCAGCACACTCAATGTGCAACAAGCGCAACAGACACTCTTGCCAGACAATCCGTCTGCGACAGCAAGCTATGAGCCAGGCTCCGCCTTTGAAGGAAACACCGCGGTCATCGGAGCTGATCAAGAGGATCCTGCAGTTTATATTCTGACTCGCGATACGAGTGCAGGAGACTGGCAAGTCACTCAACAGCTGAACCCAGAGGGGGACATTTACGGCGAAAGTTTCGGTTCAGCCATCGCCATGTCCGGCGATACGCTGATGGTTCGTGGCACTGACGTCGATGAGGACAGTTTCCTGATCTATATGCTTTATGTCTACACACGTGACAGTTCAGGTATCTGGAATGAAACGCAACGTATAAAGGGAGCTACGTATGTGGATCGTGATGGTTTTGTCATTGATGGTGACACCTTGGCCATTTCCCGGTCTACCGGTATCGATCTGTTCGAACGTAATGTGTCGAGTGGTCAGTGGGAGCTTGCACAGCAGATACCCCATGCGGACGGACAAACAGAATTTTTTCAGGGACGTCTCACTCTGGACAACGATCGCCTGCTGGCAGGAACGAACACTTTTGAGCAGAATGGAAATCGCTCTGGTGGCGCATTCTTGTACCGCAAGGTTGCTGGCAACTGGGAACTTGAGCAGGAACTGATACCAGCAGGAGCGGCTGCCGAGTACCTCACAGCATCGTCTGTTGCTATTGATGGAGATACCATTGCCATCAGTCTGGCGAGCGGTAATATTGCCATTTACGAGCTGGATGATGACGGGATCTGGTCTGAGGTGACGGAACTCACAGGATTCAGTATCTGGTATCGAGGTGCCGTTGCGCCAACCATGAAGATTGAAGAGGGTTTATTGCTGGCAGGCTATGACTATGCTCACGGTCTGGTGAAAGACTCCGGGCAGGTTTACGTCTACGAACAGAACTCATTGGGCATCTGGGGAGCAAAGACCCGCCTGATTGCGCCCGAGGGCATCACCGAATTCGGCTCTGGAGTCAACATGGATAACGGCGAAGCATTCGTCATCGGCAAGAACGACATCATCGACAATGATAGTTACTATGCCGTCCCGGAAGGCTTTCTGTTTGATTTGAATTAGGCGCATAGGTACTTGTTGAACTGTCCTGCTGTCGCTAGTCCTATCGACTGAAACGGCAGCAGGATTCTTGATTCACAAGTAAGCACCCTAGTGGGTATAAATACCCGACAAGCAGTAAAAATAAAGCAACGGAGTCCATTTTTCCTCTATAGAATCGCGCCCGATCACCCGCTCTTGCATAGTGATCAGGCACTATTTTGTGAACAGTCTTAAGGAAAATACTAATGACTTCACTGACCTCCAAATTCAATAAATTCGCGATCACACTGATGTTCAGTGCGGTCCTTGCCTCAGGCTGTTCCAGCTCCGATAATTCCAATACAGAGTCTCTGCCAGATGGAACGAGCACCGAGACTGAGGGTGCATCGGGTAATGATACGACTGGGACTATAGACGACGCTACGGTCGGCACTACAGACGGCACTGTAGACAACACTCCAAATACAGAGGGTGTAGAGCTTGAGGTGCGGGATAAGTACCATGACGATAATATCTCTGAAGCCTTTGAAGCTTTGAATTACATATCAGGATATTACGAATCCATCCTGCCCAAAGAGCGACCTTACAACGAAGAAAGTGATTTCTACCAAGCCCCTACAGAAGAACTGGGATACGTTGGAATAACTCAAGCGATTCGCATCGACATAGATGCCTCAGGCACAGGTAGTTACTCTGATACCTATGAAAGGCAGGAACTTGCCAATGTTCACGTCGAAAATCAAGTTGCAACGCGAACAAACACAGGAAACTCCATCAAATGGTCGGGAACGGATGAATGGTCTGACGATAGCGCGGGCCTCACTACAAACACAACCTTTACCATAGAAAGTTCGTTGCTTGATACTGGCTACCGCCAGCAAACAGCGGTCATCGAAAGTCAGAGCCGTGGCTATGGTGGTTATGACGGAACAATGAACCTGTCTTACACGCTTGATGGTGCCGTAATAGACAGCTCTTCCAAATGCGAAGCAATCTCGGGGACCTTGAATTACAGCCATACAGCTTCCTCAGGTACGACAACCATTGCCAAGGCTGCTGAGGATCAATTCTGGAAAGTAACAAACACAGAGAATGGGCTGATACTGGATGAATATCTGGTAAGGACATTAGGAGCCGATCTCTACTGCGATTTTGGCGATTTTTAGTCGTATCGTAGAAACCCACGTCCTCCGGACGTGGTCAGAGGGCTGAGGCTTTGCCGATAGTCCGACTCAATGGTAAACCTCTCGTGAGCTATCCCCATAGCCTCATTCGAGGAATACCAATGAGTCGTTTTAAGAAGCTATCACACACGATATGGCACTGCCAATATCATGTGGTTTGGACACCCAAGTATCGGTACCGGGTTCTTGCCGGTTCGGTGAAACAAGAAGTATCCAGTTGTATTAGGGCTTTTTCGGAGCAGAAGAAGTGCGAAGTGGTGGAGTTGAACGTGCAGATCGACCACGTTCACTTGATCGTGTCGATACCGCCGAAGCTGTCGGTATCGGATTATGTCGGAATGGTGAAGGGGAGGACGGCAATACGAGTTCTCCAGCGTTTCAAAGAGTTACGGACAAAGCCGTATTGGGGCAATCACTTCTGGACAAAGGGGTACTGCGTTGACACGGTGGGTTTGGATCTGGAAAAGATCCAGGCTTATGTTCGGTATCAAGATAAGAAGGATCAACAAATAGAGCAGCGCCAGCTCGGGCTGTAGTTATGTAAATGCTGGGGGGTTGGCTTCCTGGTCGTCTCTGACGGCCAGGCATACCGGGCCCCTATGGGGCCGACTCAAGCCCCTGCGCTCCGCGTAGGGATCTTTTAGTAATAATAATTCAGCCAGTCTCTGTCACACCAGACCCCTTATGCCAATTGTCGCTTCCACCGGCCACTGAATATTCGCCGGTGGAACGGCCACGCCTTGATCGTCTCTTCCAGCAAGACGACCGAGAATATCCAGAACACAGGTACTGAGAAATACAGGACCAGCACCGCGGTCAGTGGCACCGTCACCAGCCACTGAGCACTCAGATGGATATTCATCGAATAGGCCGCATCGCCGCCGGCTCGCATCAGATTACCGCAAATGGTATTGGAGCTGCGAATCAAAGGCAGCACCAGTAATACCGGTAGAAACTGCAACAGGTATCGCCGGGTTTCCGGCTGCAGATCCGGATACAACCACTGGAAGCTGAATATCATCAGCAGATACAGTGATGCCACCAGCAGGCTTAGATAAAAAGCAAAGCGCCAGGCCTGACTGACAAAGCTGTCCAACGCCTGCGTATCATTACGCCCCAGCATCTGCCCCACAAATATTCCCATCGCCTGCGCCCAGGAGGTGACGATCAGACCACCGATCCTGATCCACGGAAATACCAGTGTCAGCGCCGCAAACTGATTGATCCCCAAGCGCGAATACAACATCATGCAAATGCTCATGGCAAAGGTCATGCTGATAAAGGAGCCGGCAATGGGCCATGCCAGTGACAGATGGCGTTTGATATTGCCAAGCATGTCCCTGCAGGATCGCGTCGGAATCGCCGTCTCAGCTTGCGGCACTCGCCATAGGTGAAAGGCCAGAAACAAGGCGCGTATGCACACCGCCACCAGGCTGCCGATGGCGGCACCTGCCAGACCCATCGCAGGAAAACCCAGTAGACCATGAATCAGCACCAGACTCAGCCCTGCATTCACGGGCAGCTCCAGCAAGTTGCTGTAGAAGGGAATACGACTTTTACCGCGAGCATTAAAGAAGACCGTGATGTTCTGCACGATGGCCAGGCCCAGAATGACACCGCAGAAAACCTGTAAATACTCGAAGGCCTCAACTCCAATGCTCGGCACTTCAGCCAGCTTGTTCAACAGTGCAGGCCCACCCGTCAGAATGAGACAGACCCCGACGACGGCCAGTGACAGGTTGATCAGCAAGCCTGACCAGAACCCACTACTGATAGCCTTGAATTGCTGTGCTCCTACCGCCTGGGCCACGATCAGCTGTGTGCCATTGGAGAAGGCGAACAGAATACCGACCAGCAGTCCCGCCAGGCTGGCTGCCAGTCCCATGGCCGCCAATGATGCCTCTCCCAGAGGCGTGACCAGAATGGTATCGATTATCAAGGTAGCCTGCAGCAACAGAGCATTCATGGCCAGAGGCCAACCCAGAGCGACCACAGTGCGCATCGTTGGAGCCGTGCCGACAACAGAATCCTTCCCACTCACCCGAATTTCCTCATGCCGTGTTGTACCCGGCTCAGACACAATGCCTGAGAAAAGGGCGCAACAGAACATGCCAAGAATACTCGCTTCATGCACATCAATCCAGCCTTCTAGCATGGTTGTTTCGGCAAAAGATCGCCGTGGATCAAGCCCGCTATGCACAGGGAGCAGACACCCGAATCGCCAGTCTGTCTGCTTCGCAATAGCGATACAATCGGCAACCAGCTCCTTGCAACACTCGACAGACCACCACGCCATGACGACATTCGATAATCAGGATTCGGCAAGCCCTACTATTCTGGTACTACATACCGGCGGCACCATTGGCATGAGTCAGTCCTCGGACGGACATCGAACAATGACAGGCTTCGGCCAGTTGCTATTGCAATCACTGCATAACAGCAATACCGCTGGCATGCCGGCCTTCGACATCATCGAACTGGATGCCTTGATAGACAGCGCCAACCTGCAGCCTGCCAACTGGGTCGACATTGCCAATACCCTGCTGGCGCGCTGGGATGATTACGCAGGCTTTGTCATTCTGCACGGCACCGATACCATGGCCTGGACTGCTTCCGCCCTGTCATTCATGCTCAAGGGCACCGACAAGCCGGTCATCCTCACAGGCTCACAGATCCCCCTGATCGAGCCGCGCAGCGATGCCTTGGACAATGTGCGCACCGCCATCATGCTCGCAGGCGAACCCTCACTGCACGAGGTCTGCATCTATTTTGATCGCCTGCTGATGCGGGGTAATCGCAGTCGCAAGCTGCGCAGCAATACCTTCAACGCCTTTGATTCACCCAACTGCCCCTACCTGGCCGATGTCGGCATTCGCGTCAAGCTCTACACCGAGCGCTGGTTGCCCGCCTCAGCGCAGGACTTCAATGTCCCCAGCTTCGAACCCGAAGCGGTGGCCGTGCTGCCGATCTATCCGGGCATCTCAGCCGAACTGGCAGCCGCGGTTCTGCACAGCCCGGCCCGACGCGGCCTGATTCTGGAAAGCTATGGCGTGGGCAATATTGCTGACGCCAATGCCGAACTGATGGCGGTGCTGGCCGATGCGGTCAAACGCGGCATTGTTGTTGTCAATACCAGCCAATGCCCCACCGGTGCGGTGGAACAAGGCACCTATGCCACCGGCGCTGCGCTGGATCGAATAGGCGTGGTACCTGTGGCCGACATGACACCCGAGGCCACGTTTGCCAAGCTGCATTTTCTGCTAGGCACTCACGACTCAGCCGATGAGATTCGGGCGCTGTTGCGTCAGTCTTTATGCGGTGAAATGTCATAGCGATCAGAAACTGCCCACATATAAACTGACCTGTTGCGGGGTAGCACCAGAACCATCTGACATTTGGAAATTGTGACCATCTCGGGTCCGATGGAAAACCCGCTGTCGACCCAGTGCAACAGTGAATTCATGCCTCTGCTTTTCTAGTCCTCAAATCCTGAATTAAGCGTAAAAGATAACCATCTGGGTCCATAACCCACAGTTGCTTCTCACCATTTTTAATTTGATTTTTCCTGTGCCATTGATCTCTGATGGGTATACGCAAAGGGTAGTTATGCGTCTTGAGCATTTCGGCAATGTGGCACACAACAGGAGCGACTATGGAAAAGTTAACACCTTGGCCTCTAGGGGTATTCCATAGAACCTGTCCGGGAGTGTTGATTCTCATTATTCTCCAGCAACATTATGCGAGCATACCGAAAGAGATGATAAGTTTACGCTGGGAAGTGAGAGTAGCTAAAGGGTTCGCCGGTGCCTCATACTTTGGACGTCAAGTAAAAACCCTTGCCAAATAGAGCTGATCAATAGCTTTAAGCCCGCAGAGTATAGGAAGTATAAACCGCCTACCACCACCAAGCCGCCACACAAGCTTCTATGTCGTATAGCATACGAAACGCACGTTATTACTTTCATCAGATGAAGACCCTATTCCGGAACCAGCACCTCGCCACAAAACTGCGCATAATCGCCGGGTGGGTTCCCAACCCTAACGATTGTCCATTGTTGATTGAGTGCATCATCGATACCAAGCATTTCAACAGAATATCGCTCAATATCATTCGCTATTACAAAACCGTCAGTGATAGTCAAGGCCAAGTCACTACCCAGACTTTCATTAATGAGATGACAACGTCCGTTACCAAGCGGTACTAATCTCCAGTTCGAAAGCTCGCGATCGGCAGCACCATCATCTACCATTGCGACTTGCATGATCCCGTCATTAGCACGTACAACCAGCGTTGTCGTGGGTTCAATTAGGCGGTTTTGACTTTCAATGTTAAGAATGTCCCCTCCAGTGAATCGCCATGCGAACGCTTCATTTGCTATGGGAAGAGGGTCGATGGTTTCTCCGCCTATTCTATTGGAGCCGTATCGCTGACTCGCTTCTAGATGGACCGGGCCTGCTTCAGTGATTGTTCTAATGTAATACACATCAGTAAAAGCTACCGCCATATTTGTCTCTGCTTGATCTGATGAACAACCCGCTACATTTGATGCTGTTACAGCCGCTAGTAAGATAGGCACAAACCGCCTCTTTGCACACCCAGTGATGCACAACAAGCCACTGAAGAAAAACGATTGGTATATGATCATTCGTAGTTAGTATCATAAAAGCGACTGAGAATACCGTACAGCTCTGGCGATACTGCTTTAACCGTCTCAGCGCTCGCTGTATTTGTAAGAAAAATTTCAGAAAAACGGGCTAAAAACTCAAACTTGTCCGTGAAAGCATAGGCCATCTCCGGAGTGTATCGACGAGTGGGGGTATCGCTGTTATAGTCGTCGTACAGCTCATCGCGAATATTTATAAAGGCAGCCCGATCCTCGGCAGATGTAGACGCTGGAAGACCGTCTAGCCCATTATTACCAAAACCATCGAGCGAGTGCACCATCTCGTGAGCAACCACATCATATGAGTCGTTCGGATCGGCGAAGCTGCCAAGCCAAGAGCCAAGGCCAAGAGTAATGTGACCTTTAACGGATTTAAAAATGGGTTGCCAGTATTCATATTGGCCCCCTCTACCTGGGATGTCGTTGGCCACGCTCCAGCCCCTGTCCAGATCGCTGATGACCATGTCGATCAGCCGCGGTGAATGACCAAACGCCTCTGCAGCATCTGCAGCAATCAACACGCGAAGAGACGCATCGAGTTCACTGGCTGGAATACCACCGCTTCTACTGGTTCGGCTGTTAGACACATGGTTCAACATCTTATCGAACTGCGCGTCATATTCCGCAAGCTGCACCGGATCGTCCAGCAAGGCTGTACGCCTTGGCATAAACGCCTCGAAAAGCTCTATACCTCCTTCATCTCTTAGAAAGCGAGTTCGTGCGACAAAAAGTGCTTGCTTATCAACACCAAAGCCGCCATAGAATGCTTGCTCTCGCGCAAGAATCGCTGCCCCTTCCGGTGTACCGGCGTAGAAGTCGTACGCAGCAGAACCATGCACATCAGTGCCTACCGGCAACTCCCGGATAGCCAATTCGGCACCTTGCCAGAGGTTGGCATCAACCGTCTCCGCTGTGGCATCGGGCACATTTGTAAAACCAAAATGAGGTCCCGAATAGCCTGAGCTTCCCAGGATCTGACCTGATGTTAAATCAACCGTATACCCTGCTGCTCCAAACGACATGTACGAACTCACCCCAGATGCTGTGAGCCCTTGACCATCACCATCGATGGTTACCGTGCCTTGTCCCAGGAACGATGCACGTACTGTGTCACCCGGTGCTAACAGCTCAGGTCCGTCGTTAGTCACTCGATAGAACTCAGACATTCCATCTGGCTCTGTCCTGACCATGATTTCTGGCATACCTGGAAAACGCAGCAAGGCAGCCCGTGTTCCATCCGTAAACTGAATGTTACTATATCGCAACTCACCTGCGAGGGCGCTTCCCTGTTGGGCGTTCAAGTGCTGAAGTTCACGACTTATCCCGCTACTTGGAAGAAAATCGGTGATGTCTTCTATGAGGTCACCGACAGCTGATATATCTGTATCCTCGCCATCAATCGGATCGGCCAGCCCTGCATCTGGGTTGCCAACCACCACGTTTCTGTTCTTTTCTGCTGTAGTGTGATTGATGACGGTATAAACACCATCAGCAACGACCGCCGACGTTCCGCCCTCCGAGACGGTGCGATACGTTACAGCGTCTTGCACTTCGTACCATCCGTCATCAGGCCAGGAAATACGATTACCTTCTACTGAAACGGCACTGGCATTTGTTGCTATGACGGAGAAAGGATTGTACGCCACGGCCGGCATTCTTTGATCATCTTGCGATGCGGCAGAAGAGCCGACCACAAGTCCCTCGTACCTGGCCCCCGTAGTATGGTTGATAATGTTGTAAATACCGTCATCCAGCTGCGCGTAGGCTCCGCCCTCGCTTACGGTGTTGAAGCTCTTGGCGTACTGAATCTCATACCAACCATCGTTTGGCCAAGAGATCGTGTTGCCTTCTACCCTAATCGGGCTGGATGCGTCATTGTTTCCGCCATTCTGTTCTCTGTCGCGATACGTGTACTGTAAACGACTGTTTTGTGCAGTCAGAGCGCTTAATCCACTTATTGGCGACATCCTCTATCAACTCCGTTTAATTAGATTGTTGTGCTGTAATTATTTTTAAAAGGCAGATTAACTTAAAGACGATTTTTGTTATGTCTGAACGTTCGAATCAAAGTCAAAGTCAGTTCAATGCCAGAGACATTTGATCTGCCCACCATAGAATGGTACGACTGCTTTATCGATTAGGAGCCTTCTGTTACCTTCTGATCCTCTTGGACTTTCAATTGCTCATTGATATTCGCTGGGCCCAACGCATTCGGATGTTGCTTGGATAAATGTGCTGCATCTGTTATGGGCTCGCCCGTGACCTCCTCACAATCGATCGCAACGCCATTGTTGAGCTGCATCTCATTGTTAACAGCCCGGCGGGGATGGTTATGGTAAAACGTGGCTTGTATTGATCACTTCTTTCAGCTGAATCAGCCTGACTGTCCTGCTTTGAAGTACTTTCTGTTTGACTGTTCTCCTTAGTGCTTGAAACTGCGATGCAGAAATTTACTGAGGAAGACAACTGGATATTCTCATAACGTTCCCCGGTCGTCTGATTTATCACATTGTAGGTGCCATGTGGAAACGTTCCTGAAGTTCCGCCTTCGCTCATCGAGTTGTAGCTGGTCGCAGACTGAACCTCATAATGACCATCATCAGCCCACGATATCTGATTACCATCGGCACTGACTCCGCCCTCGCCCCTCGAACTCTAAGATGCTCTAGAAAGGTCAGTGTTATTTGTACTTAAGCCACTAAATTGTAGACATCTGATTCCTGCCGCTGCCAAATTCATGAACTGCACGATAACAAGAAAGCTTTCTTTTTCATATTAGGGTAAACCCTAGGTTTCCTGAAATTTAATATTCATCAAATCACGGGGTTTCGAACGACTTTGAATTTACCTTGAGTATCAATCTGCGAAATCCAGGGCCAATGGCACTCGGTTTAGATCCAAGGCTCTGATCTAAAGCGATTTTTGAAGGTTGCAGTGGCCGGTTCCGGCGAGTACGTTTCAGGTTGCGACGCCATCAACGTAACCGGAACCAGCCACCATGCAGCCTACCTGTGAGTTGCCCTCAGAGCAACACCTGCGTGCCAGACTCGACTCTGTCGGTGTCTTCAATTTAATTACCGATGATCGGTTCCTGGCCACCATCGAGGCTCAGCTTCCTGCGCATCGAGAGCGCACCTACCCACCGACTGAGACTCTGGCGATGTTCGTCGCACAGGTGCTCAACGACGACAGCTCCTGCCAACGGGCGGTCAACGATCGCATCATCCGCTGTCTGAGCCACGGACTGCGTCCGCCGGGAACATCGACAGCAGCTAATTGTTAGGCACGCGCCCGCTTGCCCGTATTGCTGGTCGAAACGCTCTTCAAAGCAGTTGGCCAACAAGTCAGTGATAACGCCTTGCCCGAGTGGCTCTGGCGTGGGTGTCCTGTCTATTTCATCGATGGCACTGGGCTCTCGATGCCGGACACGCCCGACAACCAGCGAGAGTTTCCGCAGCCCTCCAGTCAGAAAAAAGGGGTTGGTTTCCCCGAAGCTCGCATGGTTGCATTGTCGTGCGCGGCCACGGGTGCGATCATTGATGCGTTGATAGCACCAGCTAAGGGTAAGGCCACGGGGGTGCTGTCGCAAATGAGGATTCTGGCTCGCAGTTTGACGCAAGGGGACATTCTGGTCGGCGATGCAATCTAGGAGACCTACTGGACGTTTGTGATGCTGCAGAATATCGGATGCGATGGGGTTTTCGAAATCAACGGCAGTCGCTCTCGCCCCGAAAAACGACGCGCCTACCTAACGCTGAATCGACCGGTCAGGCCAGAATGGATGGATGCCGAGACTTACGAATCGTGCCCCAGGCAAATCAGAGTTCGTCAGGTGATCAGCCGTCGTCGTGGATATCAGGATACCTTTTTCATTACCTCATTCACTGACCAACGTCTGGTCAGCGCCAAAGGTATTGTTGCAATGTACTTACGTCGATGGAACGTGGAGACAGATTTTCGCTCGCTCAAATGCTCTCTGGACGCAGGGATACTGAGCTGTCTCAGTGCCGAGATGATCAGAAAGGAACTCTGGGTGCACCTGCTTGCTTACAATTTGACACGGTTATTGATGAGTGAGGCCGCGACTCTGATACATAGGGAGCCGCGCTCAATCAGCTTCCGACATACCGTGCAACTGTGGAGCGCCTGGTCCCAGTGTGGTCAGCAACTTGATGCCCAGGGTTGGAACTATTTACTCCACGAGGTTGCAGGACCTCGGGTCGCAAATCGCCCGGGACAACGAGAGCCAAGAGCCATTAAACGAAGGCCCAAATCGCGCAAATTGTTGGATATTCCGCGATCCGCCGCGCGAACTTGCTGTCATATGTACGAGCAGTGATGGCTTATCCGTGAGCTTCCGGCAGCCCAGTAAAATTTCACCCTGATTGTCTGGTTCACTGTGTCTCCACCAGCAACCGATTCTTTGGAGACAGTCGATGAACGCAGCCGTAGTTGATTTCAAACCTTCACTGAGAAGCGCTCAGCACGCTTTCGAACAATGGCGCAGCAGCCGGACACGACGTGGACCGACACCGATGGCATTGCGCCACTGTGCGGTGGCGTTGCTTGAGCAACACTGTGCCTTCCATGTTTGTCGGGCATTGCGCATTAACGCCAATGCACTCAAACAATGGTCTGGTACGCAGCCTGCACCCCATAGTACTTCCCCGGAGTGTCCTGTTGATGCCGAGCATCCAGCTGGCTTCGTTCGGTTACCCCACGTTGAAAAGGCTTTGGTTGAGCCGGCTCCGCCAATCACTGAAAGTCTGATCATCGAGCTACCTAACAAGGCCGTGATTCATATCCATCGTGCATTCACGCTCGACGAGGTGTTCCAGGCGGCCGCCCGGGTTGGCGGCAACACGAGGGCCTGCTGATGATTCTGCTTACCCATCAAAGCCCGATACTGCTTGGGGTGGCTCCTTCGGATTTCAGGCGCGGAATTGACGGCTTCGTTGCTCAGTGCCGGAACACGCTGGAACAAGATCCAAGTGATGGAACGATTTTCGTGTTTATCAATCGCGCAAGGACCATGATTAGAGCCTTGAGTTATGACGGTACTGGCTATTGGCTGATGACGAAAAGACTCTCGCGTGGCAAGTTCACCGGCTGGCCTACTGGCCATGAAGCCCTGTCACCGGCCAGTGCCCGGCAACTGCGCTTGTTGCTCAGCGGCGAGTGGTTCTCAGCGGGTCAACCCACGTCAGAACCCGGTGATTGTCATGCAACGCCCCTTGCGTCTTCACAGGTATCCGCTATGCTTTGTCCCACTCCCGCAACAACACCCCGTGCTCCCCAATCCCCTCGACCATGAGCGTGCAAGCCCCCAAGTCCCCAGCCAAGGGTGAGAAAACCACCGGTTTCATCGACCTGAGCGAGGCCCAGCTCGATGAGCTGATGGCACGCATTACCGAGGCGCGCGAGCATGGCATGGCGCTTAGTGCCGATGACTATGACCTGCTTAGCAGTGCCATGTTGACACTGGCCAGCTTGCAAGAGCGCATCAGTCACAACGATCTCACCATTGTGAAGTTGCGAAAGCTGCTGGGCATGATTAATCCGTCCGAGCAGTTGAAAAACCATCCCGGTAAGAAGAAAAGCAACGGTGCCGATGGCAACACGAAAGCCGATGCTGACGGACAGCCCGACACAGCACGCCCGCGTACCGGCACCGACAAGAAGGACAGGCGCAAGAAGAAGGACAAGAAGCCTGCCATCAAACCCACGGTCCATCATCATGGCATCGAGGGCTTGAACAAGGGTGATGGTTGCCCCAGTTGTCAGGCTGGCAAGGTGTACAAGTACCATCCAGCCCAGTTGCTGCGCATTGTCGGGCACTCGCCCTTCAGTGCCGAGCAGCATGTGAGCGACCAATTAAGATGCTCGGCCTGTCATGAAATTTTTACTGCCGAACTGCCACCTGAGGTGCGTGCCGATGGACGGCCCGATCAGATGTATGGCTACTCGGCCTGCGCCCTGATGGCGATCTACCGGTACTTTGCCGCTACCCCGTTCTACCGCCAGGAGACACTGCAAGGGTTGCTCGGCTCACACCTGAGCGCCTCCACGATCTTCGATCAGTGCCAGAAGCTGGCCGATCACTTGACGCCGGTGTTTGTGGCCATGATATCGATGGCAGCCAACGCTGAGTTGTTCTATCTGGATGACACGACGCACCGAATTCTGATTAAACAGGCAGCACCCAAGGGGCGCGAACACCGCTCAGGGGTTTACAGCTCGGCCTGTCTGGCTATTTTGCCAAAAGAGGGAAATAGTGCAACCACGGATCCTCCGACACTAATGCCGGCACAACGATTGGTGCTGTATCAAACCAGCGTGGGTCACGCTGGCGAATGGTTCGATGAGATTCTGGGTAAACGAGAATCCGGATTGCCGGTGCCCATTCTGATGAGCGATGCCTTGAGCTCCAATCACGTGACTGACAAGGACTTTGTGGTCTCACTTTGTAACTCGCATGGTCGAAGGGGCTTTGCCGAGCTGGCCTTGCAATGCCCCGAGGAGAGCCTGTTTGCACTGGAGCTTTACGCCGGAATATGGGTCAACGACGATCATTGCAAAGAACAGGTGTTCGATCCCCAGCAGCGCCAGGCCTATCATCACGCGCATTCACTTCCATTGATGGCTCAGATCAGACAGTGGTGCCAGGCACAGACCGTAGAGGGTGGTCCGGTGGAGCCAAACAGCAATCTGGGCCGTGCCATGGCGTACTTTGATCGACACTACGACGGATTGTGTGCTTTCTGCCATACCCCCGGGGCGGCATTGGATAACAACGAGTGCGAAAGAATCATCAAGTTGATGGTCAGAGGCCGCAAGAATTCTCAATTCTTTAAGACAGAGAACGGCGCGCAAGTCTCAGACACCATCACCTCGATACTGGCCACCTGTATGGAGTCAAATGTCGATGCCTTAGCCTACTTGATAGCGGTACAGAGAAATCAGCTAGCCGTGCGTGCCGCCCCGCAGAACTGGATGCCCTGGAACTACCCCAGCCAGCAAAAGTGATTCTGACGTAGCACAGTTGAGCCTCGAATTTTACTGGGCTGCCGGAAGCTCACGCTTATCCGAGTGCCATTGGCCCATAACCCGCGTTCCTCCAGTGTTCCTGAAGGCAAATGTTAGATTTCAGTTTTGTGAATCCTCGTGAAGCATAGAAGTACAATACATATAGTATATCTAGCAGCTACGGAACATCGACTGTGAGACCAGAAGAGATATTTGCACTGAATCATTTAGTGACATTGATTGGAGGCTCGTATCGAGATGGAGAGGATCCACCAGATGCATATATCGACCTGCCGGGGCGAGTGGTTGCTGTGGAGGTTACGCGGCTAATCGAACCGATGCTAAATGGTTCAAAAATAAACGATCAATCAAGGCTTGCTGGAGATAGTCCTGCCGACATGATGATGTCTGACCTGTACAACCAGTTCAAGGACAAGATTCCTGTGGGCAAAATACTACTTGTGATGATAGCGACACCAATAAACAACGTACGAAAAATAAAGGGAGAAATCAAGCTACACATCGACGAAGTATTAGGGCTCGGCTATGCCAACAGACTGATAAATATGAATGCTGACGCAGCCTCTATCACGATTCATGATACAGACTGCGATACGCAAGGGCGAATGGAGTACGGTATCTTCAACGAAGATGTATCTGCTGATATTGGCGAGAACCTTATCTACTCACTAGGCGAAAGAATCCGAGCAAAAACAGATCTGCCCGGAAAGCACCATGTCGGTAGTGAGTACTGGCTTTGCATTATCAATGAGATATGGTTGGCTAGCTCTCACTTAGTTCAGTTGGCGTTTGCCGAGCTGGGTGCGACCCATAATTATGATCAAATATATGTAGTTCATGGACATGGCGAAGTGCAACATTTAATCGAGCCAATCAACTAAGGTGGAACGTGGCTACAACACAATCGGAGACTCAGAAACATTTGATTCCGGCTACGTATAATACAAATATTAAGTTATATGGAAGTTTCTATGAAATGCGGTAGTTGTCAATATTTTGCAGATTACACAGATCTGCGCTTGGGTCTTCGATGTATGAATAAAATGAATAGCCCTATCAAAGGCGATTTCATGATTTTGGATGATGACAAGTCTTCATGCTCTCATGATAAAGCTTATAGTCCAGAAAATCTTTTTGAATGGGATGAGAATAAAAATCGAAAAATGTAGATAAGCATGGTATTGGGTTTGAACGCATAGATGCTCTGAGAAAAGATAAATTCATACTTCAAATGCTTGAACAACCAAATAAATAGGAAGATCTAAGTAGAGTTCCCGATCACATCGAAAAAAATGAAGGAAATACTGACCCAATACGAGGTAAGTGGATAGGGAGTATCGATGGGGATATTTACACGGCAATATACACATTTAGAGGAGGTCTCGGAGATATGCGTGTACGAATGTAAGCGCTGTTAAAACCGGGTATCTTGCGTTCTGGATGTAGCTCTACTTCATGTTCCACGGCAGAAGAGCTTCGATGTCTTCGACCGTCTCCGCAGCGGCGATATTGTCGACTACATATTTGATGTAGTCGAAGGGCTCAAGGCCATTGGCTTTGGCACTTTCGATCAGCGTAAAGAATATTGCACTGGCCTTGGCACCTGCTGGCGTATCTGCAAACAGCCATGACCTCCTACCTACCGCAAACGGTCTGACGCTGTTTTCTGCCAGAATATTGCTGATGCGCAATTGCCCATGCTCGCAGTAACGTATCAGCTTTGGCCACTGCTTCAGTGTGTAGAACATCGCTTTGCCTGTCAGTGAATCTTTCTCTACCTTCGGTGCATTCTCTACCAGCCAGGCATGCAGGGCTTCAAGTTTGGGCACGCTATGCTGCTGGCGATAGTCATATCGCTCGTCATCGGGCAGTCCTTTGATTTCACGCTCGATGCGATACAAAGCATCAATTTTCTCCAGTGCCACCTCACACTTCGCCGGTTTGCCCTCGGACTTCTTCGCCTTCGGCATCGCCTTGATGGCAGCGACGAACTTACGCCTTGAGTGATCAAAACAGCCCAGGTGCACAGCGCCTACTGCTTTCACAGGCCAATCATAGCCACTGTAGCCGTCAGTCTGGACATAGCTGCCCTCGAAGCCGTCGAGCAATCGCCCGGCCACCGCTCCCGCGCGTGACTTGTCATAATCAAATATCACCACCGGTTTGTCTGGAGGTCCACCCCGGATCACCCAGATCCACTTGTCCCCCGTGGGGTCCATCCCGGGCTCCTTGAGCACCTGCATTCGTGTCTCATCGATCATCAGGTAATCCGCTGTGAGCTGCACCTCCTGAAGCAGATTCACCAGCGACTGCAGCTGCAGGGAGAGCCTGATCATCCAGTTTGCCATGGTCGCTCGGGTAATCGAGCCGCCATAGCGCTTCAGAATGCCTTCGAGGCGGTACAACGGCAAACAGTCGCAGTACTTGCTCACGATGATGAAGGCCAGCAAGGCGGTACTGGCGATGGCCTTGCCCAGTGGATGAGCTGGTCGGGCTGCTGCTCGGATGCAGCGCTTGCCATCCTCATCCAGGTAGACCGCCTTCTCCTGCAGGTGCTCGATCACCTGCACCTTGGCAGGGGTGATGTCGAGCTCCTCCTTGACAGTGACAAAGAAGGTATCGATCGCCCCGGCCCGCTCTTCGTCTGTCAGCGTGATGCGTTGTTGTACCCGCGGGATGTCAGCCGAGAGTCCCTTGTTGCGCTTGGTTTTGGGCTTGGTTGTCTTCTCATTATCATCGGTTGACTCGGCATCATCATCGGTTACGTCGCCTGTCACGACTTCCGCCTCGTTGAAGCAATCAATTTGCAGCGGGTTCTGCTCGCTGCTGGCACCGAAGCGCTCAATGGCAGCAAGATTCAAACGTTCCTCAAGAATCTTGATACGAGCTTGTTGAGAGGTGATGACTTCGCTCTTCTTGCCAACCAGTTGTGTTTGAATAACCAGGGCGCTTTGCAAGTCAGCGGCAGACTTTTGCTGCTCACCGAGTTGCTTCTCCAGATCAAAGAAGGCCACGAGCAACGCATCTCGCGAAGGCAATTTACCGCCTGCAAAGCACGTTAATTCAATGGCTCTTTCTACCAGATTCATAGCTTGTATTTTAACAGATTATCCTATAATAAAAGCCGTTAGCAGACCGATTCATACAACAATTTCCGATGCGGTTTCATCAGGGATATATCGTATCCATCAAGCAACCAATTCAATTGCTCACCACTGAGAATTAGCAACTCATCGTGTGACTGCGGCCAATGGAATTTGTCTTCCGACAGTGCCTTGTAGTAGAGAACGAACCCGTTGTCCTCCCAGAACAGACACTTGATCTTCGATCGATCGCGATTGCCAAATACGTAGAGTAAGTCGCTGAAAGGACTATGTCCCAGCTCTTGCTCCACGATAGCGGAGAGCCCCCGATGGCCCTTTCTGAAGTCAATAGGGTCGCGATACACGTACACCTGTGTCAGGGAGACATCCGGCCGCAGGGTATAGACCTTCATAGTTGTGAGATCAGGGCACCAACCCATTCGACGGATTGTGAATTGATGCCTTCAATACACGTACCGTTGGGTAACGACAACCGAAGTCCCGCAGACGATGTTGTTGAAACAGGGTTTGCCACGGCCACCGTCACAAATCGCTTGGCCGGAACAGCCAAGCGTTGTTCCGCTCCAGGCTCACTTGAGGCGAATCGACTGTGCCAGTAGATGAACTGGTGGTACTTCAATCCTCGATCACGACAGTACGCAGATTTGCTCTGTGAACTCTGCAACCACTGCTGCACATGTTGTTGCCAGAAGTCTTGCCGTGACAGGGTCGAGATGGTTTGGATCTTGGCGTGCTGAGACGATGACATCAGGTCTGCTCCGATTGCGTGTGGAGCTATCCTCGCGTGTGCAATCGGGGTCGCGCAATAACGTCGGTTTTATGAGCGCTTACCGTGTACGAATTATCTCTCTCCATAGGGCCGATAAACATGACTGTCAATCTTATGAAGGTTTTAAATCAGCAGTTCCCGGCCAGTGAAAGCGCACCTGAGTATCAACAATTTACGGAGCTCTGACAAGTAGCCTTTCGTAACTTATTTTCAATGGAAACACCGTTGAGAGTCTGTCATTCATGGCTCCGCATCTCGCCACACTGCGCAAAGATCTTTCGGCTCCGGGATTGATCAGGATCGCGCGAGCGCAATTTTCCAGAATTGCTGACACTCGACGCTAGCAGCAGTTCCCGGCCAGTAACCGCTCATTTGCAACTCCAAATGCCCAAAAACACGCCAATTTTAGCCTATTGTTTTCACACAGTCTCTGCTTGGAGCGGATCCCCCTGCGTAAGGATAGTTGACCTCTACCCTCGGGTAGACTCTTAAGAATTAGCAGGGAGCGGTCAACAGAGAAATTATGGGTTATTCACCAGAACGTCGTGAAGCGGTATTGAAGAAGATGCTGCCACCGGATCAACGATCAATTCCTGATTGCGTATTCCGGTGATTATGAACACCCAACCCGGCCGAACGTGAACACCTGACTGACCAACGCATCGGCGAAGGGTATTTTTACTCCAAGTGTTCACCATCAGTCAACTGGCCCAGCACTTTACGCATTGACTCAGCACCCGTGAGTTTTAGTGCATGAGGCGATCGAGGATGGCCTTCAAGAAAGGCGAAATGCCTGACAAAACTGAGTACGCACCGACCAATGGCGCCATCAAGGAATTGATGGCGATTGTAGGCAGTTTCTTCCAATATCTGCAGATGGAAGAATACTGCTTATCGAACTCGGTGGCGCTCATTCGGCAGAAGAGCAAATTCGTGCAGAAACGCCAAGGTCATAGCGACGTGCGACGGCTGAGCCAGTCCCAGCGGCAAACAGTGTTGGATACGGCTGAACACTTGGCCGCGGAAAACCCAGATACCCATGAACGCACCCTGTTCATGATCTGTGCGCTCTTCAGTATGTATTTGCGTATCTCTGAGCTTGCAGCCAGCGATCGCTGGACACCAACGATGAGCGATTTCCACAAGGATCATGAAGATCACTGGTGGTTTACCACGGTGGGCAAAGGCATAAAGAGCGTCAGATTGTGGTGAGCGATACCATGCTGGCCGCCCTACGCCGCTGGCGCCGATTTCGAGGCATGTCGGCACTGCCCTCACCGGCAGATAGACTGCCGTTGTTTCCCGCACATCGAGACAAAGGCCCCTTAAACACCCCCCCATATCCGGAACTTCGTGCAGGTCTGCTTTGATCGCACGATCGATAGTATGAACACCCAGGGGTTCAATGAAGAAGCGGAAACCATGATGGACAGTACGGCCAACTGGTTGCGTCACACGGGGATTTCAGAAGATGTGAAGTTCGTCCCCGGGAACACGTCAGAGACGACGCTGGACACAGCTCCAGCGCCATCACCGATCGATACATCGATATCGAACTGACAGAGCGGCACAAATTGGCGAAAAGGAAAAAAATCGATCAGACAAATAGCGACACCAACGCTAACGTTTTCATGGTCTTAATATCATCGAACGGAAATCTGGACCCGCTTATGTCTTAGGATCCTAGTTACCAATGAAGATGATGCCCGATTGATTCTTTTGTGTTTTCCTTTAATTTTGGAAAATGAGTTTAGCTCGCTAAACCCGAGTTAACCTGAAACAGAACCTCAGTTGCATACTTATTCAGCCTCGTAAAAACAATAAAATAAACCATCTCCACCGGTTTTCGGCAAATCTTCAGCAGCACACCCCGCAGAACCATGGGCTGAGTTCCATGACACCATGTGTCTGTCCTCACTCAGGCCTGCACGGTCATGATGCCCAACAATAGCTGACCCTTTCCCGCTACTTGTCCAGCCAATACAAGTAGTGTCGCCACCTGCTGTTGAATACTGACCTTGTGGCGTAGAGCCCGTAATTATATCGTGTCGGTTTGGCTTATCAGCACGTCCGTTGACAGCATTGCCATTTTCGTCTAAACCGGTTTTCAAGTTGATCAGATTAGTGGCCGAGTGAAGCTCTTCGACATCATTTGCAATCAAAACACCTTTGGCGTTGCTCCATGGTCCCGTGCCAATTCGATTACGAGCATTAACACCGGGTATTACCTTGGCCTGATCACCAGAGCGATCAACCATTGCATTGACGCTGAGATACGCTTTCCAGTTCGACAACTTTGAGCCACTAGCTGCCGCCAGCGTTGAACAGTGCGCATCAGCACCTTCCAGTCCGCCGAGATCACCGCCTTTTCCCGGACCGGCGCTAGTGATGAAGAAAGTCATTTCAGAACTCTGTGCCCATGCACTGAAGCTCATGGAATAACCAGTGAAAGCGATGCCAAGGACCGCAGCCCTAAACAACGCAATGTTGCAGTTCGCAGATTTTGTGTTTTCACTCATTAGTGCATAACTCCTGATGGTTAGGGATTGAGGAAATTATATTGGCTACTAAATGAACGTAGTCATTTGATGCTCTCAACTCTATGAACGTTACTAGCTCGTGCTTCGCCTTGGCACACAGGGGTTGGTCAACTTGAGAGCGTTGGCGGTATGTCCGAGTTTCAGCCCCATTTTTGTTGACCGCTGAGGATCGTCAAATAGACGCCAGAAACAGGAAATTCGATAGGCTCGTCTCATGCTGCAGGAATTTGGCCGAGTGCCGCCTGATAGAAACTATCGAAAATGCACCAAAAAATCAAACTGCGACCGGCCGCTCCAAGCACTATGCTGCTGTACAGAGCACCTGGGAAACAACTATCTCTATGCCTGCTTGATCCCCACTACGTGGCCTTGACCGAGCAAAAAAGATTGCACTTCTCGACACTTGCTTAGCAAAATCTCTCTGTTCTCAGGCTTACGATTAACAAACATCGGACTCGGATGTGGGCATGAAAAAACCGCAAGATGTGGCGCTACGCGTTTCACATGATCCAAAGCCTTTTGCGCTTTGCCTCCAACCAGAACGCACGCACGCAGTTTTGGCAAAAGCTCAATTAGTTCAGCGAGTGATTCTATTCCCTTGGCAATGTCGGCTGATTTTGCAGGTCGAATTCGAGAATAACATCCGATGTACCAAGGGACTCTGTTCCAAATGACTATGTGTTTGCGATCAATGCCTGAGTCTCGCGTAACTTCGAAGAAGTTTCTTGCAGTCTCATCGGGATTGTTCATCGATACGAATCCAGAGCTTCTGGCCTTCGATCCTGGTGCTTCGAGCAAGAACAGTACTTCCGCCTCAACGCCCCCATCCCACGGATCAACAAACGGAATTGCAGCACCAGGCCCCATCTTCACTCGAAGTCTACGCACGAATTCAGACAATGGCGCGATGTGATTATCATCCACTTGCGACAGACGCATTTCTAATGCACCTTTCAGTCCGAGTATTTTAGGTTGAGCCATAGAATCCCGTTTTGAATAAAAAAATCGATAGTACAGCTGCTGTTCTGCAATGAGTATCCAGGTTCGAATTTTTCCGGTTCCTGCCATAAAGACTAAAAAGGCGTGATGAAGAATCCGTCTCTTAAGTGCTACTGTACCCTGTGGTCAGCACTTGACCGCAAGCACTAGCGTGTCTTTATTGCGTTTACGCTGTGAGGTGGAACCGATGGACTATGAGAACCTGGATCCGCAAGATTGGAACGCGATGCGTCGCCTCGCCCATCAAGTCACCGATGCTGCCATTGAGCATACACGGGATGTTCGAAATCGACCCGTCTGGCGGGAAATGCCGGATTCCATAAGAATCGGATTTACCTCACGTGTGCCAGAAGACCCAACGCCACTTTCCCAGATCGTGGCTGAGGTCAATGACACGGTCATGGCGTATCCCATGGGGAACATTCATCCGCGCTTCTGGGCGTGGTATATGGGCACCAGCAATGTCACCGGAGCGCTGGCAGATTTCATGGCAGCGATTCAAGGCTCTAACCTTGGTGGCGGGAATCATGCTGCTGCCCTGATGGATGGTCAGGTGGTTCAATGGCTTCGAGAAATGATAGGCCTGCCGGAGTCCACCAGCGGTTCACTTGTCAGCGGTGGCTCGGTAGCGAATCTGATCGGGCTGACCGTTGCGCGCAACCGACACGCCGGATGCGATGTTCGTGAAGAGGGCGTAGCGGCAATGCCGAAACCGTTACGCTACTACGGATCAGATCAGCTGCATAGCTGTCACCAGCAAGCCATGGAGACACTGGGATTGGGAAACCATGCTTTGGTTAGAGTGCCATCAAAGAGCGATATGAGCATGGATGTGGACGTATTGCGTAGTCTGGTCGCGCAACACCGCTCAGAGGGGCTCAGGCCAGCTTGCGTTATTGCTACCGCTGGTACCGTCAACACCGGCGCAATTGATGACCTTGAATCCATTGCGGAATTCTGTGAAGAGCAAGGGTTGTCTTTTCACGTGGACGGCTGTATCGGTGCATTGATTGCCATTGCTCCGAACAACCGATGGCGGGTGGCCGGTATCGAGCGTGCAGACTCGGTGGCACTGGACCCGCATAAATGGTTGCATGCACCATTTGAGGTGGGATGCGCCCTGGTGCGTGACAAGTCTGCACACTTGAAAGCGTTCTCGCTGTCGCCCGAATATTTGAAGCCTGCTGCTCGTGGTTTGGCAGCTGCTCCGTTTCTACATGACTACGGTATCCAGACGTCGCGTGGATTTCGCGCCCTGAAAGTATGGATGTCTCTGCGAGAGCATGGCGTCAAAAAATTCGGGCGACTCATCGATCAAGACATTGCCAAGGCAGCTTACTTATCGGCATTGATTGAACAGGCCACCCAACTGCGATTGCTTTTCCCGACCAGCATCAATATTGTCTGCTTCCTGTTTGATCCAGGTGGCAGGAGCAAGGATGAACTGAAAGCACTGAACACCGAGATCATGCTCCGATTGCAAGAGGAAGGTACTGCGGTACTCTCTGATACCACAGTACACGCTAGCCACTGCCTGCGAGCGGCAATCAACAATCATCGAACCTTGCCCGAAGACTTGCACCTGCTAGTGGCGGAAACTCTGCGCATTGGCAATAGTCTTATTGGTGATGGATAGAATGGCAGATATCAACCGGAAAAAGTCATACTTGGCACTGCGAAAGCCTTCTAACCACACCACCTGGAGCGTAAAAATGGTACACGGCTTTCAGGGTTTAAAATGCGAGTTTGGCGGTTATTACGTTCACTATAACGACAATTGGATCCAGTTCGGCGGGAACTTCAGAGGTAACTACGATGCGTGTCAAATCGAGAACAATATCCTGACTGGCGATTTCAACCGCGTAGCGTCAGGGGACAAGGGTGCTCCGTACAATGAAGAGCTGAACAGCGACTACAACCTCACTGTACAGAATGATGTTGACGACTTTCGCCTGAAATTTTTCCAGGCGCCAGAGTTCGATGCTCGATTCGCAATTTGCGAATAGTCTTTGAATGAAAAGCGGCACACGTCAGCAATCGACCTGATCGGGCTGTCACTAGCGGCCTGACAGTTATAGAGGCATTGGTGGCGTCAGGTGTCTACGAGAACCAGTCTGCCACTGGAGTCTCCAACGGAGACGTAAACGCAGGCTTTGGAAATCACGAATTTTCTGCATTACCTATGATGACCACCCTGATGCAGGCCGGCCGAAATACGGTTCACTGATCGGTGTACAACGGTCCGGAAAGTCCTCTTTACGGACCGTCGCGGACATGGATCGCACGTCGAAGGCAACTCCCGGTATCGACCCAATTCGGCTGTTCGTCAGATGTTGATGACAGTCCGGTTTATAGATCGGAAAGGTGAACTGATTGCTGGGGAAAGTGTTCACCTTCAGGTTGATTCTAGAAAGTTTTCCCTTCCTTTATGTCAGATGCTTTGACAGGAATTGTCTTTCCTTCAAATTCACGCAAATAATCCCCTGAAGCTGTCTTTTTCAAGCCCAAGCATTCCTCTGCGCCACCGAATACCTCTGCGGTATAGCAAAACGTACTATCTTCGGTTGCATACCAGATCGTGTCTTCATTTTCCCCATCCCAATGCACAGTCGCAACTGTATCAGACTCGAAAAACATACCTCCTTTTGAGAAAGGGAACGTATGGTTCACCAGTAACTCTTGCAATTGTATTTTTGTCAACGCTACTAGATCTATCTCGATTTCTTTTACTTCACTATTTGCCGCACAACCAGAGACGAGGCAAGCCGTTGTCAAAGACAATATCCGAATAATTTTCACAGTAATTTTTCCTGAGTTCTAACAGCTGATTGGTAAACACTAACGGTGAGGTAGATATGACTCGAATCACAACCTCGACTACGGTCCAGATAAACCGAGTGTGTTGCCAGTGGTTATAGTTACACCACTAACAAAACCTGTTTCTGAATAATTGTAACTGCCAACTGCTGGATTCTTAGTCATCAGGTAATTCTCTGCATCCGCGATGCAGTAAGTTGACTCACCACCTCTAATCTCTTCACAAATCAATCCGTTCGAATCAAGAGACCAAGTTCCTTGGTATTCATCACCGTTTAACCTTCTTGAGAATTTCACGCCGTCGGAGCGATAGTATATTTTTGAACCGGATGCAAAATCAGCAGTGCTTCCAATCATCAAATTTGTGTATTCAAGTCTAGTCAAAGATTGTAGCTCCCCTGTACCAACGAGCGTCATTTGAAAATGAACCAATGCGACTTCTGCGGGAATCAAGCTCGTGTTGGATGAGCCTGAATTTGCAATTAAGTTAACGACGTCTGGGTTTTGTGAGAATTCTGAAGGGGCTACGTTCAAGTCGATCGCTGCAGCACTTGCAGCAGCGGCTTGATCTGATATTTCGATACCATTACTTGGGTTAGCGTCAACGTCTAGAGATTGGAGGAGAACAATAGTGTTCACAACCACGTTGTCGTAGATGCTCCTAGCCTCAGACATGTCAATAGGGGTAACAGTTTCCATGGCACTAATTAGTGGAAAACTTAGATCTCCAACAGAAAATGTAACGCTTTCGCCTTCTACGTATTGAAACTCTCCATTTTCGTTGGTCACTCCAGAGAGGGTTTCGGTATTGTAGGAAACACCTTCTACTGCACTATCCAAAAACACACCTGTCAAAGTAGTATCCACTTCACTGTCTTGAGTAGAAGAACTGCTACTACAGCTTGCTAAAAGCATGGTGCACAAAGCCACCAGGAAATATAGTTTCATTAAATCTTCCGTGTATTGGAGAGTGAACAGTTTGATAAGGAAGTGTTCACTTTTTAACTGAACCTGTCAAATCCACAACCGCATACTTACACCGTTCATGCCTCGTAGCCTTGGTCAGCAAGGCCAAAAGGTGAACACTTCGCCAGAGAACTGTTCACCTTTTGTAAGCCCTGTGATTTGCTGGAAAGCAGACCGTCGCAGGCAAGACGCCTATTCCTGCTCTTGGCCGATTGCTGACCGACAGGCGAATTCCGGCAAATCAGATGCGACAGCCCGCTACAAGCACTTTGCAGACCCACAGCTTTTTATCCAATGTACTACCGGCCTCGGCCGAAAGCAGACCATACCTGCCTGACTTGCTCGCAATCCAGCGAAATACAGCTTCGGACACCAGATGGTCCAGTTCCTGAGGTGGGCGATATCCTGGACAGCCTCCCAAGAGCGCAACTGTAGAACATTTACCTGTCTCGTTATCGCAGGATCTTCACCGGTATTGTTTGAAGACTGTGCATGGTTGCAGGTGCCTACCTCTGACTCATGCAAATACTTTTCACCGATTATCTTGCCGATAAACATCTACAGGAGATTGCATGTTCACCAGCACCAACCCGGCGACGGGTCAGCAGATAAGCACTCACGAAGAACTGACTGCCGCACAGATCGAAGAGAAACTCGACAAGGCCGCAACGGCTTATCAGCAATGGCGAACATCGAGCCTGGAAGAACGTTCAGCTCTGTTGAACCGACTGGCCGATCAGTACGAATCCCAGAAAGATCGACTGGCAACAATGGCAACCCAGGAGATGGGTAAAACCTACGCCTCCTCGGTGGCCGAAGTGCAAAAGTGCGCCGCGGCTTTTCGTTATTACGCCGAGCATGGCCCCGCTATGCTGGAGCCTGAGAACATAGAGCTGAGCAACGGCAACAAAGCGCTTGCCCAATGGTTGCCGCAGGGCCCGGTACTGGCCGTCATGCCGTGGAACTTCCCCTTCTGGCAGGCTGTACGTTTTCTGGCACCCACCATCATGGCCGGCAATGTCGGACTGTTGAAGCATGCCAGTATTGTGCAGGGCGTTGGAGCCTTGATGGAAGAGATGGTGCTGGCGGCTGACGGCCCAGAAGGCCTGTTTCAGAATCTTGCCATCAAGTCTGGAGCGGTTGCCGACATCATTGCCGATGAACGTATTGTCGCTGTCACACTGACAGGAAGCGAAGGCGCAGGGATGGCTGTTGCCGAGCAAGCCGGACGCCATTTGAAAAAAGTCGTACTGGAACTGGGCGGCTCTGACCCGTTCATTGTCATGCCATCAGCAGACTTGGACGATGCGGTCAGCAAAGCGGTCACAGGCCGTATCCAGAACACGGGACAGTCCTGTATCTGCGCCAAACGTCTGATTGTGCATGCTGACATCCATGACGCATTTCTGGAGAAGTATTCGGAAGCCATGAAAGCGGTGACCACCGGTGACCCCATGGATGCCAACACCGACATGGGCCCCCTGTCGAGCTTTGAACAACGGGACACGGTGCTGTCACAGCTGGAGTCTGCGAAAAAAGCCGGAGCCACCCTGCTGTTCGGTGGCGAAGCGTTGCCGGGCGACGGTGCCTTCATGTCTCCGGGTATTCTGGTGAATGTACCACCCAGCAGTGACCTGATGGCCGAGGAGATATTCGGGCCGGTGATGATGGCCTTTAAAGTGGCTGATATTGATGAAGCCATCAAACTTGCCAATGACATTCCCTTCGGACTGGGCTCTTCGGTGTGGACCACCGAGCCTGCCGAACAAGAGCGCTTTATCCGTGATATCGAAGCGGGCATGACCGCTGTCAATCAGATTGTCGCCTCCTCACCTGAGGCGCCTTTTGGTGGCATCAAGCGTTCGGGCCATGGTCGGGAGCTGGGACCTTATGGGCTGCACGAATTCATGAATCTGAAAACCGTATTGCTACCCCCTGCTTCCTAGAAAATCAGCAAGCCCTGAGTTCTGGAGTCTCAAGGCTCTACGGTTCTGAAGTTCCAGAATTCAGTGATTCAGGATCTGACCTTATCGTTTTGCTGTCTCTGTGAAGACAGCAAATCGTTGAACCGCTCTCCCTGAATCGAAATATGCTGGCGAATGGCCACTTCGACGCGCCCAACATCGCCAGCTGCAATGGCAACAATGATCTCCTCGTGCTCGCTCATCGATTGCCGCATACGATAAGGGACACGTAGCTGCAGACGTCGATAGGCCTGCAGCTGATGGTGCAATGAGGAGGCTTGCGCCGCCAGAAAACGATTTCCGGACATACGGTATAAAGCCTGATGCAGGCGCTCGTTCTCACGATAGTAGTGGTTGCTATCACCGCCCTTCAAGGCGGCCTCACAGTCACGTCCCAGCGCTTGCAGTTCCTGAATATCTTCCTGTGTAGCACGCCGCGTTGCCAGTCGACCGCACATGGCCTCAAGCTCGGCCATGACCTCGAACATCTCCAGCAGGTCTGTCAGTGAGGGGGTATGTACAAACGCCCCTCGGTTAGGCCGATGCTCCACCAGGCCGGATGCGATCAACAGCTGCAGAGCTTCTCTGACCGGGGTGCGCGACACACAGAATCGATCAGCCAGTTGCTGCTCGTCCAGACGATACCCTAGGGGCAGTTCGCCGAGCAGAATATCCTGCTCGATCTGCTCGCGTATCTGCATGGCGGGGCGAACAGCGGGTTCAACCCCAGCTGTAGTGTTTTCCTTTCGCACGTCGGGTTTTCCAGCCATACCGTTTAATCTGAAGTTGAATCATCTGGATAAATACTACTTCAAGAATTGCACTCCAAGGGTCATATATTGTATACAAACCGTGTGCCATCCATAATATCTCTATAAATGGGCCTTGCAGCGGCAGATGCTATTCACTTTGAGAGGCGACCGGCCTCGGTATCACCAACCTGCTCTTGCCGCCCGTTCAATGATCTGGACTCGGCTAGAGCGCTGCTGCATTTCCAGTTGATATCAACTTTTCGACCTATCGCTCTTCAGGCTGCAGGTGCCTGGTCTTTTCACAAAACTCCTTCAGTTCATCCAGGCTGTAGCGTGTCTGAACCCGCTTGGTTGAGGCCGGCTGGTGTTCAAGACTGACGCCCTGCCGACGGGCGATTCTTGGGCGAAAGGGTCGAGAAACAAAGCCTCCACCGCAATTGGGACATACATTGTGGAGCACCTCATCGACGCACTGCTTACAGAACGTACATTCATAGGTGCATATCATCGCCTCTGTAGATTCAGGCGGTAGATCCCTGTCACAGCACTCGCAATTGGGTCTTAATTCCAGCATATTTTTGCAACCGGTGAAGGCGTGGAGGAGCAAAACGGACGTCGTTAAAACTTGCATTCAAGGCGTCATATATTGTATACAAACCTTAGCGCCAACCATAACACTTCTCTTGTGTGTGGTGACCTACCAAGTCGCGGCGTCTCATAAACTGGAAGGTGGAATATGAAAAAGAATCCGACTCTCAACCGATTGCTGATGTCCAGCCTTTGCGTTTTCGGGCTTACAAGTGGCATCGCCAGCGCCACGGAGCTGCGTTTATCGCATCAGTGGTCAACCAATGACATTCGCCACAAAGTGGCACAAATGGTGGCCGATGAAGTAGCGGCAGCCGATGTGGATCTGGATATCAAGATATTTCCATCCAAATCCCTGTTTCCTGCCACAGAACAATACAAGCCGCTGTCTCGCGGTCAGTTGGACATGACTGTTCTACCGCTGTCCTACGCGGGCGGACAACAGCCTGCCTACAACCTGACACTGATGCCAGGTCTGATCAAGAACCACGATCATGCAGCGCGCATGAACGACTCTGAATTCATGCAGCGTATCGAATCCATCATGGCAGAAGACGATGTGATGGTATTGGTGCATGGCTATCTGGCCGGTGGTTTTGCAGGCAAGGACAAATGTATCTCCAGCCCTGATGATGTCGCTGGTATGCAATTACGAGCGGCAGGCAAAGCCTTCGAGCAGATGCTGGCCAAGGCCGGTGGCTCCATTGCTTCCATGGCCTCCTCCGAGATCTACACCGCCATGCAGACCGGCGTACTCGATGGTGCCAATACCTCATCCTCCTCCTTTGTCTCCTACCGTTTGTATGAACAGGTCAAGTGCTATACACCAGCAGGCGATGTCGCCCTGTGGTTCATGTATCAGCCTTTGCTGATGAACAAGGATGCCTTTGATGACCTGAACGAAGCTCAGCAGGAAGCACTGCGCGCTGCCTCTGCCAATGCCCAGGCCTACTACCTTGAAGAGGCCAAGAAAGAGGATGCAGAGTCTGTCAGAGTCTTCACAGAAGCCGGGGTTGAAATCAAGCAAATGAGCGCCGAGGAATTTGATGCCTGGCGTGCCATGGCGACCGAGTCCTCCTACAAGAGTTTTGTCGAAGATACCCCCGATGGTCAGGAACTGCTTGATCTGGCTTTGTCAGTCCAGTAATCGATCCCTACCGTGACTGATCACAAACCTCAAGACACCACAAGCACGAGGCAGGAGAACGCAAGCTCCCTGCCTCGTCCCTTGTGGATGCGCACGGTAGACAGAATCTCCGGTGTATGCGGAGCCGTCTCGGCCAGCATGATTCTGATTGCCGTACTACTGACCTGCCAGATGATCTGGGTACGCAAGATCAACAATGCCTCCACGGTCTGGCAGACAGAAACCGTCATCTATCTGATGATTGCAGCAACCCTGATCGGCTTACCCTATGTACAGCGGGCGCGTGGTCATGTCAGCGTGGATCTATTACCGCTGCTATTGCCCGCCAAGGCGGCCAAGGCCCTGTCGATGGTCACGCTTGTAGCCGCCATCGGCGTCATGGGCATCATGTTCTTCTATGGCCTTGAACTGTGGTTGGTGACCTGGGAGAAAGGCTGGCGTTCTGAAACCGTGTGGGGCCCGAGACTGTGGATTCCCTACCTTGCCATGCCGGTCGGCTTTGGCCTGTTCATCCTGCAACTGATAGCGGATCTGGTCGCCGTCGCCACAGGCCTGGATACCTTGCACACTGACGAGCGCAAACACTGATGGATCCGTTGACTCTGGGGGCACTGGTTGCCCTGATTACCATCGTCGTCCTGTTTTCCGGTGTCTCGGTTGCCACCGGCTTGTTGATCGTCTCGGCAGGCTTCCTGTTCGCCTTTGACGGTCTGCGCTCACTGGAGCTGATGCCCGAAGTCTTCTTCGGCGACCTGAACAGCTTTGCTCTGTTGTCCATCCCCATGTTCGTGATCATGGGCTCGGCCATCTCCTCGACCCGCGCCGGTGCCGATCTGTACGAGGCTCTGGATCGCTGGCTGACACGGGTGCCCGGTGGCCTGGTGATATCCAATCTGGGTGCCTGCGCCCTGTTTGCTGCCATGTCCGGCTCCTCACCTGCCACCTGTGCCGCGATCGGCAAGATGGGCATCCCCGAGATGCGCAAACGCGGATATCCGGATGGTGTGGCGGCAGGCTCTATTGCGGCCGGCGGCACGCTGGGTATTCTCATTCCCCCCTCTGTCACCATGATCGTCTACGGCATTGCCACCGAGACCTCTATTGGCCGCTTGTTTCTGGCAGGTGTCATTCCCGGACTGCTACTGATGGGTCTGTTCATGGCCTGGTCTATCTACAGCACCTGGCGGCAACAGGCGTTCAGCGGTGCACTGGAGGCGCGCAGCTTCAGCTGGAAAGAAAAGTTCGAGATACTGCCTCGAGTCCTGCCTTTCCTGTTGATTATCGCCGGTGTGCTGTATTCGATGTACGGCGGTGTGGCCACCCCATCAGAGACCGCTGCTGTTGGTGCCCTGTTGTGCCTGCTGATTGCCATCATCATCTATCGCTTGTGGAGCCCGAAGTCCCTGTGGGTCGTACTGCGGGATTCGACTCGCGAAAGCGTCATGATCCTGTTTATCATTGGTGCGGCAGCGGTCTTCAGCTATATGCTCTCCAGCCTCTATATCACTCAGACGATTGCCGCCGCTATTGGTGATCTGGATGTGAACCGCTGGGTACTGATGGCTCTGATCAATGTGTTCTTGCTGGTTGCAGGCTTTTTTCTGCCGCCCGTGGCCGTGATCCTGATGGCAGCCCCTGTGCTGTTGCCGGTCATTACCACCGCAGGGTTTGACCCCTACTGGTTTGCTGTCATTCTGACGATCAATATGGAGATCGGCCTGATCTCGCCACCGGTGGGACTCAATCTGTATGTCATTAACGGCATTGCACCGGATATCAAGTTGAAGACGATTCTGCTGGGTTCCTTGCCCTATGTTGGCTGCATGATCCTGGCGATCATATTGCTGGCTATTTTTCCGGGACTGGCCACCTGGCTGCCGAATCTGGTGATGGGGGATGCCATTTAAAACCTTCATTGACTTTGCATCATGCGCCGGTGTATTAAAAGATTGACTCTTGCTCACCGGCGCGGCTCATGCATGATCGACATCCTGAACTGCAACATTTTCTGCACACCCTGCAGGCGGCCATTGATGATCGTAGCGCAGCCCATAGCCCTGCCCGCCTGACCGTGCAGCGCATTGTGGATGCCATGCAGGCCACACCCGGGCAAAGGATGAGTCCGGAACCGGTGATCCAGCCCTGCTGCAGTTTGCTCGATGGTCTTGTGGAAGATCTGTCGGTACCTGCGACAGAGGGGAGCACACAGGCAACAGACGCATTGGCAGCGCTTATCGAACATGCTCGGTCACTGGCTAGCCTGGCACCGCAACTGAGCTGGTTCATACGCCCCGGTGCCGAGCGTACCGGTGAGCCTTTTCTTTCCGGTCATGCTAATGCGACACTGGTTGGCAAGGGTGGACTGGAAGAGCGCGATGATGTCTGGATTGGCGTAAGTGTGATGAGACCGGGTGTCACCTACCCCGAGCATCGACACTTGCCTGAAGAGGTTTATGTGGCACTGACACCGGGTCAGTGGCAGCAGAACAGTGGTGAGTGGCATGAGCCGGGCATTGGCGGCATCGTCCATAATCCGCCTAATGCCCTGCATTCCATGCGTTCAGGAGTCTCGCCATTGCTGGCTACCTGGTGCCTGTGGAAAGGCCGATAGGTATCTGGCCGCCGTCGTGCACCTATATGCTGGTTGCCAGATCCTGAAGAGCACCCTGTTTGGTGATCGTGAATTAATCAGGAATCCAGTTCAATCTGCCACTGCTGCTGCATTTTCTGCAAGTTCTCGCGTTTTTTCTCGGCCTCGTCCAGATCACTTTCGGTCTTCCACTTTTCACTCTGGCGACTACTCAAATCACTCTTGTAGGTAGAGCGTTGCTGTTTCACCAGATCTTTGAAGGCTTTGCTCTCAGCAGCTTCAGCAGACTTAAGCTCCTTGTCCTGATAGCTCACCAGTGTTTCCAGAAGATCGATCTCGGAGTCCAGTGAGTCGCGTTTTTCCTCAAGCGTTGCGATGTCCTGCATGGATTGCGGCAGCGCCAAGTTAATCGCGTTGAGATAGCTTGTGAGAAATTCCTGCTCGGTTCCAGCAGGACAGGAACCTCTGTAAGTTCCCCCGGACATACCGAACCGCTGGCCACCCGAAGCACTACAGAGAACGGCCAGGCCTTGCGCGAAACCGTTGTCAAAATCAGGCCCCATGACGCTCAGGCAGATGTTCTTGTTTTCAAAACCCTGAGTGGCTTGTTCCAGTCCATTATCAAGCGTGCAGAAGTTACCCAGCCCTGAGCGATAGCCGGTCATGTAAGCAGCCTCGTCGGCATCGGAGCCTGCTGCAGAGCATTTATCGAAATGCTCCTGAAAGCTCACCTCAGACACCTTGCCTGCCTTACCGTCCTTCTGACCGGCCTTGGTCCAGTTCTTCTGGTTGCAACTGATACGAGTAATGGTCTGGCAACTGGACAAGGAAAAAGCCAAGACCAGCAGCAAACAGACTTGAGCGGGTAGATACCAGGCAGGCCTGCCCTTGACACCAACTTGCACATCCTTTGTAGACACAATCATTCTCCCTTTTTTGAGTAGCGGCAAGCAGCCGTGGCTGGATTTTACCAGTCTGGGAGTTTTACTGACAGGCTGGTTGCTGACTGTGGTTTGGGCGGCAGAAATTAGGTTTGGGGACGTTTGCTTCGGGGGAGCTTCTTTAACTTGGAAGGGGTTATTTGGGGGTGGTAAAAATAACGGGATATAGGGTTTGGAGAAATGTGACGTATGTGCGATATTTCAGGGGTGGATGGTGGGGGCGTAGTGGACTTGGATGGGTTTTGAATTCGTATTGGTGATGGGGTGACGCGGGCTTTTACTGATACGGGTGAGGCGTTGGTATTGGTGCATAACTGAACCCACCGAATACTTGTTCGGTTTGCTAAGGTCCACTTTCAACAATTCGGCCACATTACGAAAACGTGCTGATTTGAAAAAAATATAGTGCAACAGAGAAGTTCACGTCTGCGCCGAGACTGGATCTGTGTGTAGAAGAAGAAGAAGAAGAAGAAGAAGAAGAAGAAGAAGAAGAAGAAGATCGCTCGCGCGTTTTCACTAATAGGAACAAAAATGTTTGACGATATTTTGAAAGCAGCTCAAAGTAGGCTTGAAAAAAAGATAGTCAGATTGAATTTGAAGAATTACTGGATGAGGCTACGAAAATATTTTTCGAAACAACAAAAGACACAGAAAAAGACAACTTATTAAGCCAGCGCAAAGAGCATCAAGAGTTTATAGATAGAAATTGTAAACGTTGGGGGCCAGGACTCGATAAACTTGAGTTGCATTACATTGCGACTCAGGAAGCCGCTTTCTGGTTTCAAGAATATTATCTAAGTTTCCCGGAGTTAGAAAATGATCCGCTACTTGGCGTACTCATGAGACTCCATGCGAATGCATGCAGAATTACATCAGAGATTATACATTTAATAAAGGGAGGTTATCCTGATGGTGCTTTGGCTAGGTGGCGGACTTTATTCGAGATATCAGTAACTTGCTTGATAATTCATAAATATGGGAAGAGTGCTGCAGTTGATTATATTAGACACGGCTATATAAAAAATGTAGAAGGAATTGAAGAGTATCAAAAAACTGCAGAGAAAATGGAAGTTGAACCATATACTGATAAGGAGTTAGAGGACGCTTTAGAGCTAAAAGAAGCATTGAGTGAGGGCGAAATTCACTGGCACTGGGCTCGCAAGTTTACTGGGTATTCAAAGCTGGAAAAATTAAGAGGGCATGTAAATTTAGATGGATGGTCTCACTATTACAAACTAGCGAGTAGAAATATCCACGCTGATTACAGTGAAATGAAAACACTACTGGGTATGGAGGAAGCGAAAGAAGATTTACTTTTGATTGGCCAATCAAATTCAGGAATGACTTTGCCAGCACATGCCACGGCAATTATGCTTAATCAGATTACGAATTGTTTTTTAACTGCATACATACAAGAAGAAAAAATCGCGTTGGACTACACGAAATCCATTTTGTTTATGAAATTGCTGACTAAGTATGAAGATGATGTTGGGAGAGAATTTTCAAATTGCCAATAAATAACATATGGAAACGCAGCAGATCGCAGTGCGAATAGAGAGCTAACGCAGTTGTTGAGAAATTTCTATTTTCTTTATTGCAATTGGATATAATTTTACGCCGTATGCTCGCTGGCAGTAGACACTATTTTGATTAGTCTTGACATACTAACATTAGCAACGGAGCGCGAGTCACGACGGACATGTCAATTTTAAACGCATACCGAATCGGGTAAGGGCTGGTGTTTAGCCAGCCCTCCCCACAACACCCTGCATGCGGGTCCGCACAGGGCGTTTCATACTGAATGGTGAAGTGAGATCCACCCTTGGCGTAATGAGAACAAACCTTCAGCTTTCAAGTAGGCGTTAGATAACGCCTGTTGAATGCCCGGGGTCTTGGAACTACGGCAAGGTCCTTTACTCGTGCGACCGCACGCAACCGCTGTCTGTATCTTAACTCCCAGCTTTAACAGTTTTCCTATTTTGGTACGAGGTAAACGCCACTGCCGCCAGTAGGCCATTCGTAAACGGCGTCGTATCCAATGATCGAGTTCGACACACTGGTTATAGCAGTTGGCAATGCCAAAATAGTTTACCCAGCCACGTAAGTACTGGCTGAGCCTGAATATCTGGTAGCGCATGGATACACCCCAGTTGCGGTTCGTTAAACGTCGTACCTCACGTTTGAAATTGTGCAAGGACGACGCGTGCCATTGAATTCTGCCAGACCCGAAAGTGAAACCCAGGAACTGACAATCTTTGGCTTTAACGACACGGCTTTTAGTTGTATTCACAACCAGTTTCAAACGGTTTTGCAAGAATTGGCTGATGCTGTGTAGCACCCGTTCGCCAGCACGCTGACTACTGACTAAAATAGTAAAGTCGTCCGCGTAGCGAGAAAATTGATGGCCGCGTCTTTCCAGCTCCTTGTCTAAAGGGTCAAGCATGATATTCGACAATAACGGCGAAAGTGGGCCGCCCTGAGGTACACCGTCTCGACTCTCTTGATAAAGCTGGTTATCGATAACCCCAGCTCTCAGGTAACGTTTGATCAATCGTAGCACACGCTTGTCTCGAATCTTTCTGCCGAGAAGTGACATGAGCAGATCCTGATTTACCCGATCAAAGAACTTGGACAAATCCACATCCACAGCAATGCGACGTCCCGCCTTGATGATGGAGTGAACCTGCTTAACCGCTTGTTTTGCACTACGCCTTGGTCTGAATCCAAAACTACTCTCAGAGAAGTCTGGATCAAACACTGGCGTTAGTATCTGGGCAATAGCTTGCTGGATAATCCGATCTAAAACGCACGGAATACCTAGCGGGCGCTTACTGCCATCAGGCTTGTCGATCTCAACCCGTCGGACTGGAGAGGGCTGGTAACGACCTGTTTCCAGTTCGTTGACAACACGTTTCCAGTGCCCCGCACTTGCCCAGTCAGGAAACTCATCAATGGACATGCCATCGACACCTGCAGCTCCCTTATTGGCTCGAACACGGTTCCAAGCTCTGCGTAGATTATCAGAGTCCAGAATGCGTTCAAGTAGATCGTCACCAAAGGCTGGCTTCGTGACAAGACGCTGAGTCACGCCATCACCGGACGGTGTTCGTGTGCTCAAGTCTGTCAAGGCTCCTCCTTTATTCATTATGTTCGGGCCTTCACCGTGTCTCACCCATTACGGTGAGCGTTTGGCTACTATGCCGTCTGCTGACTTCTGTCTGATCACCAGTGCGGTTGCCCGCATCGGCGCTATCGGTGTTCATCGATTCGCTCTCTTTGGCTGATGGAGTCCAAAGAGCCAAGGCTTGGTCATCCAGCGCCTCACTGGAAAAAGGCCGATCGCACGTCAAACAGATCTCCCCAGATAAGAACATGAACTTTCCCTGCACAACTGCATCATTTACGGTGGCCATCAGATCACCTGGCTTCGTCATCTTGTGCTGACTCGCCTTCTGCCTACGCCTCATATGATGTTCTTGTTCATCAGCTCACAGGTTTGCTAGCGGCTTCCTTCAGACCGTTCCTCACGGATTGGCCCTTGCCATTCGCTAGTAGTTATCATCTAATGGCTCCATAGCTGGAATCACTAGATGGTGATCTTCCTACAGAGGACTTTCACCTCATTAGTTCATGCCCATGCTGGGCGTACACAAAGCAATGAAGCTGAAACTTGACCCAGCCACGTCTGCGCTGCCGCTTCGCCGCGTCAGCCTCAAGTTCACCTTATTGCGGCTGTTCGATTTGCTAGGAAACTTCGTTACAGCCAAGGTCAATGCGATAAGTGATCCGTTCGCACAAAATTCGACTGATCATTTACGGCCCTCACTGATGAGTACGATCAGTATTTGTACCGCAGCTCCCAGCAAACGGCGGATACATTGACTCTATGCAATTTTTGAATTTAAGATGCAGGCAGATAATTCGTCGTGAAATGTTGATAGAACAAAGGAATCAAATTGGCAAAGTTAAGAAAACTAATAAATGGACAAAATATTTCCTTCGATACTCATCAAGCAGGAGATGGGCAAGGTGTGCATTGGAAAAATGTGCATCTTGAGAAAACCGTTCACAACAAGCAAGGGAAAGTGAGATTCCCGCTTTTAAGTGAAGAACGCCCAAGCAACGTAGGCATGAATGAAAAAGATTTTCGAAAAATATCACGCGAAGTAAAAAAGGAACTAAGAAAGAATTCCAATTTGGTCAATGACTTAGTCGATGCCGTTTTAATGCAACTAGATCGTTTTAGCGAAGGGGAGGCAACGCTAATTGATGCTCAAACTGCAGCAAGAAAACTTGCAGGATATTTTGACTTAGATGAGAGAATAATTTCATCTCTACCGTCGAGATATAAGGATATGCAGTTAGAACGCCTTTCCACTCTACACAGAAATCCTGCGAGATCAGGATTCATAGAGATAGAACAAAGCTCAGAAAATGTTGTTATTCGCAAGGCATCTAACAGTGTCATTTTAAAGCATCTAGAGAAAAACCAGTAGCCAACCAAATACCCACCGCCAAGACGCGCGACCCTGAAAACTAGCCGCACTGAATTTGCGAAGTCAGAACAGCCCATGCCGCTGCGAAGTAAGACCATAAGTAAATCGAACAGTACATTGCACCTGTCATTTGACATTGCCCTCCCGACGCTGACGCTCTGTTCGGGGAATGTCAATTGCAGGTGAATGCGATGTTATGCCTCTTGTCGTTATGCCTTATATTAAGTAACAGGAAAAAATATTGATACCGACTAGAAAACAATGGAAGTCATGGTCTTTACCTAGCAAGTTGACAGCTATAGGCACTTTTGTAGGTCTATTGTCTTTCGGGTTTTATCTAATAGAAAAGGTTCATCATCATTTTAAAGATTTCCCCTCTCGCGCAGACGATAGCGAAGTATCATTAATTGTAGAGTTTCAGAATTATACAGATAATGAAATTCTACTCTACGGTAGAGGTGACGTGTTTTACTGGTTTCCGGGAGGTGGCAGGTATCAAAGTGCCGCTTTCGAGGTGATAAGTTTTGGTGGAGATTCGACCTTTACCAATCTGTCAATAATGAAGCAATCGAAGGTCAGAGGTATTGTAAAATTATTACCAAAAGATATTGCTCGAGGTTACTTAAACCAAGGTCATATGTCTTTGAGCTTGCTGTTCAAGGGTGACAACGGTTTGCAGAAAATGAGTCCAAATGTGGGGTTTTCTAATTCCAATATTCACGATGGCTATATACCTGTTCTATTTGATGATGAAGAATCGAAATAAACTGCAGTCGAAAATTAGATGCTCACTTTCTTATCTTCCGCTTCGAACATGCATCATCAAACTCGCAGAAATATAGGTAAATTATTTGAGAGAATTTGTATGGAATTTGATAAGACCGATGAATTGATTGCATTTGTACGAGAAGTTAATGATCATCTCTTCAATGAGAATAACCAAAGACCGGTTGCATACGCATCATCGAATATTGCACTTTGGAACTCTATAGCTTTACAAGAAGAAAATGCTACTCTACTAGAGTCCGTTTCAGGTAGGGCAAACATATACGCAATATTTATTCGTGACATCAATTCTGACGAATTCACGATTTGCTATATTGGAAAAACAACCAGGAATCTACCGAGATCGCGGATTCGCAATCACCTAATAAAAAAGCATGAAAAAACTGGAGCAAAACTAAGCAGGATTATAGATCATGTTCAGGGTGGTGGCAGCGTCAAAATCGCATGGGCAGAGATTGAGCCACAAAGCTTGAAAAATTGCATAGAAGAAGAGTTAATACGCCTGCACCCAGAATCTAGCTGGTGTCCGTCCGAAAACGCTAAACGATTGAAATCAAATCCGAATTCGGGAATTTCTGGGTAATAAGTTCCGGTGATTTTTGCTACCTTGTGCATCAAGCGACTGATTTACAAGGAATCACAAAAACCACCGGAGGTAACAATGCGAATTCAGCGCACTGTCAACACCAGTATATTCGAATCATTCAGCGAACACGAGATCGGCCTTGAGTTGAAGGCCATTTCAGCGTTTCTGGATCGACACGTTGAGGTTCTGGACTGGATTGCAGCCGATTTACGGGTGAAGGCTGTGCAGAAAACGGGGCGTGTCGGACTACCCGTTGAGTGTGTCGTGCGATGCGCCTTGCTCAAGCAGATGCGTCAACTGAGTTACCACGAGTTGTCGTTCCATTTGTGCGATTCAGCCTCCTTCCAGGCCTTTGCCCGTTTGCCCATGGGCTGGTTTCCGAAGAAGTCCGCTCTCCAGGATACGATCAGTCGGATCACACCCGAGACCTGGGAGCGAATCAATCACTGCGTGCTCCAGGAAGCGCAGCTCGAGAAGGTTGAGAATGCGAGAAAGATCCGCATTGACAGCACAGTCACCGAGTCGGATATTCACGAACCCACAGACAGCTCTCTGCTGTTCGATAGCGTGCGTGTCATGACCCGACTACTCAAAGCGGTTGGCAAACTGCCCGGGAAGCCGGTGATCGAATTCGTCAATCATCAACGCCGGGCCAAACGACGTGCTCATCAGATCTTCAATACGAAAGGCATAACGGAGAAAGTACCGCTGTATGCCGATCTGATCCAGGTGACATCCGTGACGTTGGCCAATCTGGAAAAGGCAGAGATGGCCGTGAGCCTCTCTTGCACAGACATACACAAAAAGGCAAATTGGCAAGCGGAGGTAGCACGCTTTAAACCCTGTATTCAAAGGGTAATCGATCAAACACAACGACGCGTGTTCAATGGTGAGAAGGTCCCGGCACAAGAGAAAATATTCAGTATATTTGAAGCTCATACCGACATCGTGATCAAGGGTGCCAGAGACATCGAGTACGGGCACAAACTCAATCTGAGTTCGGGCAAAAGCGGCTTGATCCTGGATGTGGTGATCGAAGAGGGCAACCCTGCCGATACGGATCGATTGCTGCCGATGCTTAAGCGTCACGTGACTCTGTTCGATCAGCCCCCTCGACAAGTGGCCGCCGACGGAGGCTATGCCAGTGGGGCGAACCTGGAGGCCGTAAAGGCCATGGGTGTCACCGACATGGCCTTCAACAAGAAACGCGGTCTCAGTATCGCGGATATGGCAAAGAGTGCCTGGGTGTATCGCCAGTTAAAGAACTTTCGAGCCGGTATTGAAGCAGGCATTTCGTGCCTGAAACGCGCCTACGGATTAACCCGATGTACCTGGAAGGGTCTGCAACACTACCGCTCATTTGTCTGGTCATCGGTGGTCAGCCATAACCTGACGGTGATGGCTCGACTACGCCCTGTCTGAACCACTGAGTTTACTGAATTACCCAGATGGGCGGGCACGCTCAGGGTTCGTCGTGTCTGAAATAAGGGCCATGCTTGTAGGAACACGCCAAAATCACGAAACCGCTTATCTTCCGGTAATAGGTGAGACCAATTTAGTGCAGTCTGAGTTCCGGATTGGCGGTTTGTGCGGCTCTCAGGCTGTTTTCGGATGGACACTAGCTGGAACCGGGAAAATGCATAATCGGGTAAGGGCTGGTGTTTAGCCAGCCCTCCCCACAACACCTTGCATGCGGGTCCGCACAGGGCGTTTCATACTGAATGGTGAGGTGAGATCCACCCTTGGCGTAATGAGAACAAGCCTTCAGCTTTCAAGTAAGCGTTAGATAACGCCTCTTGAATGCCCGGGGTCTTGGAACTACGGCAAGGTCCTTTACTCGTGCGACCGCACGCAACCGCTGTCTGTATCTGCACTCCCAGCTTTAGCAGTTTTCCTATTTTGGTACGAGGTAAACGCCACTGCCGCCAGTAGGCCATTCGTAAACGGCGTCGAATCCAATGATCGAGTTCGACACACTGGTTATAGCAGCTGGCAATACCAAAATAGTTTACCCAGCCACGTAGATACTGACTGAGCCTGAATATCTGGTAGCGCATTGATACACCCCAGTTACGGTTCGTTAGACGTCGTACCTCGCGTTTGAAATTGTGCAAGGACGATGCGTGCCATTGAATTCTGCCAGCCCCGAAAGTGAAACCCAGGAACTGACAATCTTTGGCTTTAACGACACGGCTTTTAGTTGTATTCACAACCAGTTTCAAACGGTTTTGCAAGAATTGGCTGATGCTGTGTAGCACCCGTTCGCCAGCACGCTGACTACTGACTAAAATAGTAAAGTCGTCCGCGTAGCGAGTAAATTGATGGCCGCGTCTTTCCAGTTCCTTGTCTAAAGGGTCAAGCATGACATTCGACAATAACGGCGAAAGTACGCTACCAACAAAAGAGCAAAAACCGGCGTACACTGGGGTATCCGCATTGGCAGAGCGTGTCTCAGCGGTCATTTCAAAGGCAATACAGAAGCGCACATTGAGCTGTTTGTAGCCATTGATCCGTCGATCTCCAGGACTACAGGGGCAACGTCATGACCAAGCGCAAACGACGCCAGGTGCTGACTGTTAGGGTCGAGTTCGAACCCAACCGCTTCTCCCACGATTGTTTGCAGCAGGCCTACCAGAGATTCAGCCCCACAGTGGCTGTGAGCCTCTCTACACCACCCAACACTGATGAGGCCGAGTCGGACCAACAAGCTGATCCTGACATTCTGAGGCCATCCAGGAGCCCGCAATGAGCCATCAAAACATCTGCGCACTCTACGCACGAGTCTCATCGCCAAAGCAGGCCAAGGATTGCACCATCGATAGCCAGATTCAGGCGCTGAAAGAGAGGATTGTCAGCGATGGCGGGCAGCTAATCGATGACATGGTTTTCAGTGATGCGGGAGTGAGTGGCGCTACGCTGATCCGTCCGGAATTGGAGAGGTTGCGTGATGCTATTTCTATCGGAGCCGTTGATCACCTGTATATTCATTCCCCAGATCGCCTCTCGCGCAAGTATGCCCACCAGGCTTTGCTCATGGAGGAGTTTGCCAGCGCAGGCGTTGTCGTCAACTTTCTAAACCACAAGGTTGGCACCTCGCCCGAAGAGGAAATGTTGTTGCAGATGCAAGGGATGTTTGCCGAGTACGAGAGAGCCAAGATCATCGAACGTCATCGTCGAGGGAAGCTTCACCGTGCTCGTGTGGGCAGCGTTAACGTACTCTCTGGAGCACCCTACGGCTATCGCTATACACGTAAGCAACTCGACGGTAAACCTGCCCAGTATGTGATTGATCTTGAACAGGCGAAAACAGTACGTCAGATATTCAACTGGATAGGGGTCGACAGATTCAGTATTGGAACGGTATGTCGGCGTCTTGGTGAAGCGAATATCCCTACAAAAACAGGAAAAAGCCACTGGGATCGTAGTGTTGTCTGGAGCATGCTGCAGAATCCGGCGTACATGGGCAAAGCCGCTTTTGGAAAGACCAAAGCCGGTGCATTAATGCCGAGGGTACGACCCCAGAAGCACAGTGCCGAGACACCCAAGAAGCCGCACTCAACGCACCGAGTGCAACGTAAGGATTGGATCGAGATTCCTGTTCCGCCGATCGTAAGTCAGCCGTTGTACGAGGCGGTACAAGCTCAACTGGACGAGAACCGAAAGCGAGCACGAGTTGGAGAGCGTGGGGCTAAACATTTATTGCAAGGATTGACGGTATGTGGGCATTGTCACTACGCCTACTACGGCAAAAGAGTCAGCCCATCAACCGCTAAAGGAAAGTTTCAATATGCCTACTATCGTTGTATCGGAACGGATGCCTATCGCTTTGGTGGTCAAAGAATTTGTGACAATTCCCAGGTGCGAACTCAGACGCTGGATGAGTTGGTGTGGGCCGAGGTGATCAATGCACTGGAGAACCCTGAGAGGCTGAAAAAAGAGTACGAACGGCGCTTGAATGTTCTGGAGAAAAAGGAGCATGAGAGGCACGACATCACGGCGTTGAAACAGCAGAAAGCACAATTGAAAAAGGGTGCGTCACGCCTGATTGACAGCTATGCCAGTGATGTCATAGATCAACAGGATTTTGAGCCCAAGATCAAACAGATAAAGGCACGTATCACGGAAATCGAAGAGCAAATCGAGCAAGGGGATCAGTCCCAATCCGCACAGCGTGAGCTGTTTCTGGTTATCAACCACTTGGAGGAATTTGCTAAAACCATCAACGTGAATCTATCGACTACGGACTTCATCACCAAACGCGATACCATCCGAGCACTAGTCAAACGAGTTGAGATCTACAAGGAGGAAGTGGTGGTGATATTCCGTATTGATCCAACACCATCACACAGTGTCAGCAGTGGCCCACAGACGAAATCAGATAAAGGAGACCATTTTATGCACAGTTGTAAGGGGAGTAAGTGGGCCGCCCTGAGGAACACCGTCTCGACTCTCTTGATAGAGCTGGTTATCGATAACTCCAGCTCTCAGGTAGAGTTTGATCAATCGTAACACACGTCTATCTCGAATCTTTCTTCCGAGAAGTGACATGAGCAGATCATGATTTACCCGATCAAAGAACTTGGACAAATCCACATCCACAGCAATGCGACGTCCCGCCTTGATGATGGAGTGAACCTGCTTAACCGCTTGTGTCGCACTGCGCCTTGGTCTGAATCCAAAACTACTCTCAGAGAAGTCTGGATCAAACACTGGCGTTAGTATCTGGGCAATAGCTTGCTGGATAATCCGATCTAAAACACTCGGGACCGTGGTTTCATAATGCACCTCGTGCAGTTGGCGTTAGGGATTGACCGGGGTATCTATTCGGGTTGAGTTTCTCACCCAGTCTTCGAGCTCCTTTTCTTTGCTTCGTGTGAGCGTGATCCAGTAAGGCGTTCCGTGTTCAAGTTGTCGAGCCTCAACAACATCGCACTCTATCCAGTAGTAGACGACGTTGCGGCTGATACCGAAGCGTACCATTACCTCGTTGACGGTTAGCTCATTAGATCGTTTTAGATCAGCGCAGGGAATCCGATGTCGGTAACGAACCCACGAGATCATGGGTGCCGTGAACTTCTTGCCTTTTGGGCTTCGCAGTCCTTGTGCATTGAGTTCAGCGACAATGTCTTTGTCCCTCATCGTGCAGGCTAACGCTCTGATTTTTTCAACCATCTCGGCTGGATAACGTAGCTGCTCAGCGATAGGCGCTGGCAGCTGCACGACGATGTCATTCGTCGCACCACCTTGCCAACGTACGTGCAGAATCGCTTGGCGCTCTTCCCGTCGTTTTTCGACGGTGATGTCCTTAATCAAAAGCCTCAACATACGCTTTTTATCTTTAGACGAGGTTGTTTTCGCATTCCATAAACGCGGCAGATCCTTTGCTAAGGCCAACACCATCTGGCGCTGTTCATCACTGACAATGCACGCCTCTTTTGAGTGGAACTGCGCGTACTGTTCTTCGAGTTTTTGCAACTCCTCCAGTGCATTGTTCCAGCGCTGCTCTAGCGTCGATGCAACCAGACGGTTCGACGGGTCCACTTCCTCGTAACGCCGTTGTGCCAGCTGTGCTTCATAGCCAGCACGTTCGATTCTTCGCTGCCATTGTTGCCCCACCGACTGGTCGCGCTCTTGCAGTTGACGCACCGATTCCACAGCCAGTTCCACTTGTGCAGGAATCATCGCTGCCAACACCGCTTCACAGACCACCGGGTCCAGAACGTTTGCCTGAACAAACATACAAGACTTTGTTGCAACACCTTCTCGTCGGCGCCAGTTGCATTCATAGAGCGGATAGATGCCGCCGTTGCCTTTGTAGCGAACGGTGAGTTTACGGCCGCAACAACCACACAGTAGCAAGCCCTGCAGCATAGCCAGGCCTTCTCGTGCCGCACCGCTCAACAATGTCTGCTCACTGTTGGTTCGATTCCTATCCAATCGCTCTCGATTCTGCAGGTATTCATCCCAGCTAACATAGCCCTCATGATGATCGCGTAAATTGACGCGCCATGACTCCATGGGTACTTCGCAGGACCGGGTTTGAATCTCACCATTGGCATCAACCTGCTTTTTGGACTGATAGCGTCCGTATACGTAGGCACCAGCATAAGTGGGGTTCGATAGAATTGATAGGACGCGAGACTCACACAGCGGCCCCCAGATCAGCTTGCCGTCCCATGCGCCGCCGTATGAACGCTTGGGGAATTTTAACCCCTTGTCACCAAAACGATGGACCACGCCATAGGCAGTACCAACCTCGTTGAACAACGAGAACACCATGTGTACCGCGCCTCGCACCTCATCATCTGGGTCGAGTACCGTTCGATCCTGATCGTCAAAGCACAAACCCACCGGCAACGGAAACCTCAACTCACCCTTTCTGGCCTTGTTCAGTTTGCCACCCTGGAGGCGCGCGCGCAGAAAATGCAATTCTGCCTGTGCCAACGTTCCCTTCATCCCCAGTAACAACGCATCGTTGAAATCTCCCGGGTCGTAGCAACCGTCTTCGTCGATAACCGCCGTCTGCGTCATTGCACACAGTTCGATCAATCGATGCCACTCCAGACTTGAGCGGGCCAACCGCGACGCCTCCAGAGCGAACACCGCTCCCACGTCCCCCATTGACACATCCGCCACCAGTCGTTTGAAATCGTTGCGACCTGTGGTCTGTGCTCCCGACACACCCAGATCCCCGTCCAGTGTCACTATCTGTTCTGTCGTCCAACCCATTCCAATCGCTTTGTCGCGCAGAGCATACTGGCGCTCCGTGCTCTCCTGATGCCATCTCACTTGGCCCATCGTCGATTGACGCACGTACACGTACGCCTGTCGCTGAAGATGCTGTTCTGTCAACTTCGTGCTCATCGGTACACTCCTCCACAGGGCGGCAGGAATCGATGGGCTCGCGCAACCAGGCCTCTAGCATGTTGGCCATCAGTGTTGCGGCGGCAGTGGTATCGAAGGTGGCGGTGAGCGTGGTAGATGAGGCACTCACCGCCAGCACCTAAAACCGTTCCCGACGGCGCAACAACTCCTGATTGATCGCGCACAATTGATCGAGCCTGTCGCGGATCTCGCGATAGTTGGCAAGATACTCGGCCACTTGCGGCTGAGTGTCTTGTGGGACGTAATCCATGGCGGGGCGTGCCCCCGTGCGGCTGATCGACAAGTAGTACTTCGGGCCGTGTCCCTGGCCAGTAGCGCACTTGCAGTTTGGTTTGCCGCAACGTTTGTAGCGTTCGATCAGCGAGCCACGTAGAACAGTATCCAACGGTGGGATTTTGCGTAACAGTTGCTTGCGCCGGCGCCTGAGTTGAGTGGTCGAAATATCCTGCATAGTTGTCGGACCACGTATATGACTGCCCAGATAATAGTCTACATGAAATCATTCGTCAACTCCGTCGGACTCGGTCAGTTGACGTACCAGCGTGGCAAGAGTCAGCAGCGAATCAAACTCCAGGATCACACCCGGTGAGGCTAATTCGCTTAGCGGCTCCCAGTCTGTCCACTCTTGCGCAACGGCCAGAGTGCCGCGCTCAGGGTGACGAATAATCAACGTCTCCACGCCCGATACGCGACGGCGCTTCAGGACATCAAAACGTTGCTGGGTCAATGGATGGAAGGGATGAGTTACCGTGACACATCCCAAACTGGAATTGGTATCAGGTGTAGTTCGCGTGGACCGTCGGAATACCTAGCGGGCGCTTACTGCCGTCAGGCTTGTCGATCTCAACCCGTCGGACCGGAGAGGGCTGGTAACGACCTGTTTCCAGTTCGTTGACAACACGTTTCCAGTGCCCGGCTTTTGCCCAGCCAGGAAACTCATCAATGGACATGCCATCGACACCTGCAGCTCCCTTATTGGCTCGAACACGGTTCCAGGCTCTGCGTAGATTATCAGAGTCCAGAATGCGTTCAAGTAGATCGTCACCAAAGGCTGGCTTCGTGACAGGACGCTGAGTCACGCCATCACCGGACGGTGTTCGTGTGCTCAAGTCTGTCAGGGCTCCTCCTTTATTCACTATGTTCAGGCGGGGCGGCCTTCCGTCTTCACCGTGTCTCACCCATTACGGTGAGCGTTTGGCTACTATGCCGTCTGCTGACTTCTGTTTGATCACCAGTGCGGTTGCCCGCATCGGCGCTATCGGTGTCCATCGATTCGCTCTCTTTGGCTGATGGAGTCCAAAGAGCCAAGGCTTGGTCATCCAGCGCCTCACTGGAAAAGGGCCGATCGCACGTCAAACAGATCTCCCCAGATAAGAACATGAACTTTCCCTGCACAACTGCATCATTTACGGTGGCCATCAGATCACCTGGCTTCGTCATCTTGTGCTGACTCGCCTTCTGCCTACGCCTCATATGATGTTCTTGTTCATCAGCTCACAGGTTTGCTAGCGGCTCCCTTCAGACCGTTCCTCACGGATTGGCCCTTGCCATTCGCTAGTAGTTATCATCTAATGACTCCATAGCTGGAATCACGGGATGGTGATCTTCCTACAGAGGACTTTCACCTCATTAGTTCATGCCCATGCTGGGCGTACACAAAGCAATGAGGCTGTAACTTGACCCTGCCACGCCTGCGCTACTGCTTCAGCGTGTCGACCTCAAGTTTAGTATATTGCGGCTGTTCGGTTTACAATGCAAAATTTAATCATGATCGAAAGATACCAAAGCCAACAGTAGCCTTAAAGAAGTAAAAATGTTTGTTGCCCATTTCTCACTCGTAAATAACGCTTATAATAAGAGCAAGTTTTTATTGCCTATCAGTTCAAAATATAAAATCATGGCGAACCTACGAAGAAATAATAAAAGCAACTACAAGGATAAAGGTCCGCCAGCCTATTTCATGCACGTAAAGAATTGAACAATGAAAATTGAAAGTATTTTAAAAGTTGCAGTGCTAGCATTCAGTGTCTCTGGAGTGGGAAACGCTCAGGAGGCGGCCGCTTTGAGCTTGGGCTTCGTTACTTGTAGCTTGTTTGCAACTGCGAACATTGAAGAAAAAAGAGCGATGAAATTCTGGATAGACGGATATTTGTCTGCGCAATCACAGCACGACGGCTCAAACAGTTTTCAGAAAAACATGTTGTCGATTAAACCGGGACAAATCGAAACCGAAATCGATTCGCACTGCAGGCTCAATCCGAAGTCAAGTCTAATTGATGGCGCCTTCACCGTATACAAACGGCTGGGCGGAGTAAATGGGTAGATGTTCGCTCTTAGGTAGTCATTCCTTGAGCACTTTAGTAGCAAAAGTGCTCATCTATGCTTGATAACGAAAAGGATAAATAGCGCATAGCCGCGACTTTATCCCGGGTTGAACGGGTCCGATGTCGGCTCACGAATCGCTCTTTTATAATGCAGATGTATTGTCCTGATCGCTCAGAGCCATTCAGCTGGGCGGTTTGCGGCGCGAGCAACGGCCTCACAGGTGAATTGTCGGCGTATATGCGATCGAATAGAAGCACTGTTACCCGCCGTGTTGGTTTGCCTTATATGTTTACTCGAATATCGTTAACCATAACCAAGAAGCGGCTATTTTCTATACCCACTAAAAGTCGAGCTCTTACGGCACACGTTGCACTTCAGCACGGTTTTGTTTCGAGTTGCATACCTCGCGATAGGAATGGCAACTTTCAGTAGTCACTGCAAGAGTATTCCGTGTCGTTTGGCAATGCCGTGCAGGAAGCCCTAGTCCCGCACTCGCCGAAAGCCTCATGGCAACCCGTGTTGAAGGATTAACCAGATGAAGCTTGGTCCTTGAACAGTAGGGGTACATCTTTTTCCTGCCCCTCCCTTGCGGCATGAGAAGGTTACCCGCTGGCCATTGTCACTGATTAGTTGCTTCTCTCCGATCACCCCTTTATACAAGTATCGCGAAAGATACTTCAAGGCAGACAGCCCAGAGCCGACAGGGCGACAAGCAACGATCCACTCAGTAGCCAGCTTCTTCCCTGGTAGCAATGCCTGCTCCGAGAGCCCTTTGAGTAACTTGGCTCGAAAAACCTTGGCCAGAGCCTTTTGCACGAAGAGAAACTTGCCCCGCTTCTCTCGCCAACACCGCCTTTTCTCGTCGATAGCTCCCGCGGGAATGATCACATGTACGTGCGGATGATAGTCGAGTCGGCGGGTCTGTGTGTGTGGCCGACCAAGTGTGGAGCACGGCGGTTTGTTCGATTTCGCCCTGCAACTACTTGTCACGCAGGGCAAAGTCACGGCATGTGCTCACCGCTGCTGAGAACAACAACTCATAAACTTCTCTTTGGTGCTGCCAGGCCGTGTTACGCAGTTCTGCCCGTATCGAGCATGCTGTTCACCGTCGCGCCACTGGCGTAGTAGGGCATTGGTTACGAGATAATAGTGCTCTGGTAAATCGAACGTGCCGATCAGCCCGATAAGTTTGTCGAGCAAGGTCTGCTTGCTTCGATTGGAGAACACCAACCCCTCGTGAATTTTGATATCCAGCGGCACGGCAAATGCACTATTGATCGCGCTTACCAGCAGAGACACCGCTTGCGTTGAATGATCCATGATAAATTCGGGTTTACTGTGATTATCAGACTCCTGGTGCAAACACTTCACAACTGGCATCTTTCGCCCCTGTTTGGCGATCTTCTTGCCATCGGCAATGAGCACCACCCGATCATTGACCCTTTCTATACGAGATCCGAAGAGCTGGAACACGCAGCGGACCCAGCAATGAGTCAACCTTGACAGGCAGATGCCCGGGCTATGCATGTTGCACAGTAAACTTTCATACTCGGCGATTCGCAGCGCAAGACTGGTGACGCCAAGATTGTCTTGACGAATACACATACCGGCAACGCCAACAACGATAAGATAACGAGAGAAAGCAGGCCTGAGCGGCTTGATACCAATGTAACCAGATGAGAGATATGCTCGACAGCCTTTGTTAGACAAAGTCTGCTGGGTATGTAGTACACAATTGTCGAGTTGGCTGAAGACAACAACGCTATCAGCACTTACCGGAGAGCAAACATGACTCTGCTGCAATCGTTGATCAGACTGATAAAACCTGCAGCAGAGCAGAATCATACACAGGAAGCTCCTGCCTCTAGCGAGATGAATCCATTGGGTTGGTGAAGAAAAAGCCTGGGCCGACATGGAGGATGTAATCGGAGACAGCCTGGACAAGGTGCGAATCAAGGACAGGACGCGAGAACTCATTTGGCGCCGAAGCAAAAAAGCTATTCGATCGCTGACGCTTCGCCAGTCAATCGAGCATCTTCACAAGCTTCATCCGCAGTACCCGATTGAAGAAATACAAGGTTTTCTGATATCGTGGATGGAGGAATGCGGAGGCCCTGGGAATTGCTCGCAAGAAGAAATGCATGACTTCGATCAATCAGTGCAAGACTAGATTGAGGACGAGCATGGCAGAGCTGAAAATGCCTGAGAACTCTCCACTCACGAGTAATATAAGAAAATATATGATTTTCAATAACTATGGCCAGTGAATTAGAATTACTGTTAGACAGAGTGTCTACATCAGAATTGTGCTTCGCCAGTGCAGGCTCATCATTTTGTATAGCGGGAAGGTGCCGTGGAAACGCTGATAGATATGTTCTTGGGTACAAAGAAAGTATTTATGTAGGAAAGTGGAATACAAACTATTTCAGGTCAGTTTTGGACGCGAGGCATGCCGCAAAAGTTCTGACTAAAAATAATAATCTTAGCTGGGGATTTACTTCCAGTGATGGTGAGGAAATCGTGCAGCGTTGGCTTATAGAGCTTGAAAGTGCCTCATCGAAGCTTCAATTATGCGAATCGGTACAGAACCTCTCACGTGCTATTAGCCAATGGCCTAGGCAGAATCACAAAGCCTTCGTTCGGGCGGTTAACCGTTGGTCCGCGGGGTCAGTAAAATTACATGGTAACCATGAAATTAAAGCTAGATCCGAGGTGACATTTCGTATTGATGGTCATTGGTCAGATTTTAAAAACCAAGAAATGAGTGAAAATAGAAAGAGATCAATCATAAAAAAAAGAGAGATCTTAGAAAAAAAATCACTGTTTCCGAATGCCTCGGAAATTGTAAAGCGTGGTCAAAAGCATGACAAGCCAGTAAGCTTGGTATTTAAATCCATGTATGATGAGGAGTATGGACACTGGCTATCAGAAGCGATGGATGATAATGGAATAATTCTCTATAGTGCTGTTGGTGATACTCAGGCGCAGGCTAACAAGTCTTTGTTTGATAAGTATAAATTGCCCTTGAGTAACGTGATGGGTTCGATATCAGCTATTGTAGAGACTGAGCAATCAAATAATGGCGATATCAATAATATAGAGTCTGGCGTCGATGCCAAAAAATACAGCGCTAACGAAGAATCTTTATCGAGGGAAAAATATAAAGTAGAAATAAATGATGATTTAGTAACTAGAATATATACAAATCCTAGTCTCATCACAAATGAAGTATTACGTGATCTTTGGAGAGATTCCGCTGTTCTAGACAGTGACGAGCTGGCGGCAGTTTTTGGATTGCGACGCGTACGCGCTGGAGTGGATCCTGTGCTGCAAGCTATCGATAAATACATTGGTTTGCTTGTGCAGGATGGATATATTGATGCCGATGCCATAGATAATGACGTGAGCGGTATATTCACTCCGTCGTCTTATAAGCATAACGTTCGTTCTGTCGTTGCACGAGAGGGACAAAGCGAATTTAGGAAGTTATTGCTGAGAAAGCATGGACCTTGGTGCGAGTTAACACATTGCAAGATAATCGAGATCTTGGAGGCCGCGCACATCTTTCCTTATTACGGAGGTGAGACCAGTGATTCAAATAACGGTATTGTGTTAAGAAGCGATGTACATAAGCTTTTTGATCGGCATCTAATACAGCTTGATAGTGAAACGCTTACTTTTAAAGTTCACAAGGATCTGTTGGATACTGAATATGCTTACATCGAAGGAAGAATGATCGCCAGATCTGAGTTGTACGCTGTAAAGGCATTCGCCCGAAAGAGAGAACTGCACTTCAAGAACGAACTTGGATTTCTAGACAACAAACGGTACTAAGAAAATCATCAGTGTCTTCCGGATTCCGTGTAAGTAAGTTAGCCTTGATGGCATGTTTAGTGATTTCGGTGGAACGACTGAAGCCGTCGTACCAATCTCAAAAGTGCCGTCAGCAAAGCTTGCCGACATGGTCCGGAGACCAACACCTTTCCAGCTTCGTTCTTTTCGTAGACGGCCTTATGGATCAGTTGAGTGGCCAGTGTGCGGTATACAATGTCAGATATGAACATGAACTTTCCCCGCACAACTGCATCATTTACTGTGGCCATCAGATTATCTGGCTTCGTCCGGCCGACGTTCCGGATCTTGTGCTGACTCCCCTTCTGCGGGCGGCCTTCCGTATACACCTCATAGGATGTTCTTGTTCATCAGCATACAGGTTTGCTAGCGGCTTCCTTCAGACCGTTCCTCTCGGATTGGCTCTTGCCATTCGCTAGTAGTTATCATCTAATGACTTCATGATTGGGATCCAGATAGTGATCTTCCTATAGAGGACTTCCACCTCATAAGTTCATGCCCATGCGGGGCGTACACAAAACATCGCAGCTGTTATCTGTAGCAGGCAAGCTCTCGTCACCAAAAATATATTTCTATTGAATCGTCACAATTTTCGGATATGTAGAATGATCAAATGCCGAGAGGATGTCTATGCACTTTATAAATCGCTTGGTGCACCTAGCCGGCTGATAGATCACGTAATACACGTAGGAGCAGTAGCCGAAAAATTGGCTAATGAATTAAAAGAAATAGGAGTTACACTAGATGAGAATTTAGTGTGCTTGGGCGCAGCTTGTCACGATGCGGGGAAAATAATTTACAAAAACGAATTGGATGAACCTGGCTCCTTGCATGAGTTAGCAGGAGAAAAACTACTATTGGAACACGATGTTTCTCCCGTAGTCGCAAGATTCTGTAGAAGCCACGCACAGTACGAAAGAATGGAAACATCATACGAAGAGCTGCTAGTAGCCTTAGCAGACAAATTATGGAAAGGTAAGAGGGTAGAAAATTTAGAGCTTGAAATAATAGATTTAACGGCGAACCAAATCGGCAAAGAACGTTGGGATTTATTTGACAAGCTCGATACGATATTTGAAGATATAGCCGCCGAGGGAGACAGTCGTTTAGCCTCAACGATGGTGACGACATAAGCAGCGAAAATATTTTGTAGGTTCAGCATATAAAGCGACACATAACCAAGCATTGAAACTGTAACTTGACCCTGCCGCGCCTGCGCTACCGCTCCTTCGCGCCAGCCTAAAGCTCACCTTATTGCAGCTGTTCGATCCGCTAAACACCTATCTTCGCACAAGGCTCTGATCAGACAAACAACCCCTTTGGACAAGGAACAAAAATAGAATAGACTCTTGGCACAGACCGCTTGTTTCCGTGTTTAGTATACTCAGTTGAATGAAGCAAAATTCATGACCATCGAGAAGCCAGATATTTTGCCATTTGATGCAAGGTTTGCTCAGTATGATGAAGCGTGCGGCCCAGGCCTGGCTGTTTTGGTGATACAGGATGGTACTACCGTATTTAAAAGAGGCTATGGGCTCAGCAATCTAGAAACGAAAGAACGTATTGACTGCGATACAAATTTTAGAATGGCATCTGTATCAAAGCAGTTCACTGCTATGGCAGTTGCCATTCTTGAAGAGCAGGGAAAAATATCAGGAGACCATTATATTGGAAATTATCTTGTAGATTTGCCTGAATACATGAGCAAGATTAAAGTCTGTCATCTTGTCCATCATCTAAGCGGGCTACCCGACTATGGAGATGCATTCTTTAGCTCCAACAAGAACAAGCCGTTAATCAGCAATGATGATGTCTACGCCTACTATAAAAGCCAAACAAAACTGGATTTCGAAATTGGTGAAAGGTATGAGTACAGTAACGGTGGTTACAGCCTGCTTGCGTTAATTGTAGAGAGCGCATCCGGTCAGTCGTTCAAAGACTTCAGTAAAGATAGAATATTCGATCCTGCCGGTATGAAGAACACTGCAATTATTACGTATCCTTCAACTATTCGGAATCAGGCGATATCGTATGGTGCATGGCCTTTCTTCGAAAATATTGACTACAACACCGGCAATGCTCTTCAAGGTGAAGATGGCGTATATACATCGCTCACCGATATGGAAGCATGGATACACGCTATTGACAACAATATTCTGGTTAGCCCTGCCACTACAGAAAGAATATTTTCTAAAGTGAAAACAAATAATGGAGAGGACGTTCAGTACGGTTATGGATGGGGGTTTGACCAGATCGGCGGCATGGAAGTGCGAGTGCATACGGGTGGCTGGGTAGGATTCAATACCGTTATTGTTAACGCACACGAAGTTAATACTTGGTTCGTCGCATTTTCTAATACTGAGGCAATCAGCTCGGAAGATGCGTCAATTGAAATGGCAAAGTATTATTTGGATTTGGACATCAACAATTAGTTTAATTGGGTCTACGCGGATGCCCCCCACCTTTGAACACGCTGCCCATTTCCTGATCAAGCATGAGCTGGATTTGTCAGTATTCCATGCGTTCCATCGCAACGAGTTTGAAGGCCGGCCGACCATTGATCCGGCCATTCTGTTAAAGAGCTTTATTCAAGGCCGCAGCATTTCCGCCCACAACGTCCAATCCACATCAAACTGCGCATCCCCATCACTATTGCTCAAAGTGATCTGCACACGACCGGATTCCGAAGCTCCAGCATCCAGGGTCAACTCACTGCCATCATCTGCCAGCAGCTGCAGGCGTCCCTCTGGGAATGTCCATGCTGTATTCCAAGCTGACGGTTCCGCTAGATAGTGAAAAGGCAAAGGTGTGCTGACTTTGATCCGTCTATCATCAGTCTCTGCTGAGCGGAAGATGGCACGACCGGCCAGATCAGCAGAGAAATCAAGCGACGCTCGCCCTAAACCGCCACCCCAGTAAATGGTGGCGTCGGTCACATCAAGTACGGCACCATCGGTCTCGACTGCATGGACTGCCAGCTGCTCTGTACGACGCAATGAGTAGCTGTCATTGCGTGTGAACGAACCGCTGTCCTGTAACCATCCTGCCATCTTCACATCACTATCCGTTGATTGCGTCAGCGTCAAGGCTTCACTGCGAAAACTTCGCCATAACAGGCCGCCCTTGAATGCAACCGGACCGTCATATACAACGTTCACACTACTATCGAACAGGGTGAGCACGGCCAGTCTATCTGGGGTAAAAACCGCCTTTTTCGCTCACATTATGCGATGGACAAAGATTGTAAACATCAACTTGCGTGGTTGACAAAGTATTAGAGCACGAATATTCCTATAGCCAATTCCCGGAGAAATGACTATGGACAATCAAGCAATCGACATTGAAAACCTCTACAACGACCTGCTTCAGATTGATAGAAAGTTTGCACTTGAAACCCGGGTAAAAGGTTGTCCGCATTGTGGCTGTGTATTGCACAGTGCTAACTACCCTCGAGTTCCGAAAGGCTTGTCAGGGCTGTTTTATATTTCACAGGTAGTACGTGTCAGTTTTTGTTGCAGCAACGAGGAATTTCGTCGTCGCGTCACTCCTGCATCAGTGCGTTTTCTCGGTCCTAAGCAGTATCTTGGCGTTCTTGTAGTGCTGCTTTGCGCCAAGTGTTAGTGCCGGTGTAAAAGCGCGGGTAATTGCCGCGGAGTTGAGGGTGACCCATGCCTGGGCGGAATGAATCATTCTCTTTATTGCTCGAAACACACTTTCTGGGCACAGATTGTTTCTGGCGTTTCAAGTTTCAGTGTTGACGTGAACGGTCAGTCAATGAAAGAAAATCACTACGCAAGAATTGCGAGCATATCCCTTCGCAGTAGTCGCAAACGATGGTGAAATTGCTGTAGTGCTCTGTTCTTTTCTGGCGCAATGGAGTCGCTAGAGGCTTCTTCGCCACGGCTACCACGTCAATCGTTTCAGAGCTACCCTGGTGCGTCACTTTTACCGCTAACACTCTTTGTCTTGCTCTATATCGGCGTTGCCGATCTGCATGCTTCGAGCGTCCTTGCAGGCTTTGTTGGTAGCGTTTTGCGGCACGTTGCCTAGCTTCTTTATGTGCAGGTATAGTGCAATTCGAGCAGTACCTGTTGCCTCTATCACAGCATCTGCAAATCATAGTCTGAGCGTAGCATCGAGCACATTGAAACAGGCGTGCTGAGGAGCTCTCAGAGTACCCAGCATCGTTCAGGCACTGCTCCGCCTCTGTAGTGCAATTAACGCCCAACCTTCTCTCCGAATAATGTCCATCTACAGGTCACTGCAAGAATGGGTCATCAACAGTAGAGATGCTCTGATTCTGACCTTGTCATTGCGATATCACGGCAGAGGAATTCATACAAGGAATTTCCACCAATTAGACGTCCGCGGCAATTACCCGCGCTTTTACACCGGCACTAACACCCAAGAGACACCTGAACCATGAGCCTATCTCAGAGGCCCTCAGAGCGCGTGTAAGTCCGTATGAGAGGACCGTGTGCCGTTGGGTGGCGTGGTGGCCTTATACTTTCCCCATAGCTTCTAGCAGGCAGACACTCGCAACTCAGCTCAATGCTCTTATTGGCAGTGCGGCTATCGCCGCACGATCAATAAGATCCTATTCAATATGTATAGCATTACATATGGACCCTTGCAGGCATCCCTTCTCACGCGGTGTCAGGGCTCCATCCTGCTCTTGCATCGGAGCCGTTAGCCAGCGCTCCACATATAACAGTATCCACTTCTCTTGAGTATGCCGACGCAGTGCTTTGAGCACTAAGGCATGATCGATATTATCGAACAGCCCACGAATATCGTATTCCAGCACCCAGTCGATCTGTCGGCAACGCGCTTGCGTAACCTCAATCGCTTGATGGGCTGATCTGTTAGGTCGGTACCCGTAGGAGTCTTCATGAAGTCCCGGCTCTAATACAGGTACCAACACCCCAGTGACCACTGCTTGTGCGGTTCGATCCGCGATAGTGGGCACTCCGAGTATTCGCTCACCTCCACTTTTCTCAGCAATCGGCACAGCCTTGACAGGCGGCGGGTAGTAGCTACCCGATTCCACAGCTTGTAGAGATTGCCGTCAAGCTTTCGGTCGAATTGTTCGATCGATTGCTTGTCGACTCCTGCTCCTCCTTTGTTTGCCTTCACGCGCTGGTAGGCCTCCGCTACCTGACGTTCGGAAATATCAAATGGTTTTGTATCCTTCACATGTTCCTCCCTCAAAATGTTGACACACTGATTTCAACAGATCACCCCAACCCCTTTGCTCCGCGCTCATTACAAGCACTTCAACGCTACTACGAGTTGGTCCGTCCCTGACTTGTGCCTTGGTACTCTGGGCCTCGATTTTCTTCTCTTGGCCGACTCCCTTAACATCACAAGGATCAGGTTCTTGCAGTTCCACAAAAGCGCCCAGATTGAGATCACGTCAGCTCTATGCCGGATGCCGCCCACCCCGTAAACAGGTATCTGATGGACCTGTCCCGAAGGTAAGTGCTCCCCTCGGTTTCGACATCGTCTAACTTAATTTCGACACTTTAACGCTGATTCACGGGCGTACGTCTTCTCAATCCATACCTGATGCGCTTGTTTCATCGCACCTTTTCGCCCGATGCTCACAACAACGGTCTTTAGCCAATGCCGCTCGGAGGCGGTTTGATACCTGCCCCTGCAGGCCGATACCGGAGGGTCACAAACTCCTCCATCACTTCCGCAGCTTCTCATCGCATTTCGAGCATCCTCCTTAATGTTCGACCAGCGATTGCTGCAACACACGCACTCGGATAAGCGATCACTGCTCATATCTATGACAGCAAGTTCGCGCATCTGATCGCGGCATGTTCAGCAGTTTTCGTTGTTTGGGTCTTCGTTTTATGGCTCTTGGCTCTCGGCGTCCCGGGCGATTCCCGACCCGACGTCCAGCAACCGCTCGGAGCAAATAGCCCCAGCCATGGGCATTAAGTTGCTGACCACACTGGGACCAGGCACTCCACAGTTGCACGGTATGCCGGAAGCTAATTGAACGAGGCTCTCGATGACACAACGCAGCGGCTTCACTCATCAATAACCGTGTCAAATTATAATCAAGCAGGCGCACCCAGAGTTCCTTCTTGATTATGTCTGCACTGAGGCAACTCAGTATTCCCGCATCCAGAGCGCACTTGAGCGAGCGAAAATCCGTCTCCACGTTACATCGACGCTAGTACAGTGCGACTATCTCTTTGGCACTGACCGAACGTTGGTCAGTGAGTGAGGTAATGAAAAAAGTGTCCTGATACCCGCGACGGCGGCTGATTACCTGACGCACCCTGATTTGCTTCGGACACGATTCGTAAGTCTCGGCATTCATCCACTCAGGCTGGCTTGGACGATGCAGTGTCAGGTATGCGCGTCGTTTTTCAGGGCGGGAGCGACTGCCGTTGATTTCGAAAATCCCATCGCAACCGATACCTTCCAGCATCGCAAATGTCCAGTAAGTTTCGAAAATCGCATCGCAGACCAGGAGATCCCCCGGCGTCAAACTGCGAGCCAGAGTCCGCATTTGCGACAGCTCCCCGGTTGACTTGCCCTTGGCTGGTGCGATCACCGCATCAATGATCGCATCCGTGGCTGCACACGACAATGCAACCGAAGCGAGCTTCGGGGCAAACCAATGTCCTCCTGCTGGCTGGACGGTTGCGGATACGCGCGCTGGTTGTCGGGCGTGCCCGGCATCGTCAGTCCGGTACCATCAATGAAATAGACAGAACGCCCCGCCAAAGCCACTCGGGCAAGGCGTTATCACTGACTCGCTGGCCAACCGTCTTGAAGAGTGTTTCGACCAGCAATACGGGCAAGGGGGCGCGCGCCTCACAATAGGCTGCTGTCGAGTTTCCCGGTGGCCACAACCCATGCTGCAGGCAGCGAACGATTCGCTCGTTAACGGCCCGTTGACAAGAACCATCGTCGTTAAGAACCTATGCGACGAACATCGCCAGAGTTTCGGTCGGTGGATAAATGCGTTCGCGATGTGCAGGCAGATTTGACTCGACGGTGTCGAAGAAGCGATTATCGGTAATCAAATTGAACACCCCGATAGAGTCGAATCTGGAGCGCAGGTGTTGCTCTAAAGGCAAGTCACAGGTAGGCTGCATGGTGGCTGGTTTCGGTTACGTTGATTGTTTCGCAACCTGAAACGTACTCGCCGGAGCCGGCCACTACAAAATTCCTGAAATCTCTTTTAGATCAGACCCTTGGCTCTAACCGAGTGCCATTGATATATAGCCCACTAAGATTACTCGAACGGCTTCCGAGTCTTACCACTGCTATAGCCTTATGAATAATTTTTAGGGAGGCAAAAACTCTCTTGGCAAAGTGAGGCTAGATGAAACCTGTACTCCTGATCAGTATTCTCCATCGAGAGTTCCTGGATTGGGCCGGACTTTGCATAAATAGATTGTTGTGTGAATCCTTAATCACGTATAGTCCTGACTGGGTTTTAAGGCATATATACTTTAAATGAAGCACTCGGTTAGTATTCTCGCCACCACAATAGTCTGTTTATATTTGGTAGGCTGCGACTCCTCATCAAACTCCAATGAGCTGCAGAATGACGGGCAAAATATTGAACCGGGCGTCGACAGCGTTGACATCGCAAACTTTAACTACACCCTTCAAATCGATGAAAACGTCGGCACCTCAGTAGTTCCCGGTGAGATTGTTGTCGTGCCGATTTTGACTACCTACGGTGATAGCACGGTGTCATCGCTCAGCCTCTCAGGTGCTCCAGATTGGGCGAGTATTGATGATGAGTTAAATCTGAAATTAAGCCCCCCAGCGTCTACAACAGGTGGAGTAACTTTGCCCTTCACTATCTCGTATTCGATAAGCAACACTGATGGGATATCGTTCTCGGAAACTCTAGATTACTCGCTTTACATCGCCTTGGAAACAATACTTTTGTCGGGTTTGATGCCCGCATCTGGCGGAGTCATCTCGACAGAGTGGAATGATGTTTTAATCCGCAGTAATGGTGACTTGGAAAGTGACTACACACTTAGCTTTTCACTAGTAGAAAGTGGTCCGTCTGAATATGCTTTTAAATTTGATTCTCTGCCAGAAATATCTGAAAGTGATAGAGGAAAAATCACGTTGGATCATGCCCCACTCACTGAGCTATATGTCAATTTTCGAAATAGTGATGCGTTCTCGGACGGCGAAGTTCGGTCTAGTGCCGACAGAAACATACAGAGTAGAAGTCGTGTAAATAGCCTCTCTCAGTTCAACGTTCCGGCTGTCTGTTCTAACCTTCGTTACAACAATTCAGTCAAATATCCAGACGACTATTTGATGTCGAATGTGTGGTCAGGAACAGAAGGCGTTTTTGTTTCAAATGTTTCCTTTGACGAAAGCAGATTTGAAAACGGTGGCGAACCGCGCGTGCTACCAACGTTTGAACCGTTAGTTACACAGGGTTTGTTATCTCACTATGATGATATCGACGTAAAAATCCAATGTGCGACTGCGCTTCAATCAACTATTAGCAGCACGGATGTCGCGAATTATCAAGGTAGAGAGCCTGTTCTTTTTGTACACGGATTCGACCCCAGTGGTGCTTTAGGTGGAAGAGATGATTATTTTGGGCGGTTGACAGGCATGATTCAAGAACTCGAGCTAGACGCTGAACGGCGATTTTTCCCATTGACATTCCGCTGGCAAACTAACGCGAGATTTGAACTGGTAGCGGAAGAGCTGGCCACTGCAATCGAACAGATCAATACAGCTACAGGAAAAAAAGTACATATTGTGTCTCATTCTTTTGGTGGGGTCTTGGTTCGCACAATGCTGCAAGGCCTGTCGCTTGATGTGCAGGATTCAACGTCATCAATTCAACGCTTCGAAAACATGATAGCGTCTGTTACAACGGTTGGATCACCTCATTCCGGTGTGTATGGTTCCACAAGCGAATACACAAGTGGAGATCAATCATGGACGTTCAACAGAGGATTTAGTGACAATCACGCCGGCGTTGTATCGAGCACATTGTGTGGTTCTATCAACTGCCATCAGCTCGGGAAAGAATACAGTCCAAGTTTGGGATTATTTGAAGGCTCTGAGTTTCAAGAACAAACAATGAAACAGTATATCGGTCTTGCTGACCAGCCAGTTGGTAAGCTTGCGTTTGATTTGGCGAGTACCTATCCAGCATCATACCCAATGATTTCTACTAACGTACTGATAGGTGCTGAGTCTTCGAAGGAAAACCCTGGAGGTTTACTAGACGACCTTATTTTACCTGATAGATATAGAACAGCGAGCCACGACGGATTGATAAGTTCCTATGGGCAACTGTGGAAGTCTCAAACGTTGCGTGCATTAGAAAGCAATATTGAAGGAAAGCCAGTTTTCGAATATTACCTAGGACACACGGAGGTCACATCAAATAGTTCTGAGGCAAATAGTTTTGAGGCTGGACAATTCAATTCTCAGTTTCAACATGATTTCTGGATAACTAGTGATGAGGACTATCAGTTCGGATACACGCACAGTTCGAAAAACTCTGGTGGCTTGAATCTTACAGAAGTCGGTTTTGAGCTATGTAAAGCTGACGAACCTGAAAATTGTACACACGCAGCTTGGCACTACATTACCGACTTACTGAATAATACAGGCGAGCAAATAATCGAGCCTGAACAAGGCGAAACTATTGTAGTCGCCGGGCGTGTTGAAGTCGGTGGCTTCCCCGCAGCTAACGTGTTCGTGTCTATAAGCTATCCCAACGGTCAGGGCTTATCAACTCAAACTAATGAGAGTGGCGGCTTCTCCGAGTCGCTACCTTTCTTTCCCAATTCTCGCATCACGATTTTTGCAGATCCAACTCGATCGACAAATTCATCTCCAGCTCCAGGGCTACGAGCGGAAATGCGTTCTTTTGACACAGTCGCCACGTCCGATGAGAGCCAAGGAAATGTTGGTGTTATTCGGCTGCAAGCGCCAGATCGAGTAGATGGCAGTCTTTCATTGGATTTATCAGACTCTTCTAATGGCTTACCGCTGAGTCAGTTTTCATACACAGTGTTTAATTCGGGGGGCGTTCAGGTCGCCAGTGGTGAATCAAATGATGTATTTCTAGTTGAGCTGACTCTGCCGTATGACACTTACAACGTCGAAGCCACTGTTGAAGGATACTCCGATGTTTCAGGTTTTATCTGCGAGCATTTCAGTGAGCAAACGCAATGTTCTCTTGCCACGGACCCAGCCGGATTTGTCGCAGTAGGTGGTATGAGCACAGTGTTAAGCTGGGGTCAAAATCCACGTGATCTAGACTCGCATTTAATTAAGTTGACGGGTGATAACACTGAATACCACGTCTATTACAGTGACCCTAATGCCAGCAATGCGTCGTTGGATGTAGATGACCGATCCAGCTTTGGTCCTGAGACAATCACAGTGCAAACCCTCGAAACAGGCGCCGATGACCGTTACGTCTATGCAGTTAGACACTATACAGGCTCGGGCTCGATCACCAGCACGTCGAATGCCCAAGTTAGAGTGTCGATTGGCGGTCAATCGCCCAGAGTTTTCACACCACCCTCTAACGAACTCTCAGCTGATGACGACTATTGGAAAGTGTTTGAAATCCGTGGTGGGAGATTACTACCTTGTTCGCAAGGTTGCATATTCAATAGCATAGCAGCCATGGTTTCAACAGCAGTCAGCTCAGACGGGCGTTCGTTGGAACCATCGAATTTACTGGCGCGATCAATAGGCGATCTTGAAGACTCAGATACAAAACAGTAAGCTGAACATGCTGAGTTCTGACTGGGATAGCGCCCAGGACGAACTCAGGGGTACCCGCTTGTCGTAATCATGATTGAAACGTCTGAACTTCCCTAGTGGACAATCAATCAAGCCACATGTGCCAACCCATACTTAACCGAACTTGTATTTCCGAATTATGCGTGATGAATGACTCTATTACTGTCAGTTTTTATGTAATCGAACGCGACTACTCTCATCATTTTACGTGTTGAAAATAGTTCACCGTGAACGGCTTCCACCTTCAATGTGTGGAAGAAACTCTCTGAGCAGGTTTTCTCGTAAATGTGTTCGTCGAACGGCTGTGACGCAGTGTGAATTACAAATATGTTTACCTGCAAGCTTATGACACGGTTGGCGATGCGAATCAGTTATTAGGTCGATACTTCGAATTTTATAATACCAAGCGCCGGCACCAGTCACTGGGGAAAACAAACTCAATTCGTTTTACATTCAATCTGCAATTAGGAAGACAGCATATTAACGAAAGGTGCTCTGGTTGCTGTCCAACAATTAGGGCTCTCTACTTATTGTCCTTTTGAGTAACTACTATTAAGTATATTAGTAAGAATGCCAAGGCATCAATCCAATATGAAATCTGAACGATAATATTTTGCGTAGGATCGGCCTGCGTACCTACCGCTTTTAATACACCTGCAAGTAACACCAGCCCTGCGATAAATGCTTTCATTTGGTTCGCCTCATGCGCAATTTGCGACAATATATTGACGACCAAATAATGAGTGGCTTGGATCGCCTATGTATCTATATCGGTCAAGCTTGGTAGCGACTTAACATGTTTTATCGATGAAATTGAAACCTTCATCACAAAAACATGGAGCTCAAGACTAAAGCGGCAAATTTTTGGCAATTGCAATTCGTAATAACAAGCACTTACACGTTTATTCATAAATTACTACATGAATATTCACTAAGATTCGAATTTACCTATATTCGGGGTAACTATTCAGCTGTTCGCACCTCTTTCACTTTCCATTGGCGGTCATGATAAGTGTCTGTTAATCAGATAGTCTGCCTGCTGCGAAAGTGCATATTCTGGGGCTTGTCGATCACCGATTCTGATTCATGGTGATCAAGACGGTCGCGATAGGAATTCCGGTTGCTCGGCACCCCTCGCACAGATCCCGGCGTGCGCTACTAACGCACCGGGCTCCTGCCTTGATTTTTGGCGTCAAAGCGAGCCTTGGGGTAAGGATGTTGCACTTTAATTAGTGGAAAGAAGATCGTCTTGATTCGATGAAAGCGCGCTCACGTCATTATGTTACGTTGGCTTCTGCGCCTGAGAGAGCGCAGCCAGAGCCGTTCGACTCTGATAAAGAAGTAGGCCAGACTCTTGTTAGTTGCCAGGCACAGAAAAGTAATTCATATGTCCTGTCAATACCCGACTTAGCCAGCGTCCAGTTTCGGAGATAGGTCGATGCATACGACGGCGCAATTCGCGTTTAATTATTTTCAGCGACACCACCATTTGTCCTTTGATCGTTTTCCGTCCCACAGTAAATCGACCATTCGCTCTTGCGGCAGTGTAATAGTGTGTGAAACCTAGAAAATCAAAGGTTGCCGGTTTAACGCCATAGAAACGCTTACTGTCCCTCCTCAAGAGTGGAATGTATGCCCTATGCAGCCAGACGAAATTCTGGCATCAAATCAGTATCTTGACGTTCGGTGATGAATTTCGCCAAGGCATGCTTTTCACCACTGCCTAGCAGAAATTCAGGCAACGCATTTCGCAGTGCCATTCCAACTACCCGTTCGGAGGGCGCGACATGTGCCCGTATTGTGCGCAGCCACGAGCCGAAGCCCTGCCACACACGCTGCTCCTCGGTGACTGACAGATACTGCATCAAGCCCTGAGCCACAATACCGGCTTGCACTTGCACGTGATAGGCCTTGATTTTGCGATGCACATGATCTCGATAGACCTTCGGTTTTTTGTGTAGATACTGATCACCCTGGTGACGACGAAGTGGTTGCATGTCCTGCATCCACAGGTGATAGCTGTACGTGCCGATCACGCCCTTGGCTTGCTTGAAGCTATGCTCGATTTTGAAGCGCAGCCCGTAGAGTTCAATGATCTCCAGCGCGCTCAAGCTCAGATCCGTGGACATCAGCAGGCAGTGGCCGCGCTTGGGATATTCCACAATGACAAAGCGTACCAATCCCCCCGCAGGCTTCCAGAGCAGATCGCGCACACGATACTTGATCACGACTGCGTGATCGCCATAAACTGGACTGGGCGCTTTGTGGAACGGGCCAGGCTTGTGACGTATCGACGCCAGGGGGACTCGCTCGCCGTACTTGGGTGGACGACCTCGTTTTCGACGCTGGCAAGGTTCGGGCATCTTGTAGCCTACCGCGTTGTTTTTGATCCGGGTCACCAGGTGATTGCCATCGCCAACAAGCCCTTTGATGATCTTCTGATTGGCGTAGAATGCAATATGCTGTGCACAGCATATTGCATTTTGAACTAAACCGCTGCGCGGCGCTTTGAAAGCTGACAGATTCCTCCTGTAACTGTGCTTCCAACATTCATCGGTATTTAACTATTCACAGGCCGCTTTTGGTCTGAATGAGGAGTTATCTGATGACACCTTTACGTCAAAAACTTCTGGATGCCATACTGCAGCGCGGCTATTCAATCAATACCTATGACAGCTACGCCGTCGCTGTCAAACAGCTCATCAAATTTTATCACCGTCCACCGGATCAGATCTCGCTCTGCGAATTACAGCCATTCTTTGAATATCTGGTCAAAGAACGCAAGCTGGCTCCGGCAAGCTGTCAGGGGTATTTGGCCGGCATTCAGTTTTTCTATGAAAAAGTGATGGGCTGGCCCCCATTCGAGGTGCCTGTGATCGTTCCGAAAAGACCACAGCGTATTCCGGAACTGTTGACACGTTCCGAGGTGGCCAGCATCATTAATCAGCTGAGTAATCTCAAACACCGTACTATGCTACAAACCTGTTACGGCTGTGGCTTACGACTCAGCGAGTTGGTGTCACTAAAGGTTCGCCACATCGACAGTGAACGTAATTTACTCAGAGTAGAACAGGGCAAGGGTGCTAAAGATCGTGCCGTGATCATGTCAGATGCTTTGTTGCTAGCTCTGCGTATTTACTGGCAGAGTTTTCGACCGCAACCCTGGCTATTTGAAGGCCAAAGATCTGATCGACATCTGACGTGAGCTTACGCCAGCCCAGTAAAATATCACCCTGATTGTCTGGTTCACTGTGTCTCCGCCAGCAACCTACTCCCTGGAGACGATCGATGAACGCAGAGGTAGTTGATTTCAAGCCCTCGCTGAGAAGCGCCCAGCACGCCTTCGATCAATGGCGTAGCAACCGATTGCGACGCGAGCCGACACCCATTACATTGCGTCTATGCGCCGTAGCGTTGCTGGATCATCACTGTGCCTTTCATATTTGCCGCGCCTTACGCATCAACGCCAATGCACTCAAACAATGGTCTGATGCGCAACCTACGCCTCAGAGCACGTTGCCTGCTGAGCGCTCTGTCCATACCGATACGACGGCGGGTTTCGTTCGATTACCTGTCACTGGAGAAGTGGCAGCCGAACCAGCTTCGCCAATCACTGGCAGTCTGATCATCGAGTTACCCAACGAGACTGTGATTCGTATCGATCGTGCATTCACACTCGACGAGGTGTTCCAGGCCGCTGCCCGGATCAGCAACAACGCAAGGGTCTCCTGATGATTCTGCTGACTCATCAAAGCCCAATCCTGTTGGGCGTGGCTCCTTCGGATTTTCGCAAGGGAATAGACGGCTTCGTTGCTCAGTGCCGGAACACGCTGGGACAGGATCCCACTGATGGCACCATTTTCGTCTTTATCAACCGGGCAAAAACCATGATTCGCGCCTTGAGTTATGACGGCACCGGCTACTGGTTAATGACAAAAAGACTGTCTCGTGGCAAATTCACAGGTTGGCCCACGGGTCATGAGGAGCTATCACCGGCCAGCGCCCGGCAATTACGCTTGCTGCTCAGTGGTGAGTGGTTCTCACCGGTGGCTCAGTCCACATCAGCACCCAGTGATTGTCATGCAACACCGCTTGCATCTTCACCGCCATCCACTACGCTTTCTTCCAATCCTGCAACCTCTTGTACTCCCCAGCCCCCTCAACCATGAGCGCCCACGTCTCCGAGTCTCCAGTGAACGTTGAGAAGCCAACCGGCTTCATCGACCTGAGCGAGATACAGCTTGATGAGCTGATGGCGCGTATTTCAGAGGCGCGCGAACACGGCATGGCGCTCAGCGCCGGGGATTACGACCTGTTGGCCAGTGCCATGATGACATTGGCTACCATGCAGGAGCGCATCAGCCACAATAATCTGACCATCCTGAAGCTGAAGAAGCTACTGGGTATGGTCAATCCGTCCGAGAGACTGAAGAACCATCCGGGCAAGAACAAGGGTGAAGGCTCGGGTGGTGACAAGGCCAAGGCTGATGCAGATGCCGACGAGCAAAACGACACGGGGCGCCCGCGCACAGGGACGGGCAAAAAGGACAATCGCAACAAGAAGCCCAAGAAGGCTTCCATCAAACCCACGGTCCATCATCATGGCATCGAGGGCCTGAACAAGGGTGATCCCTGTCCCGGTTGCCAGGCAGGCAAGGTGTACAAGTACCATCCGGCCCAGCTTCTGCGCATTGTCGGGCATTCACCGTTCAGTGCCGAGCAGCATGTCAGCGAGCAGCTACGCTGCTCGGCCTGCCATGAAATCTATACCGCCGAGCTGCCGCCCAAGGTGCGAGCCGATGGGCGCCCCGGTCAGATGTACGGTTACTCGGCTATCGCCATGATGGCGATCTACAAGTATTTCGTCGCCAGTCCGTTCTACCGCCAGCAGTCACTGCAAGGCCTACTCGGCTCACATCTGAGTGCCTCCACGATCTTCGATCAGTGCCAGAAGCTGGCTGATCACCTGACCCCGGTGTTTGTAGCCCTGGTATCGATGGCAGCCGACGCGCAAGTGTTCTACCTGGATGACACCACACACCGGATTCTGGTCAAGCAGGCAGCGCCCAAGGGGCGCGAACACCGCTCGGGGGTCTACAGCTCGGCCTGTCTGGCCATCTTGCCGCTACCCGACAGTGGTACGACTTCGGATCCGCTGTCATCGGATCAGGCACGACGATTGGTGCTTTATCAGACCAGCGTGGGTCACGCAGGTGAGTGGTTTGACGAAATACTGGGACATCGCAGCCCTGGTTTGTCGGTGCCCATTTTGATGAGCGATGCCCTGAGCTCCAATCACGTCACCGACAAGGACTTCATAGTGTCTCTATGTAATTCGCATGGCCGCAGAGGCTTTGCCGAGCTTGCTCATCAGTGTCCAGATGAAAGCCTGTTTGCCCTGGAGCTCTACGCAGGGGTGTGGGCAAACGACGATCACTGCAAGGAGCAGGCGTTCGATTCCCACCAGCGTCAGGTCTATCATTACGTGCATTCATTGCCACTGATGACTCAGATCAGGCAGTGGTGTCAGGCACAAACCCAAGAGGGTGGCCCGGTGGAACCGAACAGCAACCTGGGTCGTGCCATGGCTTATTTTAATCGCCACTTCGACGGTTTGTGCGCGTTCTGCCATATCCCTGGGGCTCCGATCGATAACAATGCCTGTGAAAGAATCATCAAATTGATGGTAAGAGCACGCAAGAACTCTCAGTTTTTCAAGACCGAAAACGGCGCCAAAGTCTCCGACACCATCACCTCGATACTGGCTACCTGTATGGAAACGGATGTGGATGCCCTGGACTACCTGGTGGCGGTACAGAGAAATCAGCTGGCCGTGCGCGCTGCCCCGCAAAACTGGATGCCCTGGAATTACCCCAGCCAACAAGGCTGAGTTTGTAGTAGCACAGGCTCAGGCGTTAATTTTACTGGGCTGGCGTAAGCTCACCATCTGACGGGTGCCGCTTATGCAGCGGGTATTCACTGCCGCCAAGAAAAAGGCGGGTATTGAGAAAGTCGGCGGCATCCATTCCTTGAGACACGCCTATGCAACTCATCAGCTTGAAGCAGGCATGCACATACACAAACTGCAACATCAGCTGGGGCATCGATCCGTTCATACCACCTCGCGCTACGTCCACTGGGTGCCCAACTATCGAGAGGTATCGGAAGCGGGTATTGATCTGGTCGCTGCACTGGAGCAAGTCGATGAATAACCAGTGCACGGTAAAATCTGCCTTGTTTCAGCATTTACCTCGCTACCAGCAGACACATACCTTGAGCCCACATCAGAGTCAGGTGTGCTCACATATTCTGACGTGTCATACCCCAATGGCACTCGGATAGGCAATCACTGCTCGTACATGTGACAGCAAGTTCGCGCGGCTGATCGTGGAATATCCAACAATTTGCGCGATTTGGGCCTACGTTTTACGGCTCGTGGCTCTCGCCGCCCTGGACGATTCCCGACCCGAGGTCCAGCAATTGCTTGGAGCAAATAGGTCCAACCTTGGGCATCAAGTTGCTGACCACACTGGGACCAGGCGCTCCACAATTGCACGGTATGCCGAAAGCTGATTGAACGCGGCTCTCGATTACTTATCGCTGCAGCTTCACTCATCAATAACCGTGTCAGATTGTAGGCAAGTAGGTGAACCCAGAGTTCTTTCTCGATCATCTCAGCACTGCGGCAGCTCAGTATCCCTGCATCCAGAGCGCACTTGAGCGAGCGAAAGTCAGTTTCCACGTTCCATCGACGCAGGTACAGTGCGACAATTTCCTTGGCACTGACCAGACGTTGGTCAGTGAGTGAGGTAATGAAAAAGGTGTCCTGATACCCACGACGACGGCTGACCACCTGACGCACCCTGATTTCCCTCGGACACAATTCGTAGGTCTCTGCATCCATCCACTCAGGCCTGACCGGACGTTTGAACGTCAGGTGTGCGCGTCGTTTTTCGGGGCGAGAGCGACTGCCGTTGATTTCGAAAACCCCATCGCAGCCGATACCCTGCAGCATCACAAACGTCCAGTAGGTTTCGTAGATCGCATCGCCCACCAGGACATCCCCTGGCTTCAAACTGCGAGCCAGAGTTCGCATCTGCGACAATTCCCCCGTTGTCTTGCCCTTGGCTGGCCCGATCAACGCATCAATGATTGCACCCGTGGCCGCACACGACAATGCAACCATGCGAGCTTCGGGGAAACCGATACCCTTCTGCTGGCTGGAGGGTTGCGGATACGCGAGTTGGTTGTCGGGTGTGTCCGGCATCGAAAGCCCAGTACCATCGATGAAATAGACAGAACGCCCACGCCAGAGCCACTCGGGCAACGCGTTGTTGCTGACCTTCTGGCCGACCGTTTTGAAGAGCGCTTCGACCATCGAGCTAGGCAAGCGAGATCGTGCTTCACAATAAGCCGCCGTCGATGTTCCCGGTGGCCGCAGTCCATGCTGCAGGCAGCGAACGATTCGATCGTTAACGGCTCGCTGACAAGAACTATCGTCGTTAAGAACCTGTGCGACAAACATCGCCAGAGTTTCGGTCGGTGGATAGGTGCGTTCGCGATGCGCTGGCAGATGTGACTCGACCGTGTCGAAGAAGCGCTTATCAGTGATCAAATTGAAGACCCCGACAGAGTCGAAGTCTGGCGCGCAGGTGTTGCTCTGAGGGCAACTCGCAGGTAGGCTGCATGGTGGCTGGTTCCGGTTACGTTGATTGTTTCGCAACCTGAAACGTACTCGCCCGGACCGGCCACTGCAACCTTTCTGAAATTCTTCCTGAAATTCCTTTCAGATCAATCGGTTGAAGCTAACCGAGTGCCATTGGAGCATAGTGACCAACTGTTCCGACGCTCATACACATCGATTTCCAAAGTCGGCTGCTTAGTGTTTGTCAGCGGTCCAGCCCCTCCGTACACACAAGATTTGAACTTCTGGACGTTATTCAGGATAGTCTTGATCTGCATCCGGGCACTTACTCTCTAATTGACGATGGTTGTTCGCACTTTCATCATCTCAGAGGCAGGCGCCGGATGCACCTTCACTGCTACTGTCAATCTACGAAATTCAGGTCAGAATACCCACAGATTATTCAGTCGAGCCACGAGAATTTATTATCCTGAATAAGCTAAAGTCACCTTCTATCAGGAATTTAAATTCCTAAAAGAGCAGATGTTTCTCTATCGAGAAGACTGTTGATCTCGAGGTCATTATCTATCTGAAACTGTTTAATTGCAGACTTAGTTCCCTGCCCTAATATGCCATCAGCACTACCTGCGTCGTAACCGAGATCATTCAATTTTCTCTGTGCATTGATTACTGCTCGATCTACAGGCGCTTTCTTTGTAGAATTAGTTATCCTGGTATTCTGACCAATCTGACCTTCACATTGAACTATAGCAACTAGATTTTTCCCTATAGCACCTCCAGGTTTAACCTCGAAGTCTGTGGATATGACTTCATAGGCTCCTCCGCATCTTTTTTCTGCCGTGCTCTCGACGATCTCCACGCGAGATGTAGAATCCCATGATCCTTTAGACAAAATTTTCAGTCGATTTCCAGGCAGCTCATCAACATCCGTATAAAGTGTATTTAGTTGAGCGCACCCTATCAATAGAAAACAGCATGATAATACGGTAAACACTTTAAACATAAACGTCTGATGATTATTGGTTAATTTATTCATAATAAAACATCTCTCGCTAATGGCAATATTGATCAGAAAAATCCACGCCCCGAACCCGACCGAAAAAATTACTTCGCCCCCTAAAATAGTGGTCGATTTTATAAACCTGTCTACGAACTAAGCATATCTCGAACAAGCTTATCTTAAAAATTTAACAACATGACTTCATTAAACGCTGAGAAGCGGTGATCGTCAAGATAGTTGACCGATTTACTTATGCCGCTATTCCTAATTTTTGCCTTGCTTCAGTTCATGCTGCTGCGGATTGAGTCTTACTTTCTCCGACCATACTCAATTTCGTGTCTTACCACTCCCGTAAGCTCTTTCGTTTCTACATAGACACGGATACGGCTGGCAAGAATATCGACGCCTATGCCTTTATAACGCCTACTCGGCGTTACGAATTTGATCGCACGATGTCGATGCTCTGTGTTGTACCAGCGAACAAATTTCAGCACCCAGGCTCATGCTGTCTTTAAGTCTGCAAAGACTTGCGTCAGGAAGTCATGACGACACATAATTGTTCGGAATAGCGACTCTGAACAGGCATTGTCATTTGATACTCTTGGCCGGTTGTATGAGGTCTGCAACCCCAGTTCATCCAATTTGACACAAATAGTGCTGGATCGCTGCTGCGCTCCATTGTGGACATGCAAAACAAGACCTTTTCCTCGACATTTCTCTGCAAGAACAGTCCTCGCAAACAACTCCACGATTAGCTCGCTGGTCTCCAATTTGTACATTTCATAGCCAACTATTTTTCGGCTCTAGACACCCATTATTATCAGCAGGTACAAGTATTATCCACGGATTGAGGGCGATGTATAGGTTACATCCCAACACTAAAGTTGGTTCGTTCCTGTAGCGAAATGAGCACTGCCATGAATGGCCCATTATGTAGGCCGATTTGCTGTTTGATTCTCTCTTGATACAGGCTTTTCACCCTTGGCACCTTCTTGCTTTCCTTGGCCGTATTCTTGCCATCTACAATCAGCACAGGACCTCCGGCAACGCGTTCGACTCGGTCTCCGAACAAGCTTCCCGTCGCGCAATATATCGTATCCCAAGATCCAGCCGTCGTCCTGAGCCGCTTCCCAAGTCAAGCGGCTGCATCAGTAGACGAATACACTGTGCCTTGCAGATTGCCGGGGGAGGTGGGGATACCTGCCTGTTCATCAAGGGTGTCATCGTCGACCACTGCCCCACCAGTGCTACCCTGTTCGGGCGAACACCGGATGCAGGAGCCAGGTAGATATGCCAATCGTTCAGATTGTTATCGTTGCAGCCATGCTTTAAACAAGCCTGCCGAGCCCGAGTACACGAAAGCCCCCACCGTGCTCACTCATCATCCCAAACCACTCTGAAACTCTGATGCGTAGTCGAACTATCTGAAGATGACCCGGTTCTGGCAGCAATTCGATAACGATAGCAATAGCTCTTGTGGCAGAGAAAGGACCCTTCTTTCGACAATTTGAAGCCCTTCATGGCGCGTAGTCAAGATCGTGCTTTCGCATTCCTGGAAGTGTTGCTGTATTCGTCACTCATCCATTCCCAGACATTGCCGCACATATTGTACAAACCATAGCCATTAGGTTCGAACGATCGTGCCGGTGCTGTACTTGTAAAGCCAACAGCCGCTGTATTGTTATTCGGGAAATCGCCTTGCCAGGTGTTGCAGGGGAAGGTGGCAGTGTCATCCGGCTCTTCATTGCCCCAGGGGAATTTGACATCACCTAGCCCACCGCGTGCGGCATGTTCCCACTCCGCCTCACTTGCCAGACGCGCACCTGCCCAGTGGGCATAGGCTGTAGCATCATTCCAGGATACGTGTACCACCGGATGCTCCTCATGACAGGCCGCAGCCTGAGAACCGGGGCCATTGACCTCACGCCAGTTCGCGCCGTGAATCTCTCGCCACCATTCGGTTCCCACCACGCCTCGTGATGATTCGATATGTTCCGGTACCTGTTGCCAGAAGACGAATGAACAACCGAATCGCTCGGCCTCAGTCACATACCTTGTCTGTTCGACAAAAACCCTGAACTGGGCATTGGTGATGGTTGTCTCGCTCATGCGAAAGGGCTTGATGCGCACCCGTCGCAATGGTGTTTCTCCATCATTGAGTATTCCCGGTGTCGTGGTACCGATATAGGCCAGCCCACCGGGGATGAATCTGGCGGCAGGTCTTAAAGACTCGGCACAACGAAGGCTCTTGGCAAGCTGGATGTGAGGACGGCTCGCAGGAGGCTTGTCACGCACCTGCGCACAGCATGCATGCCCTGCCCCCGGCGTAAATTCCGAATGCGCCTCCAGCTTGGCGCCCCCACTCCCAGCCAAGCAGGATGCCCGGCAGGATTCAGATCGCTCATCTTCGGAATGTTTGCTGTACTGCATATGTGCGCACATTGCCTCTATTACCTACCAAGCTTCAGGGTACCGCTATTGCCTTGGCATGGATCTCGGTTTTGAGAATATGATCTGCTGGAGATCATGCCCTAGTACCTCGCCATGAACTGACGAATCTCGGCTTCGCTCTCGATCTCACCCGGTTTCTTGGTACCGCCCGCAGTCTTGCTCTTATCCAGCAGTCCAGGATCGCCATCGAAATCGTAGTCTATCCGCAACAACCCCACATTCAATACACTCTCGGAAACCAATCCTCGCGAAGCACTTGCCCATCAACCATGTCATGACCCGGAAACGGTGGCGATGTCGGTCCGGGGCGGCTGATATATCGGGCATCATCTCCTACCAGCCTCAGTGAGAACGCCCGACGCCGCTGAGCCGATTCATTGCCTCGTGCTCCGTGCAGGGTCCGAAAATCGAAAGCGACCGCATCCCCTGGCTCCATCTGCCATTCCATTATCGGCATGCCTTCTTTATCCGGATCAGGAACCGGCATATAGTCATCGCTATCGGGATAGAAGCCTGTTTCAGCCAACCAGCGCGTCGGTAGCACCGGCTTCTTCCAACGGTGTGAGCCCGCGACACAACGCAAGGAGGCTTCCTTAACGGTATCCACTGGGCTCCAGAAGCTGACAGTCTGCTTGCCTTCTACAAAGTAATAAGGGGAGTCCTGGTGCCAAGGGGTCGCCTTCGAGGTGCCTGGCTCTTTTACCAGCACATGATCGTGGAATACCTGCACCCCTGAAGATCCCATCAACCTGGCTGCCACAGCAGCTGCTTCGGATTGTCTGATGACTTGTTCAAATTCCGGAATGCGCGTCCAATTGCAGTAGTCATCAAAAAAACGCCCTTGTTCGCCTTCCTTGAGATTCTCAGCGGCATAAGGGCCCGGCTCGCGCATATTGCGTTCAATGCCTGCTCGAATCGTATCAACCCAGTCATTGAACAGGCCTTTGATCAGCACAACTCCGTCTTGCCGAAAGCTTTCAATGGTCGATTCATCAAGGGTATTTTCCAGACTCATGCGCTGCACCTGCTCGTGTGGATTCCTGAGTAGCTTGATTCTCAATGGTTGATGAGATAAATACAAATACTAAATAACAAGTGGATCGAGCAGCGTCTGAGCCCGCAGCACATTACCGGTCTGTTTGATCGTCAGCATCTTGCCCGGGAATAACCCACAGAAGCCCAGTCATCAACTAGACGGAAACCCGAACCAAAACTATTGGGAATGACTCTGGTTTTGGGCAGGCATCCAATTGAATATCCAAGCTGTAACTTGCCTGCCTGGTACCAAATTAAATGCCAATATAAAGACGAATATTTCGGTTTGATTTTTTATGAATACCACCGCTGCACTCATACCGAATATGCAACACTGACGCATAGCAGCAACACAAACCGACACTGAGAACAGGAATATCACTTTGGACAATGCACTCGGCCAAACTCTCTATCTGGCACAGACTTTTGTTTTCGGCGCGTTGGCTATCGGCTACTTCCACCGCCGACGCGTGCGACTCTCTACTCGATTTCCTTCAACTTCCAATTGGCTCGCAGTCGCCACTATCTGCCTACCGGTAATACTTGTCGCGATTGTCCAAGTTGTAGCATCCGTCATCCTGGACACACATTGGGACAGTTTGCGAAATCAGTATTCCTTGCCGACAGCATCAGAGGATATCGCAATGCTTGTCAAACTCTCGGGTGCAGGATTGACGGCATGGATTCTGGCAATACTAACGGGGTGTTGCGAATTGCATGACTGGCTTCGTAACAGGATGAACTCTCGAGTCATTGATACGCTGCCATAATTGGAGGATGTCTATGCGGAGCCCAATATTTCGACGCAGCCAATGCCGCTGACATTGCCATCCTCATAAACCTACCCTGCAACTCTCCCTGTTCCAAACCAGCCACGCAGTTGCTGCGTGTATAAGGTTTTTCGAGTGCGATGTACCTCATCGACTGGGTTACTTGCCTTGTGATAAAAATTGAGTGATCCAACCCATCATTAAAGCGCCGTCGACTTCTTGCTTCAGTGATTCATCTGCACGTATCAATGATTTGACATCTGGACCGTGCTCCAACGGTGCTTTCAGCCATTCCAGCACAGCACCAACAAACTCCTTTGGCATTTCAGGGTGATGCTGGGTTGTCATTACGTGAGTGCCAATCCGGAAACCTGCGAACGGGCAACCCTGTGCGGTCGCAGTCATCTCTGCTCCATCAGGTAATTCGAGGACCTGCTCATTGTGAATCGCATAGAGTCTAAGGTCTCGTTTAGCCGGCTGCATCCAACTTGAATGCGTTTTCCAGTCTACGGGCACCGCCCCAATCGACCAGCCGTCAGGGTTGATGCCGACGTGGCCACCGAGCGCCTTGGCGATAGCTTGATGACCGAAGCAGATCCCAGCCATCGGTTTCTTCATTTTATGCAAGGTGCGAATGAGCTCGAGCATCTCTGAAATCCAAGGCTCGGGCTCGTTTACTGAAGATGGACTCCCGGAAAAGACAACCCCGTCATAGGCATTAAGATCTTGAGGGTATTCACCCAGATAAGGACGATATCGAGTGAACTTCCATGTCGGTTCGTGCAGGAGCAAACCGGATGCGATTTGTTCGAATTCATCTTCAAAGTGAGACAACGGGCCCTCGGGCATGTTGACGTTCGAGACAATGGCAATATTGCGTGACACAGTGATTCTCCTGTTAAGTGGTCAGTAAGCCAATTGACAAAGCCGGCACAGCGATAAGCAGGCCAAGACGAATAAAGTCGGCGACGATGAAAGGCAACACACCTCGAAAGATGGTGGTTAATGGCACATCATCGTTGACAGACTTGAGTACAAAAACATTCATCCCTACAGGAGGAGTGATCAGACTTATCTCAGTGGCAACCACCAACAGAATCCCAAACCAGATCAGATTGATATCCATACTGACCAAAATTGGAGTCACGATTGGCACCAGCAATAGAATGATCGACATCGCCTCGAGGACCATACCTAGCATGAGGCAGATAAACAGAATCAACATAACGAGCATTACAGGACTAAGTTCGAGTGCCATCACCAGATCCGCGAGCTCGTCGGTAAGCCCTGAAAAATTCACGAACTCAGTGAAGAACAGCGCTCCCATGTAAATGGTGAACAACATCGCCGTGGTTTTCCCCGTTTCAGTCATCACATCGAGAAGCAGCGCCCAAGTGAGTCGTCCGCGCAACGCCACCAGAACCATCGCCATGACTGCACCAATGCCCGCCGCCTCAGTTGAGGCTAACAGACCAAAATAAATACCCCCGAGCACAACAACGAACAGGATCAGAATATCGACGACTCCAATGAGTGACTGCCAACGCTCAGACCAACTTTGTTTTTCACTCGCGGGCCCTGCATCAGGGTTCAGAGTAGTGACAACCTTAACAGTAGCCATGTAGCCTATAACCCCCAACAGGCCGGGCACAATTCCCGCCACAAACATGTCGGAGATGTCTTGTTCAGTCATTATTGCGTAGATGATCAGTACGATTGACGGCGGAATCAAAATGCCCAGAGTGCCGCCAGCGGCGATTACACCTGTAGACAAACTGTCGTGGTAGCCGGCCTTGCGCATCGATGGCATTGATGCACGGCTCATGGTGGCAGCCGTCGCCAGCGAACTTCCAGAGACTGCGCTGAATGCTCCACAAGAAAGCGCTGCAGCCATGCCTAGCCCGCCACGATAGTGCCCTATAAAAGCACCAGCAGCCTTGAACAACTTATCTGAAAGATGCGCTCTGGCGACAAAATTCCCCATAGCGATAAAGAGCGGTACAACCGAGAACTCATAGGAAAATCCGGTTTCAAATACTGTTGAGCCAGCTAATGACATCGTTGAATTAAAACCAATATCCAACGCAAGTCCGATAAGGCCCACCAAACCTAAACAGTAGGCGATCGGTACACCTACCATCATCGTAAGCAACATGACAACCGCGAGAATGATAAAAATTTCCATGACTCAACTCTCGCTTGGGCCGTCACTAGACGGCGTGATAACACAGCAAAAAACAGTGGCTATCAGAAAAGCCCCCATGAGCAACGCCGGCATCCAATGTGGCATATGCAGATAGACCGACCGTTCACCTGTACCCATTGCGTGCAGGAAAAATTGTGTTGTCCCCCAAGCCAACAGGGAGAAATACACAATGGAAACCAGTTTGGAAAACACATCTGACAGACGCTTTAAACTAGCCGGCATGGATTGATACAGTAAATCGACCCGAACGTGCCCGCGCCTGAGCGCCACAATTGGCAACGAGAAAAACACACCAATCGTCATTAAAATCTGGATTATCTCGTAGCCACCGGGGATCGGCATTGAGAAGACCTCCCTCCCGACCACGTCGACAAAAGTGACTAATGCAATCAGTGTCCAGGCTACTGTGGCCCCTGTTCGCGACACGTTGTCGAAAAGCGTCTGCACCCTGGTCGGCGAAGACTTTGATCTCATTTCTGGCATCACACATTCTCCTCGTGGTTGAAACAAACTTACAACAGCTACGCTGACTGGCGCGGCTTCGGCCGACCAGCCAGCTTTCGTGCAGTGGCTTACAATTACAGCCCCTGTTCGATCTCGTTCACCAGCGCACGATAGCTGTCGATGATTTCTTGCCCATCAAAGCCATCAGCGGACACCGAATCAATCCAGGTTTTCTCGTACGCCTTGAATGCCTCAGCCAGGTTTTCTTTTAGTGGACCTTCTGCTGCCGTGGTGAGCATGCCGCTGTCCAAAAAAGCTTTATCGGCGCTAACGCCTATTTCATCCCAGACCTGGCCGAACTGCTGAGCCAAGACCTGGCCACTGATGGCATCAATTGCCGCCTGATCCTTCGGATCTAATTCGGCCCAGCTTTTTTTGTTCATCACCATGAAATAGCTGACGTTGAACAATCCACCAGGATAGACAAAGCGATTCTTGAAGTAGCGGTCAAAGCCGAAAACAGGAACCAACGACCGCTCCAACATTGCCCCATCTACAACACCATTAGAGATCATTTCTGCAGCCTTTGAGAACGGAGCCTGTATAGACGTCATGCCAAGTGTGTCAACCACACGGGTAGCCGCTTCACCACCGCCTCGAACCTTTACACCCTTGTTTCCATCCATGGAACTAACAACATGCTCAGTGGTAAAAAGCTGCCCGGGTCCGGCTGTATAAAGCGACAAAACCTTCACTTCTGCCATTTCGTCCTTGGGACCGAAGTACTGATTGTAGGTATCCCAAAATGCTACCGACGTAGCTTCAGCTCGGTCCCCAAGTCCGGGTAATTCTGCGAATGCATATTGCTTGAATCTGCCCGGGCTATACGATTGATTGCCCATGGATATATCGGCCTGCCCGGTTGCAGCCACGTCAAACTGACCGGCGTAAGACCCAACTATCTTGGGCATAATCCGCACAACGACTCGACCCTCAGTGACCTCTTTAACGTTGGCAGCCCAAGGTTTAAGCACCTTTGTCATCAACGGATGGCTGGCTGGAATCGGTGTTGACAATCGCAGCTTTTCTGTAGCTTCAACAGGTGATGCCAAGCTGAAAGCGATAAGTGACGCGATAGAGATAGAGCGAAAATTAATCATTGATTCAGTTCCCTATAAAGTTTTTTCATTGGATAGTGCTACACGTGCTATTTCAGCAAAAAGCGCAATACCGGTCCCGATTGTGTCGTCATTGAAATCATATGTCGGTGCGTGCAGAGCACGACCATTAGTGGCACCTTGTCCCAGCCAGAAATACGACCCTGGGCAAGCCTCGAGCATAAATGCAAAATCCTCGGAGGCCATTGAAGGGTCTAGACCGTTGTCTTCACACTGATGCGAAAGACCCAGATTAGCAACAGCACGCTCAACAAGTCGGGTGGAATCAGCATCGTTCACAGTCACTGGGTAACCGTCGATAAACTCAACTTGTGCACTCGCACCAAAACCCGTAGCAACTGCCTCAATTAACCCAGATAGTCCTCGCACACAGGCCTCTTTCGCATCACCGTGCAGAATACGAACTGATCCGATCATCTGCACATGCTCTGGCAATGCACTGATGGCATCACCTGAAATGACTTGCGTCATCGACACTACAACCGCTCGTTGGGCATTGACTTGCTGTGCAACATAGCTGTTGAGTGCCAGTTGCACATGCGCGGCAACAGTCATGAGAGGAACGGACTGATGCGGCATCGCGGCATGACCGCCCTTCCCTGCAAGAGTGATACGCAACAGGTGAGATGCAGCCATGATAGGACCGCGCTGTGTACCAACGACATTAGCAGGCAGATCTGGCCAATTATGAAGACCAAAGATACGCTCCATTGGGAAACGTTCGAACAACCCGTCTTCAACCATGTGCCTCGCACCAGCGAAACCTTCTTCGGCAGGTTGAAATACAAGCCTTACTGTACCGTCAAAATCACGACTCTCACTTAGGAGTTCTGCCAAGCCAAGCAAGATCGCCGTGTGCCCATCATGACCACACGCGTGCATTCGGCCTGCCACAGTGGACTGATATTCAGCGTCGGTTTCTTCGGCAATCGGTAGGGCGTCCATGTCGGCACGAAAGCCGATGGCTCGACCAGAATCGCCGCGCCCCTTGATACTGGCCACGATGCCTGTTTGACCGATACCAGTTTCATGCGGAATACCTAGTACTGACAAACGATCAACCACGTAGGCCACGGTTTTTGGTAATTCAAAACCCAGCTCAGGATTGGCATGCAGCCATCGACGGTCATCCGTACTTCGCTGAATCAACCCCTGGGGGACATTAGGAACTTTTTTCAAAAGAGAATTCCTCCTGGTAGATAGATACAAAATACAATTGCTTTTGGTTACTATATTTTAAGTAGTTGCTAAATGCAATTACTTTTGTTATGTTCTTCTCCCACACAGGGTTAATTGGAGACACGATGGCCAAAGTGGTCAAGCAACTCGACACAGCGGACATGGAACAATCCATTGGGTATCTACTGAGACGCGCGTCACGCCGCCTGCGGGACGCAACGGTACCCGTACTCAAAGCCAATGGTCTTTCGCCGTTAGAGCTCACAACGCTCTATCTCGTCTCGCAAAACCCCGATTGCGTCCTGAACTTGCTCGCGACCGCAACAGGCGTTGAATCGCCAGCAATGAACCGCATCGTCAACAGTTTGGAAGAAAAAGGCTACATGTCGCGCCGGAAATCAGACGACGATGCTCGTTACACTTATTTCAGTATTTCCAAGAGCGGTGAGTCCTGCATGTGCGTCGCCCGCCAGGCGGTTGAGGAAGCAGAAAACAAGGCACTCTCTTCTTTATCTGCAAGCGATCAGAAAGCGCTATTCACACATCTACAACAACTCGGTCGGATACATTCAGAGCACTAAACAAGCTGTGATTATCTGAGAAAAAGCCTGAGCAGGAATAAGGATTGGCCAGCCCTTCCCATAACACCCTGCATGTGGATTTTCACAGGACGTTTCATACTAAATGGTGAAGAGAGATCCACCCTTGGCGTAATATGTACGGCCCTTTTTTTGGTACGAGCCCATGCCCTTATTCTTTGCAATGCTGATGACCACCCTGCTAACCAGCTGCGGAACCTACCAAGGCAACGAGCAATGGCGACGTAGCGCCTGCAACGAACTTGTCAACTCAGACGAACGCGCTCAATGCGAGGAAGAGGCAGGACGCTCGGAGAGCGAATACAAGCAAGACGTTGAGGAAGCTCTGACCAACTAAAACAGGCTCTAGCTCATTACCCGTTCGTCCAGACAGCCAGCACATGCCATGCTGGGCGTCCAAATCACATTGCAGTTGCGTATCCTGTCAACGCCCCCAAAAGGATTATCATGACTCGGATTGGATTCTGGAAACGACTTGCTGCCTATGCAATTGATATGTTGCCTAGCAGCGAAAACCAGCAGCTCTAGAACAGTCGGCACCTGCAATTCTGCCTTGATATACGCAGATCCTATAGCGCCCCTTCTATTGTTGGCGTATGCAACAGTCCCATTAGGGTGTGCCTTGGGAGCATCTCACCAATGGTCGTTACGGTTCAGATTTGCATAGACAATACGTAAAGGACGCGCTTTTTTCCTTGCGACTCAAGGTACAATCCGTCACTGGCAGAGCGCTTCTGATCTTGATTTTTAAAGCTTTGATAAGCTTACAACTTTACCGTCGCGCCGCCAGCTCTTCATGATTTATTCAGGCTAGCTTTGGCCTTACACATAAAGGAATTATATGTTTAAAAAGTTGCTGAAAATTGTAGGCACGGCTTTCCTGCTCCTCCTCGTACTGGCTGCTTGTCTCGCTACATGGTCTTACCTTAGCGCTTCCAAACATACTAAAGCGGCTGAACCCTATTTGACAAAGAATCTACCCGAAGCAGTCAGTTGGGATTTCGAAAATTTAAAGCCATTATTAACCCCAAAAGCTTTGGAAGCATTCGAAACTGAGCGCGGTCAGAAAATTTATGAATTATTTTCCAGACTTGGAAAATTAAAATCATTAGAAGAATCCAAATTCTTGCGTTCGCAATCTGGAGTCACTACTTCCACAGGAATATATGATGTTGTAATTTTCAGTACATTAGGACATTTTGAATCAGGAGACGCAAATATCACTACCACGTTAAGTGTTGTAGATGGCTCTTACTCAATTCAAGCCATAAATATAAATTCAGATATTTTTCTTGAATAATCGTCTATCAAGTTGCTGGCCGTTGGGAACATCTCACCAACGGCCATTACGCTCCAGATTTACACGCCCCACTTCACTACCCGTGCGTCCAAACCGCCAGCTCATTCCCATGCGGGTCAAGAAACTGAAAGCGACTACCACCGGGAAAGCTGAATATCGGCTTGATGATCGTACCGCCTGCCTCTGTTACAGCCTTTTCTGTGGCTTCCAGATCTGTGGCAAAGAAAATCACTAACGCCGCGCCTCGCTCTGTCGTCGATTTTTCTGTGGACTTGTAAAACCCGCCATCCAGCTTGCCATCGGAGAATGCACGATATTCGTCACCATAACTCTCGAATGTCCAGCCAAATACTGCCTCATAGAAGGCTTGCACGGCATCAAAATCCGCAGCAGGCAGTTCAATATAATCAATCTTCAGATCCGTAGACATCGTCCTTTCCTCTATTGATTGCTTGTTCTGATTTCAACTACTCTACAGATCAACCGCCTTGCCACTTCGCACGCTTTCATCGGCGGCGATACAGATACGTAACGACTGCACGGCATCTCGCCAATGCCGGGTCAGATCTGTATTGTTGACGATAGCGTCATGCAGAAAGGCCTGCTCGTTATCACACAAGCCCTGGTGATCAGGCTCGTCGTGCATATCCAGCAAGGTATCCGGCTTGGAAAACTCCCCCGCCTCATTCAACTCAGCTCTATGCAGGCGAATGCGAGAGGTACGGGTATGGGCATCAATATCATCCGAGCGTACATTGTCATCCATGACGATAGACACTGCTCCATTGGGCGAGATGATGTCTTTTACAAAGAAAGCGGTCTCTGACATCATCGGTCCCCAGCCGGCTTCATACCAGCCTACCGATCCATCATCAAAGCGCACCTGAAAGTGCCCGTAGTTATACATTTCCGGCTCGATGGATTCAGTTAAACGTACCCCCATACCATTGACTTGAACCGGCAGGGCATCGGTGATCTGGCACATGACGTCCACATAGTGCACCCCACAATCAACCAATGGTGAGGTGGATTGCATCAACTGCAGATGCGTCTTCCAGGTAGCCCCCGAGGATTGCTGATTCAGGTTCAGACGAAACACATAGGGTCCACCCAGATCCCGCGCCTCCTGAATAAGGCGTACCCAGGATGGGTGGTGGCGCAGAATGTAACCTACGACCAGTTTGCGATCCAGACGATTGGCAACCGCGACGACTCGTCGGGCATCTTCCACGGTGGTGGCCATCGGTTTTTCAAGAAACACATGCCGACCCTTTTCCATAGCGGCAATGGCGTATTCGGCATGGGTATCCGAATAGGTATTGATGGAGACCACATCACACTCAACCGACTCCAGCGCGGCGTGGTAATCGCTGTGCATCGGTACGGACGCCAGTGACTCGGGCAAATCTGCCACTGGCGATCGATTGACCAGGCCTACTACCTCGAAGCCGGGGTGCCGTGCACAGGCAATGGCGTGGCTGCGCCCCATGTTGCCCAAACCTGCAATCAGAATTTTAAGCGGACTCATGGGACGATACTCCAACGATGACTACAAGGGAAAATAGCACGCCACGGCGTGTGCTTCACCCTCTGTCAGTTCAGGGGCTGATTGTCGGCATTTATCTTCGGCCTTCCAGCAACGCGGATTGAAGGCGCAACCGGCAGGCGGATTCAACGGGGACGGCAATTCGCCTTCCAGACGAATACGCGTCTGCACATGCGTCGGATCGGCCACCGGAGTGGCTGACAACAAGGCGCGTGTATAGGGGTGCCTGGGAGATTCGAACACCTCGGCAGCCGAACCTCGCTCAACCACTCGGCCCAGATACATCACCATGACATCATCGGCCATATGTCGAACCACCGACAGATCATGCGAGATGAACAGATAGGCCAGATTCAGACGCTCTTGCAACTCAACCAGCAGATTGAGTATCTGCGACTGGATGGATAAATCGAGTGCGGAGACCGGCTCATCCAGCACCAGAATGCGCGGCTCCAGCATCAGGGCACGCGCTACCGCAATTCGCTGTCGCTGACCACCAGAGAACATATGCGGATAACGATCGTAATGCTCCGGACGCAGACCTACCATCTTCAGCATTTCGCGAGCCTGTTGTTCACGTTGAGCCTTAGTGACATCCCGTCGATTGATCAGCACCGGCTCCTCCAGTATCCGGCCTATCGTCTGCCTGGGGTTCAATGAGCCAAAAGGGTCCTGAAAGACAATCTGCACAGAGGCGCGAAGCTCGGCTTGCTGCTGCTCTGTCAAGGGAACATCACTGCGAATATGGTGCCCATCCAGCGTCAGCTCACCTGCGGTGGGCGTCTCGATCATGGTCACAACCCGTGCCAGAGTGGACTTGCCGCAACCCGACTCTCCAACCACGGCCAGTGTGCGTCCCGCCTCTAGAGTGAATGAGACATTACTCAGGGCTTTGACGGTTGCATTTCCACCGAAAAAGCCGTTGGACACCTCGTAGAAGCGACTGAGACCTTGCGCCTCGATCAACAGATTGTTCACGCTATCGCTCACGACGCTTCTCGCTGGGGAATACCCTGTATCAGAGGATAATGACAACGGGCATAGCCCAACGCCTGTGGTGCCACACCTGGTTTGACTTGACGACATTTTTCATCAGCATGTGCACACCGAGGTGAAAACAGACACCCTGTCGGCCGGTCAAACTGGCCGGGCACCACACCCGGGATGCTGGGCAGCTGACGAGTCGTGGCACGCTCCGGCAAAGCTGCCAGTAGTGCATCAGTATAGGGATGATGCGGACTGGCAAACAATTCACGCACACCCTGCTCTTCCACTTTCTGGCCGGCGTACTGCACACTGACGCGTTGTGCGGTCTCTGCCACCACACCCATGTCATGCGTAATCAGCACCAATGCCATGCCGGTATCTTTTTGCAAATCCAGCAACAGTTCCAGAATCTGCGCTTGAATGGTCACATCCAGAGCGGTGGTCGGCTCATCGGCAATCAGTAGTTTAGGCTTGCAGGCAATCGCCATGGCAATCATGACCCGCTGACACATGCCACCGGATAACTGATGCGGATAAGCTTTCAAGCGCCGCTCAGGCTCAGGCAAACCGACCTGCTCCAGCAGTTCGATCGCCCGCTTCTGACGCTCACGACGCGACAGAGGCAAATGCGCCTTTAATGCCTCACGTAACTGAAAGCCTACCGTGAAGCATGGGTTGAGACTGGACATGGGCTCCTGAAAGATCATGGCCACATCCTTGCCGATAATCGAGCGTCGCTGACGACCACTGGCACCAGCAAGGCTGACTCCATCAAAGGTCATGACATCAGCCTGAATGTTCGCGGTCCAGGGTAACAAGCCCATCAGCGCCAGCATGGATACCGACTTGCCACTACCGGACTCACCGACAATGGCCAGCACATCACCCACATCGACCTGCACATCCACACCATCTACAGCGCGGAACAGGCCATTGGCGGTCTTGAAGTCTACAGACAGATTGCGTACGTCGAGTAATGACACCTTAACTCCGCTTCAGCTTGGGGTCGAGGGCATCACGCAGCCCATCGCCCATCAGATTGATGGCAACCACATTGATCAGAATGGCAAGGCCGGGGAAGGTCACAACCCACCAGGCTCGCAATACGAACTCGCGCGAATCCGCCAGCATGGTGCCCCACTCTGGTGTGGGTGGTTGTGCCCCCAAACCCAGAAAGCCCAGCGCTGCAGCATCCAGAATCGCTGTGGAAAATGACAAGGCCGCCTGCACAATGATCGGCGCCAGACAATTGGGCAGTACCGTGACGAACATCAGCCGCATGCGACTGGCACCAACCACTCTGGCACTGGTGACATAGTCCTTGGGCAGCTCCTGCAACACCGCCGCCCGGGTCAGCCGGACATAGTGAGGCTGCAGGACAATGGCAATGGCGATCATGGCATTGGTCAGGGAAGGCCCGAGAATGGCGACCATGACCAGCGCCAGTAACAGACTGGGGAAGGCCAACAGGATATCCATCAGGCGCATGATCAGCGTATCTACCCAACCACGGGCAAAACCTGCAATCAGTCCGATAATGACACCACTACCAGCGGCGATGACCACCACGATAACGCCTACGAAAAACGAATAGCGAGCACCGTGAATCAAGCGTGACAACAGATCCCGACCGATGGCATCAGTGCCCAGAAAGAACTCTACCGTGCCACCCTCCTGCCAGGCAGGAGGGTGCAACAAAGCATCGCGATATTGCTGCGTTGGCGAATGCGGCGCTATAAGGTCGGCGAAAATGGCAATCAGGATGAAGGTAATGAAAACCACCAGACCGACAACCGCGCCACGATTCTCGCTGAAGTAGCTCCAGAACTCCTTGAAGCGACCGGGTCTGGCGAGGATGTCACCGCCTGCAGCGCCTGGCAATTCAGGCGCCTCATTCAACGCGGCCCCTGCGGATTTATCAATGGCCATTAGTTACGAATCTTCGGGTTGATGAGCCCATAAAGGACATCGACAAAGAGATTGACGAGCATGACGATCACCGCGATCATCAACAGCCCTCCTTGCACGGAGGTATAGTCACGGCTGCCGATGCTCTCCACCATCCACTTGCCGATACCCGGCCAGGAGAAAATGGTCTCGGTCAGAATGGCCCCCGCCAGCAGCGTGCCCACGGACAAACCGATGACGGTAATCACCGGTATGAGGGCATTGCGCAGTGCATGCAGGCCATTGACTCGCAACGGGCTCAGCCCCTTGGCTCGCGCGGTACGCACATAATCCTCACTGAGCACTTCAAGCATGGCGGAACGGGTCTGCCTTGCAATGACCGCCAGAGGTATCGTGCCCAGCACGATGGTCGGTAGAATCAGATGTTGCACTGCCGAGCTGAAGGCACCTGCCTGCCCCGAGCGCAAACTATCTATCAGCATGAAGCCTGTGCCATTGGGAAAGTAGTACATCAGCGAGATCCGTCCCGATACCGGCGTCCAGCCGAGCATGCCCGAGAACAGGATGATCAGCAGCAAAGCCCACCAGAAGATTGGCATGGAATAACCAACCAGGGCGGTGGACATCAACACCTGATCGGGCCATTTACCACGCTTGACCGCCGCAATGATGCCGGCAGGAATACCGAGCACGATCGCGAAGATAATGGCACACACAGACAATTCCAGCGTCGCTGGAAACAGGGCGAAGAACTCATCCCAGACCGGGCGCTTGGTCTTGAAGGAGGTACCCAGATCGCCTTGTACGATGCCGCTCAGGTAATCCCAATACTGGGCCAGCAGTGGCTGATCGAAGCCGAACTGGGTCATCAACATGGCGTAACGCTCATCGCTCATGCCCCTCTCTCCTGCCATTAGCAGAATAGGGTCGCCGGGTAGCAGACGGATGAACAGAAAAGAAACAATGGATACACCAATGAATGTGGGTATGAAGGTACCCAGTCGTCGAAGCAGAAAACTCAGCATGGGTCAGATTCGCCTGGAGCTGAAATGATGACACCGCCGCGCTTCCTGTTGCGACGATGAGTGTGAAAGCATGACAAGGGCCTAAGGGATCGTGAAACAATCCCTTAGCCAATATATGTCAGGGTCTTGTCAAAACTGGTCAGCGATTCGGAGCCGCTGGTCGTGATCAGAACATCATCCTCGATTCTGACACCGATATCGTTCAGGTCATACAGGCCTGGCTCGATGGTGAACACCATGCCCGGCTCAAGCTTTTGCTCATTGCCTCGCATGATGTAAGGGTCTTCATGAATATCACGGCCCATACCATGTCCGGTCTTGTGCCGAATGCGTGAAGCAAAAGCGGACTCTTCCAGCACGCGCGTGGTCGCATCATCAACATCGTGTGCAGTCGCTCCCGGTATCGATGCGGCATGACCTGCCAGGTTGGCGGCAAGCACGGTTTGATAGACCTCTGCCCGAGCATCTGTGCAATGCTGGATGAAGAAGGTGCGAGTGATGTCGGCACACAAACCACCGGCCCGGGCGCCAAAATCGATCAACAATGAATCGCCGGGCTTGACGGCATAGTCATCACGAGAATGCGCATGCGGGCGCGCAGAGTTTTCCGCAGCGGCCACGATCGGCGAGAAGGCAAAATCTTCGGCACCTTCGGCAAAAAGGTTTTGCACCAGAATATTCTCGATAGCGCGCTCGGTCATACCCACCTTGACCGCATCGATGGTATTGGCCAGTGCTCGCTCGGAAATACCGATCGCCTTGCGGATAATGCTGATCTCTTCCTCGTTCTTGCGCAGTCGCAAAGCCGAGATGGACTGTTGTGCATCACGAATGGTCAAGCCCGGTGCGGCGTTGCGCAAGGCCTGATCAATGAAGACGCGCATCACTTGCCCCTCAACCCCTACCGAACCCAGGGGCAGATGTTGCAACAGACTTTCAAACGCGCTCTGGTAGCCCGTCTGGTCACGCCAGTCGAATACCTCGCCTTCAAAACCGATCTGCTCGAAGGAGGCCAGCTCCAGGTTGGGCACCACGGCAGCTGGTGCACCAATGGCCGGTATCACCACCAGCAGTGGGCGCTCGTTCTGATGAAACTCCTTGCCGAACAATCGTGAAAAATTAGCCCCCGGCACCAGTGCAATCGCATCCACGGAGGCGCGCTGTGCAACGTTTCGGTAAGGCTCGTATCGGTCTGTCATGTGACTCATGATCCTGTTGTTTTAATTGCTATCTGCAAATTATCAGAGGCAGTCAAGTCGGAGGGGTATACGAAAAACGGCCGCTTGCGCGGCCGTTCTCCGGAACAACGGCAAATAGAACTACTTTGCCAACGACACACCGTAGAAGATATGACCGCCTAATGGATCGATTTTGTAGTTTTGTACTTCCTTGCGAACCGGCTCGTACACAACCGAATGCGCGATGGTTGCCCAAGGAGCCTGCTCCTTGAAGATCACCTGAGCTTGTTCGTAGAGCTTGGTTCGTTCCGCCTGATCAGGAATGATCTTGGCTTCCTGGATCAGGTCGTCGAACGGCTCATAGCACCACTGAGCCACATTCGATGCACCGACACCATCACAGCCCAACAGCACGGCCATGAAGTTATCCGGATCTCCATTGTCGCCCGTCCAACCCAGCAGTACCGCACCGGCGCGATCCGGCTCTCTGGACAACTTCAGGTACTCCGCCCACTCATAGGAGACGATATTCACATCAACACCCACTTTGGCAAAATCTTCCTGCATCACTTCCGCCATGCGACGTGCATTCGGGTTGTAGGGACGTTGAACCGGCATGGCCCAGATGTCCAGCTGCAGATTCTCGACACCTTCGGCTGCCAGCATTTCCTTGGCTTTCTCAGGATCATATGCGTCATCGATCGTGGCTTCGTTATACGACCAGATGGTGGGTGGAATCGGGTTCTTGGCAACTTTGCCTGCGCCCTGGAAAACGGCATCCAGAATAGCTTGCTTGTTGATTGACATGTTCAAGGCACGACGAACATTCACGTTATCGAACGGTGCAACCGTTGTGTTGTAGGCCAGATAACCGACGTTCAGACCTTCCTGTTCCATCAGCGTCAAGGAGTCATCGCTGCGCATGGCATCAAGATCGGCTGGGTTGGGGAACGGCATGACATGACATTCGCCCGCTTTCACTTTCTGGTAGCGAACTGAAGCATCAGGTGTAATTGCAAACACGAGATTGTCGATTTCTGCCTTGCCTGCCCAATATTCTTCATTGGCCTTGAAACGGATGACCGCATCTTTCTGGTAACCGACGAACTGGAACGGACCGGTACCAATCGGCTGCTGGTTGAGCATCTCGGGAGTGCCTTTTTCCAACAGTTGATCGGCATATTCCTTGGACATGATGGAGGCGAAGTCCATGGCCAGATTGGCGATCATGGGCGCTTCACGACGTGTGAGGGTGAATTTGACGGTCAGCTCATCAACCGCTTCAACGGATTCAACCAGTTCTGTCATCGACATGCTGTCGAAGTATTGCCAAGTACCACCCGAGACCTTGTTGTAAGGATTTTCAGCCAGGCGTTGACGCTCGAATGAAAACACCACATCACTGGCGTTCAGATCACGCGTTGGCGTGAAGTATTCGGTGGTATGGAACTTGACGCCGGGACGCAGTTTGAAGGTGTAGGTGAGGCCATCTTCCGAGACTTCATAGCTTTCGGCCAGGCCCGGAATGGTGGACGTGGTGCCGCGTTCGAATTCAACCAGCTTGTTGTAAACCTGACGCGATGAGGCATCAAATGTGGTGCCTGCGGTGTACAGAGCCGGGTCAAAACCCTCTGGAGAGCCTTCTGAGCAGTATACGAGTGTGTCCTGGCTCAATGCCTGAGTGCTGAATCCCAGACCGATCAGGCCTAGACTCAACAAACCAAGTTTGTTCAGTGCCATTTTTGATTTCTACCTATGTTTTAGAGTAAATTTCGAGGTGAAGCTTGCGCTTCACCGACGCTCACATGACAAGTTAGTGAGATCCCACGCAGTGTAACCCAGCGTGACGATACAGACATACCCTTGTGCCAATTCGCTATTACGGCAACTTTTCAGGTCGCTACCCGGGTAGCACAATCTGCGTACTTGTTACTCTTCGCATACCAGTATTTATTCATTCCTTACAATCTGTGCTCTGCGTCAACTGAACAGGTTGCTAGAATGGAACCTGCATAACTTGACCGAGCTCACACCACTCCATGACTAGCGCTATCGAATTGCTCAGGCACGTTGACCTCTTTCAGCATCTGACAGAGCAACAGTTGGAAGATCTTGCCGCACAGACGCGAGAGCTCACTTTCCGCAAACACGCCATCATGATGACCGAGGGTGATGCTGGCGAGTCGATGTATGTCATCAAAAGCGGTTCAGTCAAGGTGTATGTCAGTGATGACGAAGGTCGTGAGCTGGTGCTCTATCAGCAAGGCCCGGGCGCTGCTATCGGCGATATTTCGCTGCTTGATGATGAACCTCGCTCCGCTTCTGTCAGCACACTGGAGCCCTCCACTGCACTCATGATCGGCAAGCAGGCATTTCTTGAATGCCTGCGCGCAAGCCCGGAGATGGCTATCAATATCATTCGCTCCCTGACACAGAGATTGCGTGATGCAACCGAAGGCAGCCGTAGCCTGGCACTGGATAACGTCTATCGTCGGCTGGCTGACAAGCTACAGGAATTGTGTGTCTCAAGCGACGAACCTGATAACGACGAGGCGGTAACACCTCGCAAGTATTCACATCAGGAGCTGGGAAACATGATTGGAGCCTCGCGCGAAATGGTTGGCAAGGTCATGGCCGAACTGGTCAAGGGGGAATATCTCGAAGTTCGCGACGGCCGCATCCATTTGCTCAGAAAGTTGCCGCGTAACTGGTAGCTGATCACGAGCCCTTAGTAGCTGTTCTTTGGTAGCTCTGTTCTTTAGAAACTCTGCTTTTCAGTCACTTTGCTTTAGAGTAATTGCTCAGCAGTCACTGCCCTCTTGAGCGGTTACCTTCGGCGCCGCCGTCTGCGTCGCCCCTCTGTCGCCGGCTTGGGCTTGGTGTGCTCCGAGCGTTCGTTGTCTGGGAAGTCGTTGCCCGAGAGTTTGTCACCTGAGAACTCGGTGTTCGAGAATTCGACGGTCGAAATATCGATATTCGAATTACTGACCTCCGGGCTGTCCGCAGCATCCGAACCATGTCCGGCAGCCGACAAATCCACAGGCTTAACCCTGCTCTCGTCCCGCCCCTGATCAACCGACTCACCTGACAAGCCATTGGAGATCGCCTCCTGCGTGGTTCTCTTTTTCTTGCCGAAATTGCGGTATTTGGCAAATCTCTGATGGGGTAGTTCTACGGGTTTGCCCTGAGGTTTGAATGCGGTGGTTGGCAACCAATCCCTGAATTCTTCGCCATACAGCTCCCAAAGGGTTACAAACAGTGCGGCAATAATGGGACCGATGACAAAACCCATGAACCCGAACATGAGCAGGCCTCCCAAGGTGCTGAAAAAGATCATCAATTCGTGCAACTGGGTGTCATTACCGACCAGCTTGGGCCGTAGCAGATTGTCCACTGTGCCCACCACGACCACGCAGAAAATCCCGACAGCCAGAGCTTCCATGAATTGTCCGCCCACCAGCAGATAGAGCACGGCAGGCAACCACACCAGTGCGGTACCAATTCCGGGAACGACCGATAGCACCATCATGGAAACCGCCCAGAACAAGGCACTGGGAATACCTGCAAAGTACAAGGCCAGTCCCGCCAGCGCGCCTTGCAGAAAACCAATGACGGCAGTGCCCTTGAGCGTTGCACGGGTCACCGAGGTGAAGCGCATCAGCAACTTGGTCTCGTCCTCGTCGTCCAGTGGCAGGTAATACAGCATGTAATACAGCAAGCGATCGCCATCAATCAGAAAGAAGAACAAGGTGTACAGAACAATCATGACACTCAGCAGGGCACTGAAAGTTCCCAGAGTGATGGACTGCACGGCGTTAACGGCCCAGCCACTGAACAGCCCTGCCAGATCACCCAATCGAGCCAGGGCCTGATCACGGTACGGCTCGATCACACTGTAGAAGGGAAGATTTTCCAGTGTTTGAGTAATCAAACCGGGCGTAGCCACCTGTTGACGCACCCAGGGTACGGCGGTGTCTGCGATATCCAGAGCCTGAGAGGTCACGGTGCCAAGCAGCAGAACCAGAGGCACCATCACGAACAGGATGATGGTTAGCAAGGTCAGTGCTGAAGCCAGACTCCTGCGGTCTCCGATACGCTCGAGTATCTTGCGATACAGGGGGGAGAACAGTGCTGCAAACAGCGCAGCCACGAACACGGCCTGCAGGAACGGCTTGATGAGCGCCAGAAACAGCAGCGTAATGCCGATCAGCAGCAAGATCAGAACACCGCGATTGACTATGCGTTGTTGCATGAGGTGTTCACAGACAGAAGATGGGATTCATTATAGATGGACCTCAAGCTCAGCTGAGGTCTAAATTACTGCCTCTGCCTGTCAGTGTAGTCATACTGGCACCACTCGCGCTGCCCACGCGATGTCAGGCAGTGCTGCATTTTTCACAAGCCAGTCACCCGTCAGGAATTCCAACGATATGCTCAATCACCGACCTGAACTCAACGACACCTCCGCGCTCCTCATCCTGGAAGCGGCCCGCAACCACGCTATCGCAATCGGTGTCGCACAGAATATTGTCATTGTGGACGCCAGCGGTCACATGCTGGCCATGTGTCGCATGCAAGGGGCAAAGTTTCTGAGCATCGAAACCGCCACCGCCAAAGCAGTCACGGCCGCCTCTATTGCGGCTCCCACTGGCAACGCGCCAGAGGAAGCCGGAAAATTGCTGGGCATTACGACACAAGGCAAATTTACCAATCTGAAAGGCGGCCTGCCCGTCATCATTGATGGGCAGGTTGCAGGCGCCGTTGGTGTCGGCTCAGGCGCCCCGGATCAGGATATAGCCGTCGCTCAGGCTGGCATTGATGCACTCATGCAAGCACTAGCCTGACAAACGAAGATGCCTAGCCTGGCGTGCTGCCATTGATTGCCAGGTAGAGCGAGTAGATAGACGTTGTACCGCAGATGAACAGCCGATTGCGCTTGGGACCACCAAAGGTGACATTGCTGACAATTTCAGGAATGTGCACCTTGCCAATCAGCTTTCCGGACGGGTCAATGCAATGCACACCATCCTCGGCACTGCACCAGAGCCGACCATTACAATCAACCCGAAAGCCGTCAAACAGACCCGCGGAGCATTCGGCAAACACACTCGAACCAGTAACGCTGCGCCCATCGGCAGAGAGAACCAGAGCGCGTATATGCCGTGGACCACCGGGCATGTGCGAAACACCGGTATCGGAAACATAGAGGATCGATTCATCCAGCGAAAAAGCCAGGCCATTAGGCTTCACAAAATCCTCGGCCACAACGCTCAGACTGCCATCCGGGTCTATACGGTAGACCTGACAGGGCAATTCTGACTCAGCACTATCACCTTCGTAGTCGGTCATGATGCCGTAGCTGGGATCAGTAAACCAGACGGAGCCATCTGACTTGACGACCACATCATTGGGCGAATTCAGTCGTTTGCCTTGCCATTCGCTGGCCAGTACGGATACGGAGCCATCGTGCTCGGTGCGTGTGACCCGGCGAGTCAGATGCTCACAACTCACAAGCCTGCCCTGCCGATCGACGGTATTTCCATTGCTGTTCTGGCTAGGGTTACGAAAAACCGACACATGGCCGGAAGGTTCGTCCAGACGTAACATCCGATTGTTGGGAATATCGGACCAGATCAGATAACGGCCTGCCGCAAACCATGCAGGACCTTCGCACCAGCGAGCGCCGGTCCACAATCTCTCAACCCGGGCATGCCCGATAAAACACTCACTAAAAGTGTCATCGATTACTTCCATGCCGCAACCTTCCAGCTCTCCGTACATATCAGTACTTCTCCTCAAGCCTTGATGAATCAATGGTGTTAACGCTATCATCGCATACATCCGGACAGCACCAGAAGCCTCTTTCAGCAACAGAATCCGACTATTTCTTCTCGGCAGAACCCAGTTGATGAGTCACCCTGCCATGCATCGTCAGAGCGCAGGCAAACCCGACAACCGGTTTCGCCCCGGCGGCCGTCGATGACGAGTATTCAAAAGCGCGTGTTTCGTCAAGAAAATGAGACCACTAGAATTCATGACAGCAAAACCTGCCAACGCACCTCTGATCATCATCGTAATGGGAGTCAGCGGCTGCGGCAAGTCTTCAGTTGCCAGCCAACTGGCAACCGATCTGAAAGGCCACTTCAAGGATGGCGACGAGCTGCACCCTGCCTCCAATATAGACAAGATGGCTGCCGGCACCCCTCTGAGCGATGAAGATCGTCAACCTTGGCTGGAGGATGTAGCACGGTATGCAGCCAGCCAGGCACAGACTCATGGCATCTGCGTCATTGCCTGCTCGGCACTGAAGCAAACCTATCGCCAGACGCTGAGCACAGCGGGCAATGTGGTCTTTGTATTTCTTGAGGGCTCACAGGAAATGATCGGATCACGCATGAGCCGACGTGAAGGACATTTCATGCCCGACTCCCTGCTGCTAAGCCAGTTCGCCGCTCTGGAAGATCCTCGCAAGGAAGACAATGTGGTGACTGTCAGCATTGAAGACGATATTCCAACCATCTCTCACAACGCGGTGCTCGCACTGCGCAAGCACGGTTTCTGGCCTGCTCCGGCCTGATTCCCCCTTCATTCAACCCGTAACTCAGGAAGTACGCCGCTATGCAAGCTTGCGCCATTCACGCCGCCAAAGACCTTCGTCTGATCGATATTCAGACAGCCAGCACTCTCCAGGAACATGAAGTTCGTGTCCGTTATGCCACCGGTGGCATCTGCGGCTCCGACATCCACTACTATCATGAAGGCCGTGTGGGCGCATTCGCCGTGCAGGAACCTCTGATACTGGGCCATGAAATCGCCGGTACCGTGAGCGAAATCGGCTCCGCCGTCACCGGGCTGAAAGTGGGCCAACCAGTCGCCATCAACCCGAACCTGCCCTGCCTCAAATGCGACTACTGCCTGGCAGGCCAGACCAATCTGTGCCAGGAAATGGTGTTCTTTGGCAGCGCCGCAGTCATGCCACACATCCAGGGCGGCTTTCGTGAAGAGCTGGTGGTACCACAACGTCAATGCGTCGGTCTGCCAGATGGATTCGACACCGCTATCGCAGCCTTCGCCGAGCCGCTGGCTATCTGCCTGCATGCCGTAAATCGCGCAGACAACCTTTTGCACAAATCATTACTGATTACTGGCTGCGGCCCGATTGGTTGCCTGGCCATCATGGCGGCACGTCTGGCAGGGGTTCGCCACATCACCGCCACTGATGTCGAGGACACGGTGCTGGACATGGCCCTCAAGCTGGGTGCTGATGAAGTGATCAACATTCGCACGGATGCGGCTCGATTGGAAAAATACGAATCAGGACGCGGTCACTTTGATGCAGCCATCGAGTGCTCAGGCAACCCACTCGCTCTGCGAACCTGCCTGAACGCGGTACGTCCACGCGGCACCATTGTGCAGACGGGTATGATGCCTCCTGGTGATACCCCCATCCTGGTCAACAAGATGCTCTCCAAGGAATTGTCCATGAAAGGCACTTTCCGTTTCCATGAAGAGTTCGATCTGGCGGTGGACTTACTGGTCAATCAGCGTCTGGATGTCTCTTCTCTGCTGACAGGCGTCTACGCATTCTCTGATGCCGATGCTGCATTTACGGCCGCCACAGATCGCAGCAAGCACATGAAGATCCAATTGCGTTTCGACGCTTGAACCATTCCCGAACCAAGGACTCTCGATATTTATGAGCACTACATTATTTGACCTCAGTGGCAAGCTGGCATTACTGACAGGCTCCAGCCGAGGTATCGGCAAACACCTGGCTCGCGGCATGGCAGAAGCAGGCGCCACGGTCATCATTAACGGCATGAACCCGGCAACCGTTGCCAGCACCGTCGCAGAATTTGAAAGCGCTGGCCTGAAGGCTATCGGCAAACCCTTCGATGTCACTGACAGCGATTCCATCAATACAGCAGTTGCAGAGATTGAAGCCAACACCGGACCTATCGACATACTGGTCAACAATGCCGGAATACAACGTCGTACCCCGTTGCTTGAGTGTGATGATGCAACCTGGGAAGAAGTGATGAACACCAACCTGGCATCCGTATTTCGTGTGTCACGCGCCGTTGCAAAAAATATGGTTGAACGCAAGCAGGGCAAGATCATCAACACCTGTTCCATCCAGAGCGAGCTGGGCAGACCCACTATTGCACCGTATGCAGCCTCCAAAGGCGGCGTCAAGATGCTCACCAAGAACATGTGCGCCGAGTGGGCACCTCACAACGTCCAGGTCAACGGTCTGGGGCCCGGCTACTTTGCCACCGAGCTGACTGCCGCTCTGGTCGATGATGCTGAATTCAGCGGCTGGCTTTGCAAGCGCACACCGGCTGGACGCTGGGGCGATGTCAAGGAACTGATTGGTGCCGCCATATTTCTTGCAGCACCAGCTTCCAATTTCGTCAACGGTCATATCCTGTATGTCGACGGCGGCATGTCAGCAGTCGTCTGACAATAGAATCATTCGTCGCTAAACACATATCATCATTCCAATTCGTCAGACCCGGGCACACTCCCGGGACAACAATCCGAGACATGCCACATGAGTTACACCTTGCTATTGATGGGTCCGCTACTGCCAAGCGTAATGAGCACTCTGGAATCCTCCTATACAGTCCATCGTTACTGGGAAGCAGCTGAGCAGGACGCTCTGCTCGACACGATTGCTGGCGATTGCGTCGGTATCGTGACTGACGGTGGTCGTGGAGTCAGCGCTGCCGTTCTGGAAAAATTGCCTAAAGCCAAAATCGTGTCCGTATTTGGCGTCGGCGTTGATGCTGTGGATCTGGCCTATTGCCGGGAGCACGGAATCTCGGTAGGCAATACCCCCGATGTACTCAGTGACGATGTGGCCGATATGGCTATGGCGCTGGCACTGGCGGTCTCGCGACAACTGGTTACAGGTGATCAATACGCACGTGCGGGACGCTGGCCCAAAGAAGGCGCCATGCCACTGACACGCCGTGTCATGGGCAAACGTGCAGGTATCTTCGGTATGGGTAGCATCGGCCTGGCACTGGCTCGGCGCCTGGAAGGTTTTGGCATGCAGATCAGCTATTGTAATCGCAGTGCCCGTAGCGATTCTCCACATACCTTTGTCGCATCACTCGAAGAAATGGCCGCCAATGTCGACTATCTGTTCGTGACCGCTGCCGCCACTCCGGGCACCATCGGTGCTGTGAATGCCGCCGTTCTGGATGCGCTCGGTCCACAAGGCTACCTTGTCAATGTCTCTCGCGGTACGCTGGTGGATGAGCCGGTGCTGGTGAAATATCTCCAGGAAAACAAGATCGCCGGTGCTGGTCTTGATGTATTCGCAGAAGAGCCAAGTATCCCGGAAGCCCTGTTCTCTCTCGAAAATGTGGTCTTGCAACCCCATAATGCCAGCGGTACCTGGGAGACACGTGAAGCGATGGGCAAACTGGTTCTGGATAACCTGGCTGCCCATTTCAACGACAAGCCATTGCTGACACCTGTCAGTTAAACGGCCTGACCTTTCCACCACCCAACGCCGACCAACGGTAATCCGCGAAGGTCACCTTCCGGCAGGAGCAGTTAAATGAGTGCATCAGCAGATATTGCCGTTATTGGCCTGGCCGTCATGGGTCAGAATCTTATTTTGAACATGAACGACCATGACTTCAAGGTCGTTGCCTACAACAGAACGTACGCAAAGACAGAAGATTTTCTCAACGGCTCTGCCAAAGGCACGAATATCATTGGTGCCAAGACCCTGGAGGATGTCGTTGCCGCCTTGGCCAGCCCTCGTAAGGTCATGCTGATGGTCAAGGCCGGTGCCGCTGTCGATGCCGTCATCGACGAGCTCATCCCCCTGCTGGACAAGGGTGACATCATCATCGATGGTGGTAATTCCAACTTCGAAGATTCCGAACGAAGAGCCGCCCACCTGGCCACCAAGGATCTGCTGTTTGTCGGCAGTGGCGTTTCAGGCGGTGAAGAAGGTGCACGTCATGGACCTTCCATGATGCCCGGTGGCCACAAGGCCGCCTGGCCCCATATCAAGCCGATATTTCAAGCCATTGCAGCCAAGACTGAGTCGGGTGATCCTTGCTGCGATTGGGTTGGCGATGGCGGCGCAGGGCATTTCGTCAAGATGGTCCACAACGGTATCGAATATGGCGATATGCAGCTGATTTGTGAAGCCTATGACTTCATGCAAAAAGCGTTGGAAATGGACAACGATGCCATGCAAGCCACCTTCACCGAGTGGAACAAGGGCGCTCTGGACAGCTACCTGATCGAAATCACCGCTGACATTCTCGGCTTCAAGGACGGTGATACCTACGTGGTAGACACCATCATGGATAAAGCCGGCCAGAAGGGTACTGGCAAGTGGACCGGCATCAATGCGCTGGAACTTGGCATACCACTGACACTGATCGGTGAAGCCGTTTTTGCCCGTGCCCTGTCTGCCATCAAGGATGAGCGTGTTGTAGCGTCCGGCATACTCAAGGGACCTTCAGCGGTACCCGCCGGCGCTCCTGCAGAGTGGGTCGATGCTCTGGGCCAGGCACTGTTTGCTGCCAAGATCATCTCCTATACGCAGGGCTATATGCTGATGCGTGCTGCAGCCGAAGAATACAACTGGGATCTGCAATACGGCTCTATCGCCCAGATGTGGCGCGGCGGCTGCATCATCCGTTCTGCCTTTCTGGACGACATCAAGGCGGCCTACGACAAGGCACCTGAGCTATCCAACTTGCTGGTAGATGACTACTTCCGGGATCGCATCCACGAGTCTCAGGATAGCTGGCGTCGCATCATCGGTGAAGCGGTCACCCGTGGCATACCGGTACCGGCGATGAGCGCTGCTCTGTCGTTCTATGACGGTTACCGCAACGCGCGTCTGCCCGCCAACCTGCTACAGGCGCAACGAGACTATTTTGGTGCACATACCTATCAGCGTGTCGATGGCGATGAGAGCTGGCATCACACTGACTGGATTGGCAGTGGCTCTAATGTTTCAAGCAGTACCTACGACGCCTGATCAGTCGTTTGCGATCTCTGGCCGGAGCCCTGTACGGGCTCCGGCATTGTCAGCACTAAAGCCGGGCCGTATTTCACGCCCCTGACGTATCAGGCAACGCCTCAGAGCAAGACACCCAGCAGCAACGGCAGATAAAAGATTGCGCTGACATGGGTGACCAGAATCAACCCTGACAACTCACTGGCATCATGCCCGTGTTTGACAGCCAGCAGATAGTTGAATACGGCTACCGGCACCATGGTCTGGATAATCAATACACCGCGTGCCACACCTTCCAGCCCCATCAAGGCGGCAATACCGAAGCCGACGGTTATCGCCATCGCTGTCCGGATACCCGCCCACAACAAGGTGGCAGGCAGTTGTGAGGCGCGCATTCCGGCCAGACTGATGCCCAGCGTAATCAGCATCAGGGGAATGACAATCTGACCTAGAAGCTCTGTGGATTGCATAACCATATCAGGCAATTGCCAATCCATGAAACGCACCAGCACTCCCATCCAGATCGAGTGCAGTACCGGCGAACGCAAGACTCGGGACACGCTGACACTCCCGGCGTAGATCGCATCTCCAAGGCTGAACAACAGCACGCATTGAACCGCAAAAAAAGCCATGGCATAGGCCAGCCCTTCCTCACCAAAAGCCAGAAAACAGACCGGCAGCCCCAGATTGCCGGTATTACCAACCACCTGTGCAATGCACAACCGCCAGTCCTTGTTTGCCAGTTTCAGTACGACCAGCGCCAGTGCGGTGAAAACGATATGTACCAGCAAAGTCGCCAACGCCATCTGCCCAAGAGAACGGATGGGGACCACTGAGGTCGCCAAGGTGTGGAACAGCAAAGCTGGCATGCAGATATTGAGAACCAGCGTGGTGACAAAGTCCACGGGAAAGCGCGGGCCCTTGAAATGCCAGACCAGTCCGATAATTGCCAGAACCATTCCCGGTGCAAGGATATTGGCAATCTGAAGAATCATGCTATTCATGATGAGTGGCTGTGTTCAAGTCTCGGGATCGGCGAGTATACTGAAGCTGTCAGGCTAACCGGAAAGAACCGACCTTGTGACTCGTATTCATCTCCTGTTCCTGATCCTGGTCAATGCGTTGTGGGGATTCAATTTCGTTGCTGGCAAAGCCGGCACTGTCGTTTTTGGTCCCATGTTGTTCATAACGCTGCGCTTCGCCATCGTACTGGTCTTGCTGGCGGTCTTTCTGCGCTGGGTACCCGGACAAATGCGCAGGATCCTGACTATTGGCATCTGCATGGGCGTCGGCCATTTCAGTTTCATGTTCTACGGCATCTTTCTGGCAGGCTCACTGTCATCAGTGGCCATCACCTCGCAGCTGACAGTGCCATTCGCAACCTTGCTGGCTGTCATTTTTCTCGGCGAGCGTATTCGCCTGATACGAGTAGTGGCCATCCTGATCTCGTTTGCAGGCGTTGTGGTAATCGGCTTCGCCCCTGTCGGCCCAGAGCATCTGACCGCCATGATACTCACAGCCGTTGCCTCTCTAGCCATGGCGGTATCCACCATACTCATACGCCAGCTCAAAGACGTTGCCGTATTCAATCTGCAGGCCTGGATTGCGTTGTGCGCCACTACCTCCATGGGCATCATCACCCTGGTTCTCGAACGACCACAATGGCAGCATATAGCCAGCATCCCGCTGATCGACTACTGGACAGTGACCTACTCGGCCATTGGCGCCACCGTCGTCGGACACGGCCTGCTCTACTACCTGCTGAAACGATACAGCGTCAATAGCGTCGCCCCCTTCATCACGCTTTCTACACTTTTCGCCATCGTATTCGGCATCCTGTTTACAGGCGAGACACTGACCCTGAAAATTGCCATCGGTGGCGGCCTGACACTGCTTGGCGTGACCATTATTGCGGTACGTAACGCCCGAGAGAATGCCCCTAGTGGCATTCGTACGCCTCGCTGACAGCTACGACTTCTCAGCTTGATCTTCAATACTTGAGAATGACCCGAACGCCAACCGGATCACAGTCTCGCCTCCTCGGTGACACCCTCCGGACAAGCTGATCATTCAGCTCTAAAGGGAAGCTCGATATCTGCCGCCTAAGGGCTGAGGACAAAATAAAATCACATTTCTGTCCCCAGCCCTAGGCACGATAAGCCCCGCTTTTCCGGCACGAGCTCCATCGTGCGGTAGCGAGGCGAGCCCACTTTGGAGACTGTGGAAGTATGAGCATGACGGCTACCTCGACCAGCATCAGAAACATCTGCCTGACAGCCTCTCTGGTTTTCTGCCTGCCAGCCCCAGCCCAGGCGGATGACATTGATGTCTACAGAGCCAGAATAGCCGGACAGCAGAAGCCCAATATTCTCTTCGTTCTGGATTATTCCGGCAGTATGGCCGCCGACATTTATGGCAGCTATAAATGGAATACCAATCCGAAAAAAATTGATATTCTCAAAGATGCCATGCACAACGTGCTGGACAACAACGTGGATACCATCAACGCTGGAATCGGCTCACTCTACAGCTATACCACGACGGGAATCCAGTGGCCAATCAGCGAACTCAGTGCCGATGCCAGCAGCGTGGATGGCAACATTCTGCCAGGCCTCTTCACGGTCAAGGATATTATCGGTCAACGGGTTGACGCACGCTTTGCCGGTGGTGGCACGGCAACTGTCGATGCACTGGTGGAGGCTGCACAGTACTTTCGCGGCGACGCTGTCACCCATAACGATCGCTCACCTCTCATCGGATCAGAGCATCAGCCGGCCACTTGGAACAGCGTTACCGGACTCTACACCGGTGGTAACTCAAAGGCCGCCATAGCTGCCAGTTATTCACCCAGCGACGCTTATTCAACGAACACATCCGCCACCTATTATTGCAATGATTTTTCAGGCTCGGGTGGACCGAACTACTGCGAGAGCAAAACACTCAGCAACTGTGAGCTCAGAAGCTCAACGGATACACCCACCGCAGGCTCCGAACGCCAGACAAATCTCTGGGGCAGCTATCAACAGTGCGAATACGAACATACGCGTAACTGGATGGGTGCAAACTACAACTCCCCCATTACCCAGACCTGCCAGGCCAATACCATTGTTCTCATCTCTGACGGAGAGCCTACGTGGATTAATGATGGCGACTCTCTGCGTAGTACCATTGGCACTGACATGGATGGCTGTGAAGATCTCAGTCTGAGCATTTTCGAGATGCCCGACGGCATGCAGACCGAAGGCAACTGTGGACCCGAAGTCGTAAGAGCGCTTGCCTCCTCTGATCAGATGCCCGGCATCCTCGATAGTGCCGTCAAGACCTATACAGTGGGCTTCAATGTCGAAGGCCCCGGTCAGGATTATCTGACTCTGCTGGCCACAGCCGGCAAGGGCAAATTCTTCAAGGCTGACAAGCCCGAAGAATTGAACGCAGCTCTTGACTCTATCATCGACGAAGTGCTGGGAGGCTCCGAGAACTTTGCCGAGCTGTCCATTGATGTCGACAAGGCCAGTTTTTCGCATGACAACCGAGTGTTCTACAACCTGTTTTCACCCAGCACTCGTAGCAGCTGGAAGGGCAATCTGAAAGGCTACTTTGTGGACAGTACTGGCTTGATCGACATCAATGGCGACAAGGCAACAGCTGTTAGCGAGTTCGGCGAGCAATTCTCTGAAACCGCCCAGAGCTTCTGGTCCGATGATATTGATGGCAACTCGGTCAGCAAGGGTGGCGCTTCAGAGAAACTGGCTGACACGGTGCGCAATATATACACCTACACCGGCGACGATATTCCCTCGATCGGTGTACCGCTTGCAGGTGTTGCCGCCAACCGACTGGAGAGCAGCAACACGGCAATCTCGACTACGTTGCTGGGGCTGCCGACAAGCTCGGCGCTGCGCACCACCTCCCTTGACTGGCTGCAGGATGCTCCCATGGGTTCCTCCCTGCACAGCAAGAGCGTGCAGGTTGACTATGGCACGCGCAGCATGACGTATGTGATGACCAACCAGGGCCTGCTACACGCCTTCGATACATCAGCACCCACGGTACTGGGTAGCGGTGATACCAGTGGTGGCGAAGAACTGTTTGCCTTCATGCCAAAAGAGCTGATATCGCACATACCGGCCTTGTCACAGAATCTCAATAGCGGCAATCATATCTACGGACTCGATGGCCAGATTACTCGTTGGCATACCGACACCAACAACGATGGCATCGTCAACAATGGCGAAAAACTGCTTCTGATACTAGGCATGCGGCGTGGCGGTAATTCCTACTATGCGTTGAATGTCAGCACCCCGGAAGCGCCGCGATTAGCCTGGTCGATCACTGGCGAGTCGACAGACTTTCCAAGACTGGCGCAATCCTGGTCACGGATGTCACTGATCAAAGTCAAGGACGGCACTAGTGAACGACGTGTACTCGCTTTCGCAGCGGGCTATGACGCTGACGCGCAGGATTCGAAAAACACACCTGTGGCATCCCTGGGCAATGCCATTTACATGATCGACGAATACGGTGACCCGGTCTGGTCTGTTGATAGCAGCGATCATGCTTCCATGCTGTATTCGATTGCCTCTGATCTGAGCATTATCGATAGCGATTACGATGGACTGGCAGACAGACTCTACGTCGGCGATCTGGGTGGACAACTCTGGCGAGTCGACTTTGACGACATCGACACCACACCTGCGGTGACCTTGTTCGCAACGCTTGACGATGGTGAGCATCAACCGATCTTCTATGCTCCCAGTATCGCCCTCAATAGCGATGCCGCAGGTGACTACCTGTCTATCAGCCTGGGGTCCGGCAATCGCACCAACCCGCTACTGGCCGGCATTCAGAATCATCTTTACATGATCCGCGATACACACCTGGACAAAGGGGTTCCGGCATCTGATTTTACAACAGTGACACCCGGCAATCTGTTCGATGCGACCAGCGACGATATCAGCTCCACCGACAAGGACACAGCCGATGACGCCCAAGAGGATCTGTTGGAGGCACGGGGCTGGAAAATATCTCTGGCTCCCAATGAAAAGTCACTTTCAGAGCTGATCACCTTTGAAGGTACGCTGATGGCGACAACCTTCGAGGCAGATACAACGCTGGACACCAGCATTTGCGGCTACGACACCACCGGCCGTCTCTATCAGATGAGTCTGAAAGATGCTGCGACCATTGATGGCCTGGGAAGCTCATCCGGTGATGCTGACGACACTGTTTTTTATCGCTGGAGCGATCTGGAAAGTGCAGGTATTCCAAGCACTCCGGTCATCGTATTCCCCAAGGGCTCCAGCGTCGTCCAGATCATCGTGGACAAGGAAGCTGTCAACCTGCTTGAGCAGAAGCTCTCGCGTGTCTTCTGGCATGCAAAGTAATTGCCTTCGGTCCACTCACGACAAGAATTGAGCGCCCGTCTGCACAAGCTTCAATTTATGCAGACGCAGCCGCTAACTGACACTCTGGACTAATACCGAAACGCCTGCCTCATGGATATATACGCACTGCTCAAAAGACTGGTCGATTTCGACGGGTCAGATCTATACCTTGCTACCGGTGCACCTCCCAGTGCCAAATTCGCCGGGGAGCTCACCGCACTGAGCGATGTGCCTTTTGCCCGAGGTGAGGTAGAGGCAATCGCCAATCAGGTCATGAACCAGGATCAGCGTGAGGAATTCGAACGCGAGCTTGAGATGAATCTGGCCATAGCACCAGAGGGAATTGGCCGCTTTCGCCTGAACATCTTCAAGCAGCGTAACGAGGTATCACTCGTTGCCCGAAACATACAGACAGAAATTCCACGTTTCGACGATCTGGGTCTGCCTGACATCCTGAAGGATGTCATCACAGCCAAAAATGGATTGGTACTGTTTGTTGGCGGTACCGGCTCGGGCAAGTCCACATCTCTGGCAGCACTGATCGATCATCGAAACAGTTTCAAGGGTGGGCATATCATCACCATCGAAGATCCTGTGGAGTATGTACACCCTCACAAGAAGTGCATCGTCAATCAGCGTGAGGTGGGCGTCGACACCAACAGCTTTCATGCGGCCCTGAAAAATACGCTGCGTCAGGCACCTGATGTCATTCTGATCGGTGAGATTCGTGATCGGGAAACCATGGAACATGCCGTGGCTTTTGCAGAAACCGGCCATCTTGCCATTTCCACACTGCACGCCAACAACGCCAACCAGGCGCTGGATCGCATCATCAATTTCTTCCCCGAAGAGCGCAAGGCTCAGCTACTGCATGATCTGGGTAACAATATCCGGGCGATCGTTTCGCAACGACTGGTGCCCACCGTCGATGGCAAGCGATGCGCTGCCATCGAGATTCTGCTGGGCTCCCATACCATCAAGCAGATGATCATGAAAGATCAGCTCTCCGATATCAAGGAGGCCATGCTGAAGTCAGAAAATCAGGGCATGAAAACATTCGACAGTGCTTTGTTCGATCTGGCTCGCGAGGGACGCATTACCGAGGATGAGGCTTTGAAGAATGCCGATTCAGCCAACAACCTGCGCCTGCGTTTCAAATTAAGTGGCCGTTCGGGAAAAAGCAACGATGAGGACGAGGCTGAGGAACTTCTGCTCAGAGGCCAGATGCCAAGTCAGGTAGCTGCAGCGAAGGCCGCTGCCGAGAAGGAGGGCGGTGCTGACGAAGCAACTGCCGAATCCGCACAATCGTCTGAAGCTTCAGAACCGCTGGACGTACATGCAGCCATGGCACAGAAGATTGCCAGCCACAAGGCTGCTAACGATGGCACCTCGGGATCGGCAGGTAAATCTTCTGGAAGCAATTCCAATCTGGAAAAAGCGGCGGAACTGTTCGAGCTTTCACTTGAAGAGGAGCCCGAACCCGAGCCTTCCGACGATGATGCTGAAGAGGATCCGGCGCAGTTTGGCATGGGGCGTATTGGTTAGATAAGCCGGGCTGAATCCTCTTGAGTGATTCAGCCCTGTGATCGCCTCAGCATGATCCATCATTTAAAATGATGCGCGCTGCTATCCCCACCCTTGCATATAACGATTAGAAGCAACTTGCCCTGCCGGCTGCCCTCTTCTGCGTCTCAGCTTGAAATACAGCAAACACCCATTATTCCCGGTAATTTTTACACAGTGGGAGTCACCTCTCATCTTGCTATACGAATAACCTCAAGGCAGCAAATGAGTCCCATCTAACTGCATCTATCTGCGGCTAGCCCGCGTAATGTTCAGGAGGAAGCTTTTCTTCACCTCGCCACTACCGGAATTATCGCCACATGAAAAACCAAATGCCCATCAAGCACTATCTGGCTATTGCCATCCCACTGCTTGTCGGCGCCGTTGCTACCCCCGTACTGGCATCAAGTCATCGCGAGGCACCTTACGTTACACAAAAGCCGAAGGTCGATGCGACTGACTTCTATCTATTCAACAGCTATGAGTCGGGCCGCGAAGGTTACGTCACGCTGGTTGCCAACTATGTCCCTCTGCAGGATCCCTACGGTGGTCCCAATTACTTCTCCATGGACCCGAATGCGCTCTATGAAATCAATGTAGACAACGATGGTGATGCAGTCGGCGACATCAGCTTCCAATTCCGTTTTCAACAGGCATTGGCTGGCGGTACCGGTGTACAGCTTCCCATTGGCGACAAGATGGTCACCATTCCACTACAAATCGCAGGCGGTGTGAGTGCATCCAGCCAGGCAGCAGCCAACTTCAGCGAAACCTATTCCCTGGAAATGGTTGCAGGCGATTCACGAACTGGCGAGCGCAGCAGTGCGACTGACACAGCCTCCAGCGAATCCAGCTTCGCCAAGCCATTGGACTTTATCGGTGACAAGACATTCTCCGGGCAGCAAGGCTACAGCGATTATGTTGCGGCACTCCACAATTCTGGCAGCGCCTATAACGACATCACTCTGAGTGCTTGCCCCAGTGGTGCACAGGATGCACGTGTATTTGTCGGACAGCGTACTGAGTCTTTCTCGGTAAACCTGGGCCAGGTGTTCGACCTGGTGAACTTCGATCCGACCAGTATCGAAGACAACGACAGCAATAATCAGTTGGCTGACAAGAACATCACAACCATTGCTCTGGAAGTCAGCAAAGACTGCCTGACAGGTGCAGGTAATGGTGTCATCGGTGGCTGGACGGCTGCCAGCGAACAACAGATTCGCGTATTGAACCCATCAGCCAGCTTTGATCGTGCAGAAATTGTTGCCGGTGCATGGACACAGGTGTCCCGCCTGGGCGCTCCATTGGTTAACGAAGTGGTCATCGGTCTGGGTGACAAGAACCGTTTCAACGCCAGCCAACCAGCTGACGACGGACAGTTTGCCGACTATGTCACCAACCCTACTTTGCCAGCCTTGTTGAACATCATCTTCAACAGCAATCAGGAATTCGGAGTCGCGGACATTGCACCACAGAACTTTCCTCGTACCGATCTGGTTGCCGCATTTTTGACAGGCTTTGAGGGTGTTAATCAACTGGCAACGGTAACGCCATCTGAAATGTTGCGTCTGAACACCGCAATTGCAGCCACCGCCGCAGATGCTCAGTCCAACCTGGGCGTGGCAGCAGGCGATCTGGCAGGCTTTCCTAACGGTCGTCGTCCTGGTGATGATGTAACTGACCTGGCTTTGCGAGTTGTCATGGGAGCACTTTGCCATAACATCGCCGTCGATCTGAACGGCGATGGCAACCTTGATGATGCGGACAACCTGAACGTGTGTGGCGGTGATTCAGCCGAAGCCAATGAAGCATCAGCTCCTGCAGGTGCCGTTGCTTTCCGCGACGGTGCTCCACAAAATGCAGCTCAGTTTGATACCAGCTTCCCTTATCTGCGTACTCCGGTTTCCGGTAGTACGGCGTCTAACTAATCGGCCAATCTGACAGGAGACTGGAATCATGAAAAAAACAGTGATGACACTCGTAATGGCAGCTACCGTCGCGTTAGCGGGATGCAGCTCGAGTTCAGATGACGACGACAATGGCACCGATCCCGGCACCGGCGGTAATACAACGACGGTGACACTGGATGCGTTAGTGAGTTCACCTGCCAACTCACAGCCAGCTGATGATGGTCTGGATCAGGTTAATGCTGACCTGCTCAATGCCTTCGGCGATGCCAACACAAGCCCGCTGGAGCTGGACGATAACGAAACGGTTGCAACGTTCATCAAAAAGCAAAAATCCGCTCTTTGATCTGACTACATAGCCGTAAAACAAAAAACCCGCGACGGACTCAGTCCCCGCGGGTTTTTTCGTTAACGGCCCTTAAATGCCTCTTATTACCTATAAAAATAGCCATTTAGGAGCAATATTTGCCCAAATCATACCCACATAACAAGCAATATCAACAACTTACAAGGGTCAGACCCTCTCTCTGGCCTATATGGCGAGGTATTCGTGGCGGAGCTCTTCGTTCTGGAGGACTTCGGCAGCGGTACCGCTGTAGACGATTTCACCGGTATCAAGAATCAGGGCGGAGTCGGACAAGCGTAGGGCGGCGACGGCATTCTGTTCGACGAGGATGGTTGTGATGCCGGTATTCTTGACTTCAATCAGCGCATTCTCGATATCGTGACGAACCACTGGAGCAAGCCCTTCGTAAGGCTCATCCAGCAATAACAGTTTGATATCGCGAGCCAGTGCACGGCCGATGGCTAGCATTTGTTGTTCTCCACCTGACAAGGTAATGCCTTCCTGGCGGCGACGCTCTTTGAGGCGCGGGAACAATTCGTAAATACGCTCGTAACTCCACCCACTGGAACCTGCTATACAAGCAATGTCCAGATTCTCTTCGACCGTCAGGCCCGGGATGATGCGTCGATCCTCCGGTACCAGTTGCACGCCCGCCAGAGCAGCTTCATAGTCTTGCATTTCATGCAGTCCGACGCCGTTCAACCAGATGCTGCCACTGCGCAATTCAGGACTGGCGGCGCGGGCGATTGCCCTCAAGGTAGAGGTTTTGCCAGCACCATTGCGGCCCAGCAATGCCACGATCTCACCCTCATTGATGGAAAAGGATACGTCCTGGACAATATAGCTGTCGCCATAGTAAGCCTTGAGTCCTTCCACCCTCAAATAGGCATCCTTATCTGATTCGGGCTTCACAGTTGCATTACTCATTATACTTGCTCCTCGCCCAGATAGGCTTCCTTGACTCGTGGGTCGGCCTTGACCTCCTCAGGGGTACCCTGGCAAATTATTTTTCCACCCGCGAGCACCGATATTCGATCAGCCAGACTGAATACGACGTGCATATCGTGCTCGATAATGACTTTTGTCATGCCTTGTGCCTTGATGCGTTTCAGCAAGTCGATCGTGGCATTGGTGTCATGCCGGGCCATACCCGCCGTTGGCTCATCCAGCAATAACAGCCGAGGTTCCTGTGCGAGCCCCATGGCAAGCTCGAGCCTGCGTTTGTCACCCCTTGACAGGCTGCTGGCATCAACCTTGGTCAAAGCCCCCAAGCCCAGATCTTCAAGCATATCTTCGGCTTTACTGCGCACCGTTTTCTCACCAGAAAACCGCCTGAACCAACTTAGCTTAAAGGCACCATCGCGCTTCGCCAGAATGGGAATCATGACATTTTCAAGCAAACTCAACTCTGGGAATATCTCCGGTGTCTGAAAAACCCGTACCACACCCAGCTGGTTGATCTCATGCGGATGCTTGCCCGTCAGGTTGGCACCATCAAAGATGACCTGGCCCGAATCTGGCCGAAGCCGACCGATACACACATTCAACAAAGTGGATTTGCCTGCACCATTGGGCCCGATGATGGCGTGCGTTTCGCCTTCTTTGACACTCAAGTCAATATCGCTCAGGGCATGCAGACCAGCAAAGCTCTTGTGCACGTCAGCGACGTGCAAAACTGTATTTTCCATGAGATTTGCCCCTAGGATTTATCTGCAACCGGCGCCGGAGTGCCAGCGTCGGGTTTGACGGACTTGCGTTTGAACAGGCCTCCGATTCGACGCATGCCCTCCATGATGCCGCCTGGCAGGAAGATGACGACGATCATGAACAACAAGCCCAGCGTCAGATGCCAGCCATCACCAACAAACAGGCTGACAACATCCACCACAATGCCCTGCAATGCATCAGGCAATCCATCGAATATCTGATTCAGGGTTCCTTCGTTGAAGGCTGAGAATATATTCTCGAAATACTTGATCAGGGCAGCTCCCAGCACCGGGCCAAGCAGAGTACCCGCACCACCGAGAATCGTCATCAGAACCACCTCGCCAGAAGCAGTCCACTGCATGCGTTCGGCTCCTGCCAGCGGGTCGGTGACCGCAAGCAATGCTCCGGCAAGTCCGGCATACATTCCCGAGATGATGAACGCCCAGATCAGATAGGGCCTGGTATTGATCCCGGTATAGGACATCCGAGTCTGATTGGACTTGATGCCTCGCAGCATCGCACCAAAAGGCGAGCGTGTAATACGCATGGCAATGAAGAAGCCGATAATCAATGCAACCGCGCAGAAATAGAATCCAGGCAAACCGCTCATCTTCAAACCAAACAGACTGGTAGAAGGTAATGACCTGCCCGTGCTGACACCTGCCATGGCATCGAGAACACGTGCATCACTCAGGCTTAATTGCAAGCCTGTCTCCCCATTGGTTATGGGTGTCAACACCGAATAAGCCAGGTTATAGGACATCTGGGCAAAGGCCAGCGTCAGTATCGAGAAGTAGATGCCGGAGCGGCGCAGACTGATGAAACCAATCAGAAATGCAAATATGCCCGCTACCACAACACTCAATATCACAGCCGGCAGTACATTCATCGTCAACAGCTTGAATGACCACACGGCGGTATAGGAACCAACTCCCAGGAAGGCGGCGTGACCAAAGGATAGATATCCTGTCAGACCGAACAGTATGTTGAAGCCGATGGCGAACACGCCAAAGATGGCAAACTTCTGCATCAGATCAGGATAGTTTGCACCGAAGGGTGCGAGCCAGACCGGCATGCTCAGTATCACTGCCGCAAAGACAATGAAAAGAACCCAGTCGGATGTTGCTGATATTTTAGTCATGATTATTGTCCGGTTGGATTCCTAGTCTTCCATCACACCCTTGCGACCCATCAACCCGCGCGGACGAACCAGCAGGACGATAACGGCAACAAGATAGATGATGATCTGATCAATACCCGGAACGATGCTCTTGATCTCGTTCATGGAGGCAAACGATTGCAATATGCCAAGCAGGAACCCGGCTAGCACAGCCCCGCCCAGGGAACCCATACCACCGACGACGACGACCACGAAGGAGAGCACCAGAAAATCCATCCCCATGTGGTAATCCGGCGGAAGTATCGGCGTGTACATAACCCCTGCCAGCCCCGCCACAACCGTTGCCATACCGAACACGATGGTAAAGCGTCGCTGTATGTCGATACCCAGCAGACCCACCATTTCACGATCCTGCATGCCAGCGCGGACCACCATGCCAAAGGTTGTGAACTGCAGAAAAGCAAAGACGGCACCAATGACAAGGGCTGAAAACAGCAGGTAGATCAGACGCCACCAGGGGTAGACGATGTTGTCGCCCAGACCAAAGAACGCTCCAATATTGGCACTGCCGGCAACGATAGCCGGTGCCGCCTGCGGTATGGGGTTGGCACCGAAGTAATGCCGGACGACTTCCTGGCAGATGATGGCCAGCCCGAAGGTCACCAGAATCTGATCAGCATGCGGACGCTTGTAGAAATGTCGTATCAGACCTCTCTCCATGACCAAACCGAGGAACAACATGATCGGTATGGCGATGATGATGGACAGGGGCACCGAATAATCAACAATGACGCCACCAATGACTGGAAACTTGGCCTCCAGAATCGGCACCTCCTTGTAGGCTTCAAACAAGGTGACACTCTCGTCTCGAACCTTGGTTGATAGGGTTAGCACCTTGCGCACGGTAACCGCGCAGAATGCACCCAGCATGAAAATGGCCCCATGGGCAAAGTTGACGACGCCCAGCGTACCGAACACCAGGGTCAGGCCCAGGGCAATCAGCGCGTAGGCCCCGCCTTTGTCCAGACCGTTGAGAAGTTGAAGAATCAGTGCGTCCAAAAGCGTGTCCCGTGTGGTTCAAAACCGATCAAAAGCGAACACAACCTGGCTGTACCTCATCCAATGAGGCGCCCGGTTATTGATCAGAAAGGGAGTCAGCTAACCGGCCAACAGGCCACCAGCATGACAAGACAAAGTTTGATTCCGGGCACGGTGACGGCTGCTTACCGAGCAAACTGAATCAGAATCAATACACAGCTGCATTCCGCAGCTGCCCACCAACGTACTGGCCGGCGCCTTGGATCAGGCGCCAGACAGTCAACGACGGTGGTTGAAAGGCTGTGCGTCAGACCCCGTTATTACAGACGCCCAGGTCACCACCCGCAAACATCGGGTGATCGACTGGATATTCCACCTGCGCACGTGGAGTCACTTCCACAACTTCCAGCAAATCAAACTGCGAGGATGGGTTTTCCTTGCCTTTCACTACCAGGACATCTTTGAAGCACTGATGATCACCGGCACGATATTCGGTTGGACCATTACCCAGCCCGTCGAATTTGTGACCTTCCAGTGCAGCGACTACCTGGCACGGCTCGAAGGTTCCGGCACGTTCACAGGCATCTGCATACAGAAGTGTCTGAACGTAGCAGGTGTGGGCCGCCTGCGAAGGCGGGAATCCATACTCCTGACCAAACGACTTGACGAAGGCCTGACTGCCGGCATCCGACAATGACCAGTGCCAGTTGGTTGAACCGTAGATACCTTTGACGTTTTCACCCGCCCCTTGAGCCATCAGACGTGAGTAAAGCGGTACCACAATCTGGAAGTCCTTCCCATTGACCTGCCGGTCTTTCAAGCCGAACTGAATAGCTTGCGTCAGGGAGTTGATCATATCCTTGCCGTAGTGATTGAGAATCAGCGTGTCAGCGCCAGAATTCAGAATTGGCGTGATGTACTGACTGAAGTCACCCGCGCCCACAGGCGTCATGACCTTGGCACCGGTAGTCCAGCCAATTGCCTCGGTTGATGCCACAATCGATTCTTCCTGCGTCCAACCCCAGGTGTAATCTGCTGTCAGGTGATAAGTTGTTCTGTCATTGCCATAGGTTTTCTCCAAAACAGGCCCCAGAGCCGCGCCTGACATATAGGCGTTGAAGAAGTGACGAAAGCCATTGGCTTTCTTGTCCTTGCCCGTCGTGTCATTGGAGTGAGTCAGACCTGCCATGAAAATAATGCCGGCATCCTGGCAAAGCCCCTGAACCGCGACCGCAACACCTGAAGAGGAGCCACCGGTTACCATGACCACGCCATCCTTTTCGATCATGCGCTTGGCAGAAGCACGCGCTGCATCGGATTTGGTTTGCGTATCACCCGTTACGTATTCGACTTTCTTGCCCAGAATACCGTTGCCCTTCAACGCACTGGGCTGCATGGTGTTCATCATGCCGCCATCGCCTTCACCATTGAGGTGTTTGACGGCAAGTTTGTAGGCGCGCAGCTCGTCGGCACCTTCGTCAGCATAGGCACCGGACTGTGGGACATTGAAACCGAGTGTCACACTGCCCTTGTCACCGGGGTTATTCAGAAACTCTGCACCGTAAGCATGCCGTGAGAAGAACAACGGCGCTCCGGTTATGGCAGCCGAGGCTGCGCTGGCTTTCAGCACTGACCGGCGGGACCAGCTTCCTGTCGTATTTTTCTTGCTCATAAAAAAGTCTCTCTCCAAGGTGGTACTTTTTCGATGGTTATCAGAGCGGTCCTTTGCGGATCTGTCTCTAACTAACCGTAATCAGCCGTGGTGAGCTGATGCAAAGCCAGATCTGCCTGACACAACGTTGTCAGTCCAAAATCTTTAGTGCCGAATCGCCACATATGATGTGCCGACACAAGAGCCTGAAATCAGTATAGGGAATCTGACAGTTTGGTAAGGATTTTTTCTATCATTAACAAAAACAATAGTTTATATACCTACAAGCTTTGGCAGCATTTGAATCGCAACCATTTTGGTGCCTAGTGTTACGAAAAGTAACGCTTTTCCAGTGTCAATGCATCGGCCAGCCGTACACCGTCTTGAGCTGACTGCACCTAATTTCCTGAAATGCGGCCTGATAGACACAATAAAGAAGTGTCAATCTGGCCGATTTCAATCATTCGACGCTTAAAGAACTCTCGTACAACCAGCTATCCAGCACCTTGTGAGCATCGCCAACGCCTTGCTTCTTCAATGCCGAGAAATCCTGCAATGTGGCATCGACGCCTGCATCGGAAAGTGCCTGCTGCACGCCCATCAGGGAGCTGCTGGCCTGATTTTTGGAGATCTTGTCCGCTTTAGTGAGAATAATGTGCAGACTTGCCTGACCTTGCTGCTGCAGTTCTATCAGAGTCCAGTCGCTATCTGTCAGAGGATGACGAATGTCCATGACGAGTACCAGGCCGCGTAGACTCGAGCGCGATATCAGGTATCGCGTCATGGCCGACTGCCATTCTTTCTGACGGTCTTTGGATACCTTGGCGTAGCCATAGCCCGGCAGATCAACCAGAAATTTTCCTTCATCCAGCGAAAAATGGTTGATCAGCTGCGTTCGACCCGGAGTTTTACTGGTCCGGGCCAGCTTACCGTTACGTGTGATTGTGTTAATGGCACTGCTCTTGCCCGCATTCGAACGACCGGCAAAGGCCACTTCGGCCGTCGACTCGGGACAGTAGTAGGGGTCGCTCGCACTGGAGTGAAATTGTGCCGAAAAGTACACCGAGTTCATTTTAAGGGTTCTATCCAATTGATATTGACGGGCTTAGTCACTTGCGTACCCCGCCAGTCTGCTAAAATTCGTCGATCCCGTGCGGGTTTCGACCACGTACAGTCTAACCACTCGAACAAATTCAAGTAATCGTCGGAGTTTTCATGAAAATTTGGGCCCTCGCAGCCGCACTTGCCTTTGCCTGGTTAGCAAGTCCTGCTTCCGCCGCTGGCGATCCAGCGACTGGTAAAGAAAAATCAGCTGTTTGTTCAGCTTGTCACGGTGCTGACGGTAAGGCGATTATGCCTGCCTATCCGAACCTGGCAGGCCAGCATGCCTCATATATCTCCAAACAATTAACTGCGTATCGTGATGGAGATCGAGTCAATGCACTAATGTCAGGTCAGGCAACCAATCTTACTGATGAAGATATCGAAGATCTTGCTGCCTACTATGCCAGCATGACCAAGCATGAAGGCGTTGCATCTGAAGAAGATGATCTTGCTCTGGGCCGCGATATCTATCGTGGAGGCATCACAGCAGCAGGTGTTGCAGCCTGTAGCGCATGTCATGGTCCTGCAGGAGAAGGCAACCCAGGCGCCAGCTGGCCAGTCGTTTCAGGCCAAAATGCCGAATATGCAGCCGATCAGCTGAAATATTTCCGCTCCGGCGAACGTGCTAACGATCCTAATTCGATGATGCGTGGCATTGCCAAGCGAATGACCGATGCAGAAATCACAGCCGTCACGAACTATATCACCGGTCTGCACGCAGCACCCTGATCGATTCGTTGTGTCCCGCTAGTTAATCGGCCCCTCTTTACGGGCCGATTCTGCTCGACAGCATTTCGACAAAGTCACGATTTCATGACAGAGTCCTGACCGTCGAACACGACTCACATTCCTGACATTGCAAGATCGTCAGCTATTTATGTTAGTCGAACTGAACGTTCAGCTACCGTACGGGTCTATTTGCCTACCCTAAGAATCTGTTTTCCACGAGGATCTGGACATGCTTTTCTCTCGACGCGGCTTTCTATCAGCTACGATCAAAACAACTCTTGCTGCCTCAGTCGGTAGTGCAGGTGCTATCGGCCTTGTCGGTACCGCTGCTGCTGCTGGTGGTTATGACCTGATCAACCCACCACAGAACACCTCTACGCCTGACCAGGTTGAGGTCATCGAATTCTTCTGGCTTGGCTGCCCTCACTGCTATTCATTCGAACCCAGCATTTCTGCCTGGGAAGAGAGCAAGCCGGACAATGTAGCCTTTATCCGAGAGGCACCGCCTCTGAACCCTTCATGGGAACAACATTCTCGTGCTTTCTATGCAGCGCAGCTGATGGGGCATGAAGAAGTATTCGTCAAAGCCATGTTCAATGCCATTCACGAAGAACGAAAGAACATGAGAAACCCTGAAGTCATTGCCGAACTGGCAGCGACACTAGGCATGGATAAAGATAAATTCCGGAAGACCATGGATTCCTTTGGTGTACAAACCAAGCTGAATCGCTCCATGCAACTGGCAAAAGCGGCAGGCCTGAGTGGCGTACCTTCTGTTGTCATCAACGGCAAATATCTGACAGGTGCAAGCCTGGCGGGTGGCAATGACGGCATCATCAACGTCATCAATGAAACCATTGCCATCGAAAAACAAACGATGGGTCTGGAATAGCTTCAAACCCTGCTGATTAGCCCCCCTTCAAGGCGGGGGCTCGATCAAGCAGCTTGTAGTAACCAAAAAGGCCGCATCTGATGCGGCCTTTTTTATTTCTACAGTCGATTCGTCAGGAAAGATTACTCTTCGAGCGCATCATCCAGTTCGGCAATCGGGAATGCTTTGACGAACGGCAGCAGTTGCTCGGCCGCCAGACCAGACGAGGAAATGGTCAGCATACCGCCGCTTTTGAGCTGCACCATGTACTGGCTATCGCCCCCGCCATCACTCATATCCAGCACTGTGCGCTTCTGAATCCGAATTTTCTTGCCACCCCCGCTACTCATCCCCATACCCAGCTGAGCCAGTGCCGCCAGACCACCACCGGCCACACCCGTCGTCAGAGAAACCGATACATCGCTACCATCCTTCGAGTAACTGCGTTCCATGATGGTCATGCCCATGGCGCTCTGATTATCGACCTCACCTCCGGTGAATCCGTCGACCTCGTCAGGAAAAATGGTCAGGGTTGCCTGCTGACGTAGCTGCTGCAGACTTTCCACGCACCATTTGGCTTCATCCAGAGCACCAACCAGATCATCTTCCCCGATCAAACGCGCAGCTTCGGTACACGCCGTTGCGGCCTCTTCAGACGACTGCGCCATAGCCTGCGCACTGACCAGAAACAGACTACATGTAAGAAGGACTGTCGGTTTGTTCATACATTCTCTCCAGATTTGTTGAGTTTCAGCTCGACACAAACCGGGGCGTGCTCGATGCTGTATCCCTTGTTCATGGTGCTGACATTGAGAAAAGACGTGCTCGAATGGTCCACACGCCCATGGCCCTCATGAATATGACCAAAAATATGCAGCAATGGCTCTAGCTCGTCAACTCGCCTCAACAGCGAGGGACAACCCGTACTTTCGAACTCATCGTCACTTCGCTGCACCTCATCCATGATACCCAAGGGTGGGCCGTGCGTTATCAGCACATCCGTATCCTTTGGTATCAGATTCCAGTGCGACTCGATGGCGGCTCCCGGATCACGCATGAACGACCAGTGCATGAATCGTGGCGTGATGGGCGAACCCCAGAAATTCACACCCTCAATCCGGCAACCCGAATCATTCAGCAACTGCACCCCGCACTCTTTTGCAAACCCCGCAACTATTGCCGGTGCAGCTTCCATGAAGGCGTCATGATTGCCCGCGATACACAATTTGTGGGCAAAGGCCTGTTTTCCGAACCAGTGCATGAAAGCACGAGTCTCTTCCTGAGAGCCATGGCCGGTCAGGTCTCCAGCATGAATCAACACATCTCCAGACGGCAGATCCAGCTTTTCATGATCACCATGAGTATCACTGATGCAAACTAGCTTCACGCGTACACGACCTCATTGTTTGCCAATGGTCATTTCCAATCTGAACAAGAGAGAATAGAGTCTCTCATAATCGTTTTCTGCAAGCCATGATACAGAAGGCCAGACCTCATAGGAAAACCAGGGTCGCCAGATGCTGTGTCTCCAGCGAATACGAAATTCATGGCCTCGATAACGCTCCAGAACATCCTCGTTCAGGGCCGTGTGATAGCTGGCAAGCGCCTCGAGCGCCAGCGCCTTTCTTTCCCCAAACTGGGTATAGAGCCCCAGAGTCTGTCCTGTAATTGCACCTTTATTGCCCTTGCGCCAGCTCAATTCGCTAAATGAGCGAAAGAAAAAATCCTCGTTATAGAACAGAACTCGCCGAAAATCGAAGGTCAAGCGGTTCTCAAACCCCGATTTGTTGTAATGCCAATAACTATTGGATGCACTGAAATCCCAACGTCTTTTCAGCTTGGTCCGGTAGCCGAGACTGACACGGCCAAAATATTGAATATCGCCCTCGCGCTGCCGCACGCCCAAGTCCACATCGGTATTGCCGTTCTTGCGTGCGGAACGGATAAAGCGGATCGCAGCCGAAGCATTCTGGTTGTTTCTGACCACAGTGCTCTGTGCACCACCAATGTTATCGCCGACCGAGTCGGTATCATCACCTTCCGTACTGAACAGCAGTTTGAAGCGACGTTCGGTATTGGGCAATGAGACACGGATCTTGACCGATGGATCCATTTCAAACGTGCCGCCCTCGGCGGCCTGCGTATCAAGCTTGATACGCGCCCAACTGTCATTCGTCAATACATCGCTGTTGGTGGAAGCATCGGTGAAAAAGCCATCAACCCGCGTCATGAAAGCCTCAAAACTCTCAGTCGCCCGACCCTGTGCACCATCGATATAATTACCGGCCTTGATCACCATGCCCGGCTCTTTCTCGACCTCATCCTCTTTCGCATCCTCGGCCTGGCCAGGGCCTGCAAATACTACAAACAAGCTTGATAACAACAGTAGCGTCAGGCGCTTACGCATCAAGAGCGCTCAGAAGTGCCTGCATCTCGGCTGCCGTTCCGATGGAAATACGCAACCACTGATCCAGTCGCGGCTTGTTCCAGTACCTAACCAGCACACCGGCATCATTCAGCTTTCTGAATACCTGCTCAGCATTACCGTCGGGGGCCTTGGCAAACACGAAGTTGGCAGCACTTGGCAATACCTCAAAGCCACGATTCTGCAAGTCTGACACAGCCTGCTGTCGCGTCTGCATGATGCTTGTCAGAGTCTGGCGGTAGTAGTCTTCAGCCTTGATTGATGCAACACCTGCGGCCTGCGCCAACGCATCCACCGGGTAGGAGTTGAAGGAGTTCTTGACCCGCTGCAGCCCCTCGATCAGGGACGGATGACCAAAGGCCACCCCCAGACGCATACCCGCCAGTGAACGCCCTTTCGAGAAAGTATGACTGACCAGTAGATTCGGATACTGCCGAATCAGTCCAACCACGCTTTCGCCACCAAAATCAGCATAAGCCTCATCTACCAGTAACACCTGCTCGGTATGCTTCTCTAACAGTCGAGAGACCGCATCCGCAGGCACAGCACTGGCTGTGGGCGCATTCGGGTTCGGGAAAATGATACCGCCCAGATTGGCCTCAAATCGTTCCAGCGACAGACTGTAATCTGGCTCAAGCTCGACCAGCTTTTGCTCAATACCGTAAAGATCACAGTACACCGGGTAAAAGCTGTAACTGATATCCGGAAACTGCAAAGGCTTGCCATTAGTGAAGTAGGCCAGAAATGCCAGTGCCAGGATTTCATCCGAACCGTTGCCGACAAAGACTTCATCGATACTCAGGCCATGGTATTCAGCCAGTGTCGTGCGTAGCTCCACACTTTCAGGGTCCGGATAGCGGCGTAGCTGATCGCCCTCGACGCCACGGATTGCCTGCAGCACCTCGGGTGCTGGCGGATAAGGATTTTCGTTGGTATTGAGCTTGGTGATATGGGCGCCACTGCGCTGCTCACCTGGCACGTATGGGGTCAGACGCTTTACCGTCTCGGTCCAGAAATTGGTCATGCTTATGAAGGGTAGGGTTATAGGATACGAGGAGAAACGCTTTCGCTCATTCGTCGAGCAAGGCACTCAGCTGCTCGCTAGCAGCACGCAGCTGGGGCAAAAAATCAGACACTGCGGAAATAGGCAGTCGCATACAAGGCGCATGAAATGACAAGGTTGCATAGAGTCTGCCCTGGTGGTTTTTAATCGGCATGGCCATGGCAACCACCCCTTCTATGTATTCCTCGTTATCCAGCGAATAACCTCGCTCCCGAGTGGCAATCAAATCCTCTTTCAGATCATCATGACTCAACAGAGTATTAGGCGTCAGACGTTCCATATGGGTATTCAGGATTATTCTGTCACGCCGTGCATCCGAAAGAGTGCTGAGGTACATCTTGCCTCCCGCCGTGGCATACATGGGAACCCGAGTACCAATCTTCAGATTGACTTGCACCGGCCAGTGCGTCTGGGCTCGATCAAAATAGATCATTTCAGCACCGTCGGGCACCGCAATATTGCAAGTCTCTCCAATCTCACGTGACAACGCCGAAAGAATCGCCTGGCGCTGCGCCTGCAAGGGTGCACCTGACAATACATTCAGTGCCAGTCGGTTGAGTCGATGCCCCGCCTGCAAACCACGCCCATTGAGACGAGTTGTCACGTAACCATGCTCCTCCAGTGCCGCGCACAGACGATGCACACTGGCTTTGGGTATGGACAGCTGCGCGGCAATATCAGTCGGGCTCAATGGATGCTCTGAATCCGCTACCGCATCCAGGATATCCAGAACACGCGTAACAGTTGAGCCCTTCGGACTGCGAGTTTGTGTCTCGTCACTCATGGCAATCATCATGGTCGTGGTCATGAAAGCCGACAATGCCGGCAAGGCATCGCCAGTCAATCAAACACCGATGGTACTACAGCTATTACCTCATTGAGCCTCAGACGCCCAGTCGATCACGCACACCGTACCACCAGGACCCCATGACCGAATACGGTACCCTCAGCGCCCGCCCTCCTGGAAAGGGGTACCAGGGCAGGCCTGCAAACACATCAAATCGTGAAAGATCACCATCAATGGCTTCTGACAGAATACGCCCGAAAGTATGTGAGCCGGTTACACCATGACCACTGTAGCCATGAGCATAGTATGTGTTGTCACCCAGGCGCCCCATCTGCGGCACGCGACTGAACGAGAGCGCAAAGTTACCACTCCAAGCATAGTCCACCTTGACACTGTTGAGCTGAGGGAAAACCTTGAGCATGTTACCGCGCAGCTTGGCTTCGATATCAACAGGGTCTGCACCACCATAGACAGTACCGCCACCGAACAGCAATCGGCGATCCGCTGACATTCGGTAATAATCAAGAATGTACCGGATATCCTCGACACAGCCATCACCGGGTATCAATGAGCGCGCCAGCTCTTCACTCAATGGCTCGGTTGCCATGACCTGCGTGGAAACCGGCATGACCCGCGATGTCAAAGCAGGCACAACACCGCCCAGATAGGCGTTGCCACACAGGACCAGAGTCTTACAACGCACCTGACCTTTAGCTGTTTTAACCAGCGGTTTAGCCGCGTTTGTATCCACCTCTGTCACTGGGGACATTTCGTAGAGAGTGCCGCCTAGCGATTCAAACGCCTGCGCCTCACCCAAAGCCAGGTTCAAGGGATGCATATGACCGCCACTGTAATCAATCAATCCGCCCTTGTAGAGGTCTGAATCGACATGCTCGCGTAATTCGTTGGCGTCCAGCAGGCGCTGATTATCAATACCGTAGCTTTTCCACAGCAAGCGCCGCTCATCCAGCTCACGCATATGTGCACTGGTCAGGCCTACAAAGATATTGGTCTCCTTCAGGTCGCACTGGATGTCGTAGGTGGCGATACGCTCGCGAATGATGCTGCCGCCCTCTTGCATCATGCCGGCAACAAAGGTAGCGGTATCCTGACCGTAGCGCTTGCGGATGGTTTGCAGACTGGCATTCAGACCGTTGACGATCTGACCACCATTGCGTCCCGATGCTCCCCAGCCAACCCGAGCTCCTTCCACAATCGCTACCTGATAGCCTTTCTCTACCAGGTGCAAGGCAGTCGACAGGCCGCTGTAACCGGCACCCACCACGCAGATATCAACTTCTACATCACCTTCCAACTCAGGCCTGTGCGGCGCAGGATTGGCGGATGCCGCGTAGTAGCTTCCAGTGTGTTCGCCATTACCGGCATAGGAATGAATAGCAGCACTCATCAGACTGTTTCCAGGTAGCTGTGATATTCAAAATCGGTTACATGACGGTTGAAGCGAAATTGCTCCTGTCGCTTGCAGCCCACCAGCATGGACTGCAGACGTCGTGGGTAGATCGAACGAATATGCGATCCGGTTGCAAACGCTTCGATAGCAGAGGCCCAATCCAGCGGCAGGTGCGGTAAGTCTTTGGCAATCGAATAAGCATCGCCCGTAATCGGGGCAGTCGGCATCCAGCCATTTTCGATGCCCAACAGTGCACCACCCAATATGCTGGTCAACACCAGGTAGGGGTTGGCATCCGCACCGGCGACCCGATGTTCGATCCGACGCGCCTTGAAGTTACCTCCGGGAACACGCACCGCAACGGTACGATTCTCATAACCCCATCCCACACTGGATGGAGCATGAGTGCCCGGCAGCAAGCGTCGGAAGGAATTTTCGTGCGGGGCAAAGGCCAGAGCGTTTTCCTGCATGGTGCGCAACAGACCGGCAACCGCATTCAGCATGATGTCGGTGCCCTGCTCACCACCATTGTCAAAGACGTTCTTGCCCTCCTCGTCTTCCATCGAGAAATGCACATGGAAGCCATTGCCGGCACGCAGCCCATAAGGCTTGGCCATGAAGGTTGCGGCAAACCCATGTTGCCTGGCAATGCCACGCACCAGGCGCTTGAACAGTACCGCATCATCAGCCGCACGTACCGCGTCAGCAACATGGCGCATATTGATTTCAAATTGCCCGGCGCCGTTCTCAGAGATAGCCGTATCAGCAGGAATACCCTGGGCATGGCAAGCCGCATAAACATCATTGAGGAAGGCATCGAAATGCTCCAGCTCATCAAGCGACAAGGCGCCGTCGGAATCCAGACGCTTGCCGGTGACGGGTGACAAGGGTGGTTGTGGTTCTTGTTCCGATGGGTCCACCAGATAAAATTCAAGTTCGGTTGCAACCACCGGTGTCAGGCCACGTGCCTTGAAACGCTGCACGATATCGTTCAATGCATGCCTCGGATCACCCGGAAAAGGCGCACCGCTCTCTTCATAGAGCCACAGGGGAATCAGAGCCGTGGGCTTGGATGTCCAGTTGATCGGTACGATATCCCGCCCGGTTGGCTGGCAGATGCCATCGGCATCACCGGTTTCGAAAACCAGCTCGCTGTTTTCGATGTCCTCACCCCAAATGTCGACGCCGGCCAGAGACAAGGGCATACGCATGTTGCCATCGAGAATCTTGCCTGCCTGATCGACATCAACACGCTTGCCACGCAAGGTGCCGTTGAGATCACAGATACAGGCGAAGACATTTTCGATGTCGTTTTGTTCTTGCAACCAATTCAGTTGCTGTTGCTTTCGCATGGCGGGTACTGGGGGTCAAATGAGACAGAGTCGGAAACCGCAATCTATAGTATTTAGAGGCACTAAAACTCAATTGAAATAATAAATTCAGTGCGAACAGGTGTCTGCGGCAATTGATTGAGGCCTTGGCAATAACCAGACAAACTCGACAACTGGTTCTACTCGTGACCAGAGAATTTTCGCATAATGTGCTCCTACGCCGCTTCCAGACACATTCTGGTAGGCTGATTGTTCAATCGCTGATGCGCACTGGCACCTCGCACGAGACGAAAGGACAACTGTCATCGGCGAAGTAAGGCTTCGTAGTCAGATTCATTTCTTCTCACTCCATGCTGTTGTATAGGTCTTTTTCATGAATAACCTTCAGAAACTCCTGAAACGTAAGGACTTGCTGTGTTCCGCAGGTTTTCTTGCTGGCAACTGGGTTGCACAATCCAGCAGCAAGAAGGAATTTTCCGTCACCAACCCTGCCACCGGCGAGGTATTGGCCACATTGCCGGACTTCGGTCGCGAAGAAGCCAGCCAGGCTATCGACATCGCTTATGTGGCACAAAAAGCATGGGCTGCGAAAACCGGTAAGGAACGCGGCGCTGTCTTGCGTCTGTGGCACGATCTGATGATCGAAAACGCCGATGATCTGGCTGCCATTCTAACGGCTGAAATGGGTAAGCCCCTCGCAGAAGCCCGCGGCGAAATTCTCTATGGCGCAAGCTTTGTTGAATGGTTTGCAGAAGAGGCCAAGCGTATCTACGGCGAGACCATCCCCGGGCATCAAGCCGACAAGCGGATCATCGTTCTCAAGCAGCCTATCGGTGTCGTCTCCTCCATCACGCCGTGGAACTTCCCTAATGCAATGATCGCTCGCAAGATGGCACCGGCACTGGCCGTCGGTTGCGCGTTTGTTGCCAAACCCGCCGCTGAAACTCCCTTATCGGCACTGGCTATTGCCTTGCTGGCGCAGGAAGCCGGCTTGCCGGAAGGTTTGCTGAGCATTCTGCCGTCAACCTCCTCCTCTGAAATGGGCAAGGAATTCTGCGAAAACCACAAGGTTCGCAAGCTGACCTTCACAGGCTCGACCCCGGTTGGTCGCATTCTGATGAAACAGGCTGCCGATCAGGTCATGCGAACCTCAATGGAGCTGGGCGGTAATGCACCTTTCATCGTATTTGATGATGCCAATATCGACGCCGCCGTTGAGGGCGCCATGATTTCCAAGTATCGCAACAATGGCCAGACCTGCGTTTGCGCCAATCGCATTTATGTGCAGGCAGCTGTTTATGATCAGTTTGCCGAAAAACTGGCGGTAGCCGTCAGCAAAATCAAAGTGGGTGAAGGCTTTGAAGAGGGTGTATCAGCAGGGCCCTTGATTGATGACAAGGCACTGGCGAAGGTCGAAGATCATATTGCAGATGCCGTCTCTCACGGTGCCACCGTCCTGACCGGCGGCAAGCGGCATAGTCTTGGCCGTACTTTCTTCGAACCCACCGTACTCACAGGCGTGAACAAGTCCATGAAAGTGGCTACCGAAGAGACCTTCGGGCCGGTTGCTCCCTTATTCAAATTCGACGACGTGGACGATGTCATCGAACAGGCCAACGATACAATCTTCGGTCTGGCCTCCTATTTCTATGCCAACGATCTGAACCGGGTATGGAAGGTCGCCGAGGCTTTGGAATACGGCATGGTTGGCGTCAACACTGGCCTTATTTCCACCGAAGTTGCACCGTTTGGCGGTGTCAAGCAGTCAGGTCAGGGTCACGAAGGCTCACACCACGGCTGCGATGATTATCTGGAAATGAAATACCTCTGCCTCGGTGGTATCAGCTAAAAACTGATCTATCGACTCCAGCGAGACACCTTGTCTGAGTGCTCTCGCTGGGGATTGACTGGCTTTGCTACTACCTGTTCTACCCGGCCCTGTTGTTCATGGCTGCCTCGCAGCGTCCCATCGAGCTGGACTCCTTTCTGCTGATCGGCCTACTGGCCTGTGTACTGGTAACGGCGGGGCTGCTGCTGGCCTTGTGTGTCAGAACGCTGGGCAATGACACTCGATCCGACAAAGCTGGCGTATCCCAGAATGCCTGGCGTTTCAATACCGCTCTGGGCTTCGTGGCAGTCACCGCTCTGCCCGCTGAAGCTGTCGGTATCATGGCCATCATTGTAGGCTTGGCGATACCGATAGCTAATCTCTACGCGGTACTGGCCATGACCAATGGCCTGTCGCATTCGCGCTGGCAAAAACTGGGCGAGATCGCGCTCAACCCGTTTCTACTGGCAAGCTTGCTGGGTGTGATAGTCGGTCTCATGGGCACCTCACCGCCCATATTGGTGTCCAGCTTTCTGGACAGGCTTGCCGATGCCGCCATCCCTGTTGTACTGCTGTCTCTGGGCGCCGCACTTCGACAATCGGCCTGGTGACACTGCCAGTCTGGACGGCTTTGGCTGCACAGATAGCCATACGTTGAGAACGAGTTAGAAATATTTCAGCCTGCGCTGAACATGCACAGGCTTCGATGCTGGGCATCCAAAACGAAATAAATGTGATCTGACATACAAAAAATATTCGTCAGATCATCTTGAAGACAGTATTTACTGTTGTTTGATGTGTTTTTGATGTGATAATTACTTCACACACCGAAAAGGATCACACAAACAACATGCTTCTGCAAAAAACACTCAAAAGTGTCCTGCTTGGCATCGCCTTGGCAGTCTCAGGCTTGAGTACAGCCCATGCTGAGAACCCGTTCATCGTTGTTCAGTCAACAACGTCCACCCAGAATTCAGGCTTGCTGGATGTCATCCTGCCGCAATTCACAGAATCAACGGGCATTGATGTTCGTGTGGTTGCCGTCGGCACCGGTCAGGCTATCAAGAACGCCTCCAATGGCGATGGTGACGTGCTGCTGGTGCATGCCAAACCTGCTGAAGAAAAATTCATCGAAGAAGGCCAGGGCGTTGAACGTTTCGATGTCATGTACAACGACTTCGTACTGGTGGGTCCGGCCGCTGACCCTGCGGGTATCGCAGGCGGATCCGACATCGCCGCTGCCATGGCAACAATCGCAGACACCCAATCCACTTTTGCCTCAAGAGGTGATGATTCCGGTACTCACAAGGCAGAACTGAGATTGTGGGACATGGCCAATGTGGATGCGCAAGCCGCCTCTGGCGATTGGTATCGCGAGACTGGATCAGGCATGGGTGCCACATTGAATGCCGGTACGGGTATGTCAGCCTACGTTCTGACAGATCGAGCGACCTGGATTGCCTTTGGCAACAAGGGTGACTACCAGATCGCTGTAGAAGGAGACGAGCGACTGTTCAATCAGTACGGGGTGATTCTGGTCAACCCGGCCAAGCATGCGAACGTTAAAGCCAAAGAAGGTCAGATTTTCATCGATTGGCTGATAGGTAAAGCAGGTCAGAACGCCATCGCTGATTTCAAGATCGATGGAGAGCAGCTGTTCTTCCCGAACTCCAACTATAATTAAGCTCTAGTGGTTTGAAGCCAGCCTGCCGACAGGATGGCTTCAAACCCGTCAGATCGCCCTCTTGCAGGAGACTGCAACGTCAGTGTGATGCCTGCATGTCCGGCTATCGTCTCGGCAATAGCCAAGCCCAGACCGGAACCCGTCGGGCCGATGTCCACATGATCTGCCACCTCGGCACCATTGCCGTCAGTGCCGGACGAGTAACGCTTGAAGCGCTCTTTCAAGCCCTGCAACTCTGCAGCCGGAATCACAGGCCCGCTGTTAATCACCCGTATTTCATTGGGCTCACTGTCCACAACGACCTCTATCGTGCTGTTCGCCGCACCATGCTTCAGCGCATTATCAATCAGATTACGCAGCAAAATCGCGACCCCATCCGGGTCCAGTACGGTATGGAACTGAGCCTCAGTGATGCAATAAAGCTGTAGCCTGGATGCTTCCACCCGCAAGGATTTGTATTCGTCCAGCAGATACTCGATGATCGGAAACGCATTAGTCGGTACATCATTGATCATCGAGCCTGATTCCGCTCTGGCCAGTTGCATCAACTTCTCCGAGGTTCTGGCCAGTTCTTGTAGCGTCTGCTCTATTCTTCTGGCACGTTCTCGCTCTGTCCCATCCGGCAGTGATGCGATCTGTCGCTGAGTCTGAGCCAGAGCACTGGCAATGGGCGTTCGCAACTCATGCGCACTGTTGGTGGTGAAATTGCGCTCCGATTCCAGTGTCCGGCTCAAGCGACCAAGCAGACGATTCACGGACTCCACGATCGGCACCAGTTCTCGAGGCATATCGGTCGTAGCAAGAACACTCAGATCATTACCGCCGCGACTCTCGATGTCCTGTTGCACGGATTCCACCTCGTGCATGCTGCCACGTACCACCCACCAGACCAGTAGCAGACTCAAGGGTATAAGCAGCAACAACGATAATGAAAGCACGATAATGGCGCCCTGATTGATCTCATTGCGATGCTCCAACGGCTCGGCTATGAGAATGGAACGTTGAGATACCACTGACTGTTCGATGTACACCCGGTAGCCTTCAATCGAGGAAAAACCGGAAGGTATCTTCTGTACCAATAACGTTTGCGGCAACTTGCCACCGATGACGAGTGCCGCACCGCCAGCGTCTCGGATAACGTACCCCAACAGGCCTTTAACCTCTTCCATTCGTCGTCCTTCGCCAGCACTCAGCTCAGCCTGCTGAGCCCTCCTGAGTTGCAATGTGCGCAGCGACTCAGTCCCGGACCCAGACTCGGGTTTCGATTTGGTTCCGGACACCGTCCTCGAATCCATCTCCGTGACGGCCTCGGATTCTACTGAAAACTCCGATGCTACCGCTCCGATGGCAAGCAGCTGTCGAGCCGTAACCCGCAAAGCACTATCAGCAGCTTCTTCGAGCTCATGATGAATGATCAGGCTCGACACCACCGATGCCAGCAACCAGAGCAGCGTGATGCCTATCGCAAGACTGACACTCAGCTTGCGCTGAATACTGCTCAAGGCTGAGTTCCATTGGCGAGACGATAGCCGATACCACGCACAGTCTGAATCCGGTCGCGGCCAATTTTCTTGCGCAAGCGACTGATATGTACCTCCACCGTATTACTTTCAACCTCAGCACCCAGATCATATAAACGGTTTTCCAGACTCGCCTTGGACACGGTTCGATTGGGCCTTTGCACCAGGGCCTCCATCAGACTCCATTCCCGCGGAGTCAGATCGACGACACGATCATTACAGCGTAACTCCCGGGCAGCAAGGTCAATCCGCAGATCACCCACAGTTACGACAGGATTCGGATTGCCGGCATAACGCCTGGCAACAGCGCCGACACGTGCCGACAACTCGGCAAGATCGAACGGTTTGACCAGATAATCATCCGCCCCCGCGTTCAGCCCCGAAATGCGATCAGAGATCTGATCCAGGGCGGTGAGTATGATCACAGGAGTCATATCCTTTTTCTGCCTGAGCTTCTGTAGTAGTACCAGCCCCTTGCCGTCAGGCAGCATCATGTCCAGCAGAACAAGATCGTAGGCCGTCGTACTCAGACAGGCGCCTGCATCCTTCAGGTTCAGCATGTGATCGATCGCATGCCCGTCACTGAGCATCTGCTCACGCACTGCATCACCCAGCTGAACGTTGTCTTCTACCAGCAGTATGCGCATGCGTTACGTTTTTCCTGAAAAACTCAGCCGCCATTGATATAGCATTTACCTGTCAGCAACCTGAAGAAAGTTTTCTTCTGCCTTCAGGTTGCTGACAGCTAAGTACTTCAATCTGTTCTGACTCGATATCGAGCCACACTGAGTCAGACTTACCATGCTTAAACAGCCCATCATACTCACCGCACTTGGCCTGCTGGCCACCATTGCAGCCGGCAACCTCTATGCCAGCGATCTGTGCCACGTCGCCGAAGCAGACAGACAACCGATTGGAGCCCTGCAGTCCAAACTTGAATCAGATGGCTGGAAAGTCAAGACCATCAAAGTTGATGAGGGCTGCTACGAAGCTTACGCACTCAACTCAGAAGGCGAACGTGTTGAAGCCTACTTCAACCCGCAGACCTTCGAACTGATCAAGTCACAAAAAGACTAGTTCGCAAGCCTGTGAAGAACAACCAGACAATATCCGTCTGGGACCCGTTCGTGCGATTTTTTCACTGGAGCCTCGTCGCCAGCTTTGCCATCGCCTGGCTGAGCGCCGAGGACTGGCGGGATCTGCATGAATGGGCCGGCTACAGTGCGGCCCTACTGATCGGTACTCGTTTGATATGGGGCCTGGCAGGCTCTTACTATGCGCGATTCCAGCAATTTGTCAGAACACCAGCCAGCGTCGCGGCTTTCCTGCAAGCCATGCGAGGGCGCAAGGAGCCCCGTTACATTGGCCACAATCCGGCTGGCGGCTACATGATTGTGGCACTCATTCTGGCCATGCTGGTAACGGCCCTCACAGGCTGGATGTACACACTGGATGCATTCTGGGGTGTGCAATGGGTCATGAATATCCATGACGCCACCGCCACACTCATGTTAATGATGGTTCTTATTCATGTTACTGGTGTGCTTCATGCGAGCTATCGGCACAAGGAAAACCTGATCAAAGCCATGATCAATGGCAAGAAGCGAGGCGCCGAACCCGGCGACATCACTTGAACACGGCACACGGCGGTGCATACCGGAGCATTAAATGAAAATTGTCAAACAGCTGCTAGGCGTCCTCATACTCTTTGCCGGAAGTCATCAACTCTTCGCTCAGCAACAGCTGGAAGCCGCAGATTTCGATCTTGCCAACTACAAGGGCAAGATCGTCTATGTGGATTTCTGGGCGTCCTGGTGCACGCCTTGCCGTGCCTCCTTCCCTTTCATGGCCGATATTGCCAGTGAGCACAAGGATGATCTGGCTATCGTGGCCATCAATGTTGATGAAAAACGCGACGACGCAGTGGCATTTCTCGTCGACTATGAAACACCCTTCGACATTGTGTTCGATCATGGTGGAGAGCTAGCGGCACAATACGAGGTCCCCGGCATGCCGACCTCCTACCTGTATGACCGTGAAGGACAGCTGATTGGTAAACATGTGGGCTTCCGGAAGAAGGATTCCGACGAGCTGCGTCAATGGATCACGGAGAACATCAGTAGATAGCCTGCAACTGATTCCCCCGACATCCACCAACACGACAAATCGATTGAATTGAACATCTGTATGAAAACAACACCTCGCTTGCAACACTTGTCTCGAATACTCGTTCTCGGCCCCCTGCTGATCGCGCTGGGCGGCTGCAGTTCTCTGGGCGTGCAGCCCTGGGAAAGAGGCACGCTGGCCAGACCAGAAATGGCATTGACCAGCCAGCCAATCGCCGCGGCACTGGATGACCACATCTACTTCAGCAAGGAGGCCTCCAGTGGTGGTCGCAGTTTTGGAGGCGGTGGCTGTGGCTGTAACTGATTCCAGTCAAACGAACAAGTCCAGACATCCATCCATACGAGCCACGCTGGGCATAGCCACGGGTGCGCTGCTGGCAAGCGGTGGTGTCAGCGCCGATTGGCTTCCCGATCTGCAGGATTGGGAAACCAGCGCAGGGCTGATGTATTACAGTGAATCGGGCCGTGTCAGTGCTATCGAACCGGTGATCAGCGCGAAGAAAAATCTGGATACCGATGAGTATCTGACACTCAAGCTGACACTGGATACGCTCACGGGAGCCTCGGCAACCGGCGCGGTCAGCTCGGAGCTACCGCAGACATTCACCCGACCATCGGGCAATGGCAGCTACACCATTGCCAGTGGACAAACGCCACTGGATGACACATTCAAGGATACGCGCCTTACCTTCAATGCAAACTGGGAACGCCCGGTAGCCGAAGAGTTGACGCTCAATCTGGGTACTGCCCTGTCGAAGGAATATGACTACCTGTCACTGGGAATCAGCGGCGGACTGGCGAAGGACATCAACGCAGGCAACACGACTCTCTCGGGTGGCCTCTCATTAAGTGCAGACTCAGGCTCCCCCGTCGGAGGTGAACCCATCCCGTTTGCGGCCATGCAGCCCGAAGATACAGACCCGCTCCGGCAAGGCTCTGGCAGTGACAAGCAAGTGATCGATGCCGTATTTGGACTGACGCAGATCATCAACAAGCGCAGTCTTTTCCAGATCAACTATTCCTTGAGCTCATCCGATGGCTATCTGAATGATCCTTACAAATTCATCAGTGTGGTTGACCCCATAACCGGTAACCCGGTGTTCGAAAACTCTGTGCAACCAGATCTGCCTACCGTGGCCTACGAGAACAGGCCGGATTCACGTACCAAGCACAGCCTGTATGCACAATACAAAATTGCCTTGGGAGACAATATTCTGGATTCCTCCTACCGTTTCCTGACTGATGACTGGGGCATCAATTCACACACACTGGACTTTCGCTACCGCATTGCCAGCAACAACGGTAGTTACTGGCAACCACATATACGCTTGTATCAGCAATCCGCAGCTGACTTCTACACACCCTTTTTCGTGGGTAGCGAGCGTCCCGTCAGTGGTGATTCGCACAGCTTTGCCTCAGCCGATTACCGCCTGGGTGAATTTACCGCCACGACTCTGGGACTGGAATACGGACGACGTTCCGGTACCCGAGGCTGGAGTGTGGCTGCTGAATATTACCTGCAATCGGGCAAAGAACCGGACAAAAAGTTCGGCGCTTTGGCAGATCAGACACTGTTCCCAGATGTTGACGCCTTTTTCGTGCGCTTCATCCGGGATTTCTAGCGTTTAGTCAATTCCCGGGCAAGCTCCCGGGTTATCGCCCGTTGAAGTGCACTTTACCCAGGCTGGAGATATCATAACCGCCCAGAGAGGCTGCTTTATTCCTGAAAGCCTCACTCTGCATGAACGTCAGTAAATGCTGGAAGGCAGGTTCGAACCACGCCTGTCGCCAGACCAACAGATCAAAGCGCTCTTCCAGTAATGGCACAAATTCCAACCTCAGGCGTGATGCTACCGAAGCCAGACCAAAGGCAGCATCAACGCGTCCATCAAATACTTGCATGCCCAGTTCGTCCTCGGTCCGGGCACAATCTTCGACCATCTGCACGGCATCGTTAGTCATCTCAGCCTTCCCCAGCAAATGTTCAAACAGCTGCTGACTGGCAGCATTATCTTGTCGGCGTGCAACCCTATGGCCCGCCAGTGAGGCCACATCTGACAACTGCAATGGATTGCCGGCGGCAACAATCAGCCCCCGAACACGCTTTGCAAATTCCACCAGCACCACGGGCTGATGCTCGAACTGCTCACTGACCGTGTTGACATTCCAGCCATCTGCCTCATGCAAGTGTGTGCCACAAGCCACGCCTTCGTTCACAGCCATGCGCCTGAGACCGTCAGCACTACCATCCATGAAAGCTGCCAGAGCACTGCCTGATTCTCGCAAAGCCCAGTCCAGCAATGGATCGTGACTGCCGAGCACCGTCGGCGGCAAAACCATTGGTGCCCCATTGGCCTGCGGGCCGGAGCGTGAGGCAGCAATCCACTGCATTATTTCGCTACGTGGAAACAGCAACTTTCCCACGACACGCACGCAGGGCACATCGCCATGGGTCGCCATATCATAAACCTTGCGCTCTTTGATGCGCAGCAGTTCGGCCAACTCACGCGTGGTGAGGTACGGATCATCTGATAAATTCATAAGCGGAATTTTAACTGTCCGAGCGCGTAATAGGTACTACAAGCCTGTTTGCCGTAGAATCACTCACCCCCAGACGAAGCATGAAGACTATGTCCGCTTTTGATCGTGTGCTGGATGCCGCGCGCAGCAACATCCGACGTGTGGTCTTGCCAGAAGGCAAAGATGAGCGAATCCTGACGGCAGCCGTAGAGGCTTACCTGCGCCGCCTTGCAGACCCGATTCTGCTCGGTCAGAAAGAGCAGTTGCAGGCTATCGCCAACAGGCTGGAACTCTCGCTTGAGGGCATTACCATTGTAGATCCTGCCAGCTACAGCCGTCGCGATGCCTATATTGCGGCTCTTTTGCGAAAACGTGGCGATCGCGGCATGACCGCTGAAAAGGCCGACCATGCACTGGAAGACCCGCTCACCTTTGCCTGCCTGATGGTCAGTGAAGGCGATGCTGACGCCTGCGTCGCTGGAGCCACGACCTCCACAGCTGATGTGGTGCGCAATGCCAAGCGCTATGTGGGCACCCGTTCGGGTGAAACCCTGGTCTCCAGCTGCTTTATCATGTTGCTCAAGCAAGAGCACCCGGTCTCCGATTTAATGCTGATCGGTGATTGTGCGCTGGTTATCAATCCTGATGCCGAGCAACTGGCGGCCATCGCAGTTGCCACCGGTGATACGGCAATACAATTGACCGGCATTACGCCGGAGGTGGCCATGCTGTCTTTTTCCACCAACGGCAGCGCCCGCAATGCAGCCGTCAGCAAAGTCACTCAGGCAACGGCTCTGGCAAGGCAGATGCGCAGTGAGTGGCGCATTGTCGGCGAAGTCCAGCTCGATGCAGCCGTAGTCCCTGAAATTCTGCATCGCAAGGCACCAGAACAGGCAAGTGAAAATCCTTGCAATATCTTGATATTCCCAACCCTTGATGCCGGCAATATCGGGTATAAACTCATCCAGCGTTTTGGAGGTGCACAGGCTATCGGCCCCATTCTTCAAGGACTTGCAAAACCGGTAAATGATCTGAGTAGAGGCTGCAGCATCGACGATATCGTGAATATCATGGCCGTCAGTGCTGCCCAGGTTCGCAGTATTCATTGAAGTCATCCAGCGCTCCGCCGATAACCAGAAACAACTAGACAGCAGGACGACTGCGAGGCATTCCCCGCTCCATGGCAGAGCCACTGATCAATACCCATATAGAACGACTGGATGAAGAGCGCATCAGCAAATGTGGCTGGCTGAAACTGTTTTCATCGCAGGCAGAACCGCGTTTCTATCACCATCCAGACTGGATTCTGGCGGCGGATGAGAACCTGCTGCAGTGTCCGGTGGAGCTTGCCTGCGTGCATCAAGGCGACCAGTTGAAGCTGATGCTGCCATTGCAGGCACGTGCCCAGCGGCATCGATTCCATGCCCCTAGGCATGACCACCTGACTCTGGGTGATGTGTTGATACATCCCCGGATGAGCGCTATCGAGAGTAATTCTGCCATCCAGAGCGCCCTGTCTCTGGCAGGAACCGCGCAGTGGGACTGGCAAATCTGCAATGTGCCAGAGCGCTCTGCACTACTCGGCATGCTTGCCGAGCAGAATCTGGACAACACAACTGTCAGCCAAACACACGCGCACTGGGAACAACGCCCGGCACGCCAATCAGCCTGGTTCGATTTGCAAGAAGGCTTGCCGCCAGCCAGCGGTAAACTGAGGCGCAATCTGAAACGCTTGCGTCATAAACTTCAGGAGGCGGGACAGTTGCGCATGCAGTGGGTCCGTCAGCCAGACGAGCTGCCCGAAGCCTACTCACGATTTCTGCACCTTGAGGCCTCCGGCTGGAAAGGTGCGCAGGGAGAATCCACGGCCATTGCTGCAGACCCTGCACTGACAAATTTCTATCGCCGTTTGCTGGCACCACGATTCGAGGGGCTGCAACCGGTGATCATTCTATTGTGGCTTGATGAAGAGTGCATAGCCGCGCAGTTCGGCTTGCAAACCGGTCAGTGTCTGAGCCTGTTGAAGATTGCCTACAGTGAACAACACAGTCAATACTCGCCCGGCTCCCTGTTATTGCAGGATACGGCCGAACAGGCCAGCAAACTTGGCTTGTCAACACTCAGCCTGGTGTCCTCACCGTCCTGGGCGGAGCGCTGGCACCCACATACCGAATCCGTATGGCATCTGACACGCTATGCCAACAATCCTGGTGGTCTTGCTCTACGCACTCTGGACCGCCTGAAACAAACAGCTCGCGCCCGTGTCCGGCGTGCGGCATAAATTGATCGTATGATTATTCTCGGACTGAACACATGGTTCCACGACACCAGCGCCTGTATTGTGCGCGATGGTGAACTGGTGGTGGCGCTGGAAGAAGAACGCTTTTCGCGTGACAAGCACACTCGTGCCTTTCCTGAACTGGCCATTCAGCGATGTCTTGAGGTCGCCGGCATCGATTATGCCGACATTGACCATATAGCGCTCTCGATCAAACCGACGCACCAGTGGTTGCCAAAAACTCTTTACGCCCTGAAAGCGCCGCACAAGAGCCTGCCCTTCATCAAGCATGAACTGGTTGCAGGTATCTTCAAGCAACAGCGCTTCAAGGCTTTCATGAAAGCCCACTGGCCCAGTGGCAAGTCGCCTCAGGTTCACTACATACAGCACCATCTGGCACATGCCGCCGGCAGCTTTTTTGTCAGTCCCTATGAGCACGCTGCCATCATGGCTATCGACGGCTCCGGTGAATGGGCTTGTGCCTGGCTGGGTGAAGGTCGTGGTACAGACGTTACCTGCTTCAACGAAAGCCTGTTCCCCAACTCTCTGGGTTCGGTCTATGAGGCCGTTACCGAGTTCTGCGGTTTCAAACCCAACTACGATGAAGGCAAAACCATGGGACTGGCACCTCTGGGTGATGCTTCCAGCTTTATCAAGCAGGCCAGAAAATGCGTGACAGTCAATGCCGAGGGCCAATTACAGGTCAACCTTGACTACTTCAGCTACCAGTACTGGGGCTACCGCCGCTGTTCGGACCTATTCCATCAGACCTTTGGCAAACCCAGGCCCCTTGATGGTGAATTCAAGACACATCACCACGACGTGGCCGCCGCCTTCCAGCAAGTGCTGGAAGAGTGCGCCCTTGCCATGGCCAGCATTCTCAAGCAACGAACCAACGCCCCTTATCTGGTGATCGCAGGCGGTGTCGCCCTGAACAGCGTCATGAACGGACGCCTGCTACGCGAGGCAGGCTTTGATGATGTCTACATCATGCCGGCAGCGGGCGACAACGGCACATCCATCGGCGCCGCCTTTACCGTACTGCATCAAACGCTTGCTCAGCCGCGTACCGCCGTTCATGACAATCCCTATGTCGGTAATCAATACGACGACGTGAACATCGAGGCGTTGCTGAAACAATTCAAACTCTCCTACCATCGAGCCGGTAACGTTGCTCTGGAGGCAGCCCAACTGCTGGAGCAAGGTCATATTCTCGGCTGGTTCCAGGGTCGTATGGAAATCGGCCCTCGAGCACTGGGGGCTCGCAGCATCCTCGCCAACCCGGCCTATCCGGACATGAAGGCCAAAATCAACAGCGAAGTCAAATTCCGCGAAGCCTATCGACCCTTTGCCCCTTCGGCAACGGTTGAGGCCGCTGGCGAGTTCTTCGATATTCAGGTAGAGGCTCCCTTCATGCTCAAGGTCTGCCAGGTGCGCGAAGACAAACAGGCACAATTGCCAGCTATCACCCATGTGGATGGCAGCGCACGTTTGCAGACCGTACGCAGGGACACCAACCCGCTGTATCATGAGCTCATCACCCAGTTGGGGCAAAGAACAGGGGTACCCGTGGTATTGAACACCAGCTTCAACATTCAGGGCGAACCCGTAGTCGAGTCCCCTCGAGATGCCATCCGCTGCTTCTTCTCGACAGGCCTGGACTATCTGGCTATCGGCTCCTTCATCGTTTCCAAACAGGCCAGCGCGCAGCCTGACACCGGCAAATGAGAGCTCGTCGCAAAGCTGGAACGATCTACCTGCTGGGCCTGTGGGTTCTTATCAGCGCCCTGGCCTGGCCCGCTTATGTGTTTTCAAGCTCATTGCTGGCTTATCTGCAAGGTGATGGCTGGCAACTGGATGCCTGGTCACAAACGCCCAAGCGAGTGATGCTCGAACACTTTCTGAACGGCTACCAGCAGAGCCTGTCCATCACACTGCCATTAGGCCTGATCGCTGTTGCGGATTATCTGCTGATGTCACGCAAGCGAATCAGCTGGTGGCTGGCTGGCATTTCCCTCCCGCTAACGGGTGCCTTGCTTGCATTGATGCTTTTTCAACAGGCAGCCAATGCGTTGCCAACGCTGGTATTAACCGGCTTGCTGCTGGCGATTGCCTATCGATTTCTTGACGTGCTGGCAGGCTTCACACGCCGCGGGAGATTGCGTTGATACACTGGAAGAACGCGCGACAACTGCTGACAGCGAGTGCCCTGAGCCTGCTGTATTCAGGCAGCGCTCTCAGCACTGAAGCTGTCCTGATCGGCGGTGGGTACAACGTTCACGGTTCACAGGGACAGATCGAATTGAACGTCAAGTGGGTCCAGAGTATTCTGGAAACACAGAACATTACCGTCGACACCTATTTCACCGATGGCGATGAGCCCGGCGCAGATGTTCATTACGTCGTAGTCCCTGAGCAGGGTCAGTCCAGAACCGAGCCACTGGCACGCGTGTTCTACGACTGGGTGCTCGAGAATCGACGCTACCGAGAACACTCGGTGCCCAATGTACTGGGCAGTACTCGCCGAAATGAACTGGAACCAAAATTACGCGACATCATCGAGCGTACCGACGATCAGGACCTCTTGCTGGTCTACAACGGTCACGGTAGTCAGTCGATGACCACGCCGGACCGGGTCACCCTGAACTTATGGGACGACACGACACTGACGGCCAGAGAACTGCACGAGATGCTGGAACCGCGGACCGCACCCTTTCGGTTCGTATTCACACAGTGCTACTCGGGTGGTTTTCACCGACTCGCCTACAAGGAATCGCAAAAGGGCCTGGAACTCAATTCCACGCCTCGCTGTGGCTTTACCGCCGAGTCCGCCTATCGCCTGGCAGAAGGCTGTAGTGCAAGCATCGACACCGATGACTATCGTGATTACACCACCTACTTCTTTGCAGCACTTGCCGGTGAGGATCGCAATGGCCAGGCAACCAGTCACAACCCGGATGCCAATAAGGATGGCATCACCACACTGCGCGAAGCTCATCTGTACACCCTCGAGCAAGCCGTGAGCACCGATCTGTCACGCTCGACCAGCGAAGATTATCTGGATCAGTGGCAACCCTGGTATCTGCGCTGGCTACCCTCTCCTGCGATTCTGCCCGACAACGAATATTCACGCATGTTCGCGCAACTGGCCAGCCAATACGAGATTGATACCCCAGTGGGAACTGCCGCAGTGGACACTGCCGCTGGGGCAGCCCCTGCTGCCATTCGCCAGAAACTGGCCCTGAATGACCAGCAGCAGCAAGCAACAATAGAACAGCGCCACCTGCTGGAGAACCAGATAGGGCGCAAACAAATTGAATTGCAGCTTGCACTGATGCAGCACTGGCCCGAATTGATGGGGCCCTATACAGGTGCCTATCAGACGCTGGCCAGTAACGGCTCGCTACTGCTGATCGCTGATCAAATCAGTCAGATGCCGGACTATTCAAGCCTGGTGGAGGCCCAGACACAGTTTGCCGACCTGGACCTTGAGCTCCTCGAGCAAGAGCGCCTTGGCACTCAGCTCCACAAATTGATCCGGCTGCGCCAGCTAGCCTTGTTGAAACAGCAGATATCGGAGTACGGCAGCAACCAGGAACAACTGGATTATCATTCTCTGGTTGCTTGTGAGGACACGCCACTTACGCCGTAAGTGACTCCCAGTCAGAAGAAGGCTCGATGCGACCAACGGTTTCGCCACGCGAATTGGCCACAGAAGGACGCAGATATTCGTTGAGAGCCTTGATGTCTTCACCGGACAACAGACCCAGACGCTGCAACACGGCACCGATGGCAACGCGTGCCGCGGCATCATTGCCATCGTCAATCTTCAGGGCAATACCCAGCCCATGCTCTGGTATCACTGCCGTATAAACTCCATCAGCACCCACCTTGATCATGATATGAGGTGCCAGTCTCTCCATCAGCGCCGTACACAGACGCTCCTTGCCGGCAACCAGGTAAGGATTGCTGGTAATCGCCGCATGAATGCGCTCGACCGCTTCGCGTCGGGGACCTTCGAATCTTGATACATCGCCAAATCTGGCCATGGCCAGCGCAATGCGTTGCAACGGAATTGCCAGTGTGGGGATGGCGCAGCCGTCATATCCCCAGGGCAGTTGGGCAACACGGGTGTTACTGACACTTTCCAACACCTCGAACCAGCGTTGTTGAGCAGCATGGTTGTACAGTCGGTAGTTGTCAGTCTGTTCACCCAGTTGCTTGCAGGTAGACAAAAAACCCAGATGTTTGCCAGAACAATTGTGATGGATACGTTGCGGCCCACGCCCTTCTGACATCAGCTCGAACTGGGTCGCCTGATGCATGGGCAGCTCAGCTCCACATTCCAGATCGTCGTGGTCACATTTGATACGCTCTAGCCAGTCCTGCGCCAGACCGGCATGAATCGGCTCGCCATTGTGCGACGCACAGGACAGTGCAATATGTCGATCGTCGAGATCGTAGGTGTCTACTGCGCCGCTTTCGACAAACGGTATCGCCTGCAAAAACTTGATGGCGGAACGCGGGAAGACCGCTCGCTGAACATCACCCAACGCGGCAATGACCCGCCCGGTGGCTTCCACCACGGCAACAGAGCCGCGATGCCGGCTTTCGATGGCATTGCCGCGCCAGCGATTGACCAGGACCGGATTCACGCAACACCCACGGCACGACGCAGCTCTGCCAGCATCGGCTGACTCAGATCACGCGCCTTCTCAGCACCGAGTGCCAGAACCGCATCAATCTGTGCCGGATTGGCCATCAATTCGTCATAGCGCTTGCGTGGCTCATCCAGCACACCATCGACCAGTTCAAACAATTGCTGCTTGGCATCGCCCCAGCCGATGCCATCAGCATAGGCCTGGCGCATGACTTGCACTTGTTCGTCTGTAGCAAATGCCCGGTAGATTTCGAACACGGTATTGTCTTCCGGGTCCTTGGGCTCACCAGGTTCCTGCGAATTGGTCTTGATTTTCATGATCGATTTACGCAGCTTCTTCGCTGTCTCGAACAGAGGAATGGTGTTGCCGTAACTCTTGCTCATCTTGCGTCCATCGAGGCCTGCGAGCACCGAGGCGTGTTCGTCCACTACCGCTTGGGGCAGCACCAGATGATCGCCATAATGATGATTGAAGCGCTGCGCAATGTCGCGTGCCATTTCCAGATGCTGTGTCTGATCACGGCCAACCGGTACATGCGTGGCCTTGAAAATGAGTATATCGGCGCTCATCAGCACGGGGTAATTGAACAGACCCATAGTGATGCCCTTGTCCGGATCAGCGGCGCCATTGTCAACATTGTCCTGCACCGATGCCTTGTAGGCATGGGCCCGGTTCAACAAACCTTTGGCGGTCATGCACGTCAGCATCCAGGCCATTTCCATGATCTCGGGGATGTCGGATTGCCGGTAGAAGGTCGCTCGTTCCGTATTCAAGCCCAGTGCAAGCCATGCGGCGGATATCTCTTGCCGCGACTGGCGCAGCATGGCCGGGTCCTGATTCTTGATCAGGGCGTGATAATCGGCCAGAAAATAAAAGCCGCTTCGCTCCGGATCGTGACTTGCGTCAACGCTTGGTCGGATCGCACCCACATAGTTACCCAGGTGGGGTGTTCCGGAAGTGGTAATGCCAGTAAGCCAGGTTTGTTTCAACATGCGTAATTGGTCTATTCTCTACGCCCGCCAACGCGGGTTCTGCGTTGAGGCCAGTGTACCAAGCTCCACCGTTCTCAGCGGCGGCTTATTCCATCCACAGGCCCCACACACACGCAAGCGCCGCAAATTATCGCGCCCAACTCTCTATTTTATGGCGAACAGACTCAGGATTCGACCGATTGACGCTCGAAAATCACTTAACCTTGGCCTCTTGCTGCTGGCCAGTCTCACCTCCTCCGCTCTGCAGGCAGAATCCATCAGTGACCGGCTGATTGTGCTCGATCCAGACGGACGGCACTATGTTGCCCAGCAGTGGCTGGCGACCAGCGCTAATCCCGTTGTGGCAACGTTACCTGCCGAGCGCGTAACACAGGAAACTCGCTTCGCAGGCCCCGACTGGCAGGCATTCGCCAGCATTCATGAGCAAAATCCCGATCAGCTTTCTCTATCCTCGGGCAGTGTCATGACCCGTTACCAGCATCGCTACGAACAAGGACTCAGCGAGCCCTACCCTGGTGTTTTCGAACTGAATACGGCCCTCGAGCAGCTTGACATCCGATTCACAGAGGCCGAAGAGGTGCAATGGTCTCTCACCTGGATATTGCCGGGTAATGTCAGCTTGCTCAAACTCGATGCTGATGCCAGCCTGCAACCGAGCACATCGGAACAAGTGCCCCAAACTCCATCCGGAGACTGGCAAACCCGCGGGCAAGTCGTCACTTACCGGCAAACGGGCGGACAGCTACCGGCCCTGCGCCTGCGCTTTTCTCTATCCCCCTTCGAAAGTCTGGTCACAGAGCCCTGTTCGCCTGGTTCAACTAGCGACGAACGCTGCTCCCCGGATATCGATGATGATGGTGTGCCTGATTCAAGGGATTTGTGCCTGCCCCCGACCAGTGAGGTTCTGGCCCTGCGTCCAACACCCGCCCTGGCTATTCCAGTACCTTCGGCTTCCGTCTTGAAAGACAGGGCTGACGAACTGGGCTGCGCCAATGAAGACCCTGTGCGGCTGACAGGCGTGCGCTTTGCCAGTCGTCAAAGCTATCTGGATGTGGCCAGCCGCGAAGTGCTGGAGCGTGTTGCCCGCGCCTTGCAGAAAATGCCGGAGAGCGTTTTCGAAATCCGTTCACATACCGACAACGCAGGTCGGGTTGACATCAATCAGCGAGATTCCCGCGAACGGGCAGAGGCTGTGCGCTACTACCTTCAACTACTCGGCGTGGAGCCTGCGCAACTCAAGGCACGGGGCATGGGCGAATCAGCACCCGCCTACGACAATACCCTGGCTGCTGGCAGACGCGCCAACCGCCGCGTCGAGCTACATCGTCTTAAGTGAAGGTCATTGTTTTGCAAGCTCAAGCTTTGCCAGCCCGGCTCAATGGGTCACGCGTGGAGTCAGCGAGTCCTGGCTGATTTCACCAATATAGATAAACAGAGCCTTGTGAGCTTCTGAATCCAGAGCCTTCAGCTCCCTGCTCGACTCGGTAAAGCGTCGCACCTGCTCATCATGATCACGCAGCAGGTAAGCCAACATGGCCTTTTCCCGCTCATAGGGATCGATGTTGTAATTCTTCTTGCGATTATCCATGACCTCCAACAAGGAAAAATGCCGTCGCTTGGTGGTCTCCATGGCATTGAAAGCCTGCCAGGCCTCCGCCGCGATACCGTTCAGCCATTCGTCCGGGCGCTCAGGCAATGCCTGACCCTGGGGCTTGTCTTCAGACTCACTCATGCACATTCTCTGTTATCTGCCTGCCTGTCATCAGGCACAGTTCAGACTACCAGAGCGATCATCAAGCTTCACGGCAGCACAAGCTTTATGACACACTGAGCCTTCAATTTTTCTCAGAAAATTCCTCGCCTCATCGTGGATGCCTCCGCCAACACCATCAAGACCCAACGCTATGCCAGTGGCGTGCAGGTTCTATGGAGCGACACGGCTGACACCATCAGCCTGTGCCAGAGCATTGCGACACACAGCTCGAGTGAAGAGAGCGCACTGGCAATCATCTGGTTCTCACCCACGCGGCATCAAGCCGCCGATATTGTCTCCCAACTGGCCGTACTGGCGCCTTCTCTGACCTTCTGCGGTTGCTCCACCAGCGGCGAAGTGACGCCTGATGGCATGCAGGAGCATGGTTTTGTCGTAATCTTGCTGCCAGCTCTCTGGTTCGAAGTCATGACACTGGTCATGGACAATGTCGCAGCCTTGGGCATGGAGACGATTGCCAGGCTCACCAGCGATACACGCAATCAGTTTCTTCTCGAACTGGGCAACCCGGATGACAAGCGCGGCCTGTTTGCCATGAACCTGATTGACGGGCTCTCCTACTCTGAGGAAACCGTCACAGTTGCCATCGATCGTGGCCTGGAAGGCATTCCCCTGATTGGTGGTTCGGCAGGAGACGACCTGCACTTCCAGAGCACCTCGCAGATAAGCAATGGCCAGGTCTTGAGCAGTGCCTCGGTTCTGACCCTGATTCACTGTCGCCTGCCCTGTCAGATATTCACCAACAACAATTTCGTCCCGACAGAACACAAACTGGTCGTCACCGAAGCTGATCCGGATCTGCGTCGTGTCAGTGAATTCAATGCTGAGCCTGCCGCCATCGCCTATGCCAATGCGATCGGCATGAGCACCGAAGAACTGAACGCTGGCAGCTTTGCCTCCTATTCAGTCATCGTGCGTTTTGGCGGCCGCTATTACTGTCGCGCCATCCAGCAATTGAATGATGATCAGTCTCTGACCTTCTTCTGTGCCATCGACAATGGCCTGGTGCTGACGGTGGCGCGCTCCGAAGGCATGGTTGCCTCTTCACGCAAGGCCATCGAAGAGGTTGAAACGGAAATCGGGGCCATCGATTTGATGTTCGGATTCGACTGCATCGCTCGCAAACTCGATGCACGCAACCGCCAGACCACACACCGGATATCGTCTCTTTACCGGGAAAAACGTTTCGTCGGCTTCAATGCCTATGGCGAACAGCTCAACTCACTACACGACAATCAAACCATTACCGGGATCGCCATTGGCGTCCCTCCCAAGCCATAGACGCGTTAATCATGGGCAGTGCCGAACAGGAGGAGCTACGCAAGCTTCGCAAGATCAACAAAGCTCTGATGGAACGGGTCGAACGCTCCATGGATCAGCAAGGCAATGCCTATTCCCTGTTTCAAGCCGCCATCGTGCTTGAGGAACAGGTGCGGCGCAGAACCATGGAGCTATCCAGCACACTGGTCGATCTGGAACAGACCAACCTGCAGCTGGTCACCGCCAAGGATGCTGCGGAGCAAGCCAACTTCTCAAAGACCCGTTTTCTGGCCTCAGCCAGTCACGATGTATTGCAACCTCTCAATGCTGCCATGCTACTGATGTCCTCACTCAGCACCATACAAGCCAGCGATGAAGGCGTGCGGCTATCCAGACAGGTTGAACAATCGCTGGAGACCATGGACGATCTGTTGCGTAATCTGCTGTACATGTCGCGACTCGATGCAGGCGATGTGCACCCTAACTGGCAAACCGTCTCACTCGACAATCTGTTCGATTCCATTGCCTCTGACTTCGAGCCGGTCGCCCGCGTTCGCAATCTCAAACTACGAGTCAAACGCAGCGGTCTGCACGTCTGGTCCGACCCCACCATGTTACGTCGTACCATTCAGAATATCGTCACCAACGCACTACGCTACACACGCGAAGGCGGCGCACTGCTGGTTGCCGGACGTCATGAAGGCAAGGTACATGTGCGCATTGCCGACACCGGCATCGGCATCGAACCCGCTCGCATCAAAGAGATCTTTGTCGAGTTCCATCGCTGCGCCCAGGGACAGAATGAACTGGATGGTTCCTATGCAGGCCTGGGTCTGGGCCTGGCCATCGTTGAACGTATGGTGAATGCGCTCGATATCGAGTTGACGGTCAATTCCCGTGTCGACAGAGGCTCCTGTTTCAAGCTGACCCTGCCCTTCAAGGAACCAACACAGTTTCTGGCAGGGGGCCGGATGCCCGAAAAGCTCAGCGGTGCGCAGCTTGCCAATACGAAAATACTATTGATCGAAAATGATCTGGTGGCGCTCAAGGCCATGAACACTCTACTGAGCCAGTGGGGATGTGACCTGCGTGTGGCCAGCTCCACCCAGGAAACCATGGATGTCCTGAACCATGACAAGTCCTGGGAACCGGACTTGATCATTGCCGATCAGCATCTGGACAACAATGAACGCGGCACCTCGATAATTCGCATCGTGCGCCAGCGTACCGGTCGACGTCTGCCGGCTGTTGTTGTCACTGCGGCCCCATCAGACAGACTCTGGGCCATGGCGGATCAACGGCGACTGGAAATCATGCAGAAGCCGGTCAAACCTGCACAACTACGAGCCCTGCTGATGCATCTGAGAGCGCGAGCCGCAGACCTGAGCGAGAACTAGACAGGCCTCACCGCGCACCAGCTCTCAGTTAAGGAAGCGTTTTTCCACATCGAACAGATCATCCTGATCCAGCTTTGACACTTCGATAACAGCCTGGGTACGACTGTGAACACTTAACTTGCGCAGGATTTCTGACACGTGCTTCTTGACCGTTGTGGCACCAACATCCAGCTCATAGGCAATCTGCTTGTTCAACAAACCTTCACGTAACATGAACAGTACGCGCAGCTGTTGCGGAGTCAGACTCAAGAGCCGCTCGATAATTCTGGCGTTGTCGTTCGCAGCATCGGCGCCATGATCCGTATCCAGCCTGTCTGGCACATAGATACCGCCTTCCATGATGATGGCGATGGCCGTTGCCAGCACCTCACGCCCCAGCGATTTGGGTAGAAATCCGGCAGCGCCATAAGTGATGGCCTCATCAATGATCTGCTCATTCTCAAGGCCTGATACGACCAGCACCGGTAACCTGGGGTGCAGAGTCCGCAGTCTGAGCAGGCCTTCAAAACCATTGACACCCGGAATATTCAGATCGAGCAAGGCAATATCAAACTCGCGATCTGCCTCGAGCACACTGACCGCATCATCCAGATTGCTCACCTCCCGGGACCTGGCCTCCGGGTACGCCAATGCCAGCGCTGAGCCCAATGCTTCTCTGAACAATGGGTGATCATCGATAATCAGAACTTGGGAAGGATCACTCATGATAGGGGTCGCTTGAATACCATCCGCTTCATCCTACGCGTGTCATGTAATTATGACTATTCGTTTTTAGGCCCAGAAGATTTACCCGGTTCAATCGCTGCATAATGGCAAACCAGCCAACGTTCAACGTGCTATTTTCGAGTCATTCATGAACAGCAGCCCGATGGTAACAACCGAGCCTCCAGACGATGCCAGCACGCAGGCAACACTGCCGGCGCTGGACATCAGCAAAGTCAGCTTCAACTATGGAAGCAAGCAAGCTCTGGACGATGTATCCATCCGCATCGAAGCGGCTGAAAACGTCATGTTGCTGGGAGCCAACGGCGCGGGCAAGAGCACTTTGTTTTCTCTGATCTGCGGACTGTTTGCCCCTGACAGCGGCTCCATAGCCATCAATGGCAAAACGTTGCTGCAGGGTGCCAATGCTCTGGCCCCTCTGGGCATCGTGTTCCAGTCACAGACGCTGGATCTGGATCTGAGTGTGGAACAGAACCTCATGTACTTCTGCGCCTTGCATGGCATCACTCGTCCAGATGCACGCCACCGTATCGACAGAGCGCTGCAACGTCTGGATTTACAGGATCGGCGCAACCACAAGGTACGCACTCTCAACGGTGGACATCGACGGCGAGTAGAGATTGCACGAGCCACACTGCACGATCCGAGCATTCTGCTGCTTGATGAACCGACGGTGGGATTGGACATACCGACCCGCACCGAACTTATCCACTACATCCACGCCCTGCCCGATCTGCAGGGCTGTGCGGTGCTCTGGGCCACTCACCTGATCGATGAGATAAGTGACAGCGATCGTGTGCTGATGATGCACAACGGGCAGCTGCAACGCGATGGTCTGGCCCAGCAGCTGTGTGCCGAGGAGCAGGTCGCTGACTTGACGGCACTCATGCAAAGGGTAATGCAATCATGAAACTCTACTGGCTGGCGATGGCCGGCATCGTACGCCGAGAGCTCATGCGTTTTCTCCAGCAGCGAGAGCGCTTCATCGCCGCCCTCGTGCGCCCCTTGCTGTGGCTGGTGGTCTTCGCTGCAGGCTTCCGGGCGGCTTTGGGTCTGTCCATCATTCCGCCCTACCAGACCTATATCAGCTACGAGGTTTATATCGTGCCAGGGCTGATCGGCATGATCCAGCTATTCAACGGCATGCAGTCCTCCCTGTCTATGGTCTATGACCAGGAGATGGGAAGTATGCGGGTGCTATTGACCGCACCTTTGCCTCGCTGGTATCTATTACTGTGCAAACTTCTCGCCAGCGTCATGGTCTCACTCATGCAGATTGCCACATTCCTGCTGGTAGCCTGGATAGCGGGTATCGAATTTGCCTTCGACGGTGTCTTGCTGGCACTACCGGTCATGATCCTCACGGGCATATTGCTGGGATCACTCGGATTGCTTATCGCATCGCTGGTCAAGCAACTGGAGAACTTTGCCGGAGTCATGAATTTTGTGATCTTTCCGATGTTCTTTCTTTCATCAGCGCTGTATCCCATCTGGAAAATGCGTGAATCCAGCGACTGGCTCGCCCGCATCTGCCAGTGGAATCCGTTCAGTCATGCCGTCGAAGCTATTCGCTTTGCCTTTTATGGTCAGTTCAACTTCATCGCCCTATTGGTGGTAACCGGCTGTACCCTGGCCTTTTTCATGGCCGCAAGCTGGTCATACAATCCTGCCCGACGCTTCCGGGCAGCCCGCACAGCATCAGCCTGAAGACCGGCCTTTAAGGGATCGTGAAACTATCCCTAACTCAAGTATCAGTTTGTCTGTTTCAGAAATCCTCAGTCACCCAGACGACTGACAATAGAATCGATCACCGGCCGATCCCGTTGCTGGCGAGGCGTATCAATATCGATGCTCCTGAGGATCTGCGCCGGTCGTTTACTGAACACCAGGATACGATCGGCCAGTGATGCCGCCTCCTCCGCATTGTGCGTCACCATCAGAATAGTCGTGGGACGTAGCTGCCACAGATCCAGCAACAGAGTACGCAAGCGTACCGCGGTAGGCTCGTCCAGCGAAACAAAGGGCTCATCCAGCACCAGTAGCTGTGGTCTGAGCACAAACGCCCGGGCCAGAGCCACCCGCCGTGCCAACCCCAATGATAATTGGTTGGGGTAGAAACCACGCAGATCCTCAAGTCCCAGATTGACCAGCAGCTCATCAAGAGAGTCATTCTGACGAGATTCTGGCAAGACCAGGCGAATGTTCTGTTCAACCGTGCGCCACGGTAACAAGCGAGGCTCCTGAAAGACCGCAGCTATCGGACCATTACCCGGCAAATGAATGCTGCCATCATATTGTTTATCCAATCCGAGAATCATTCGCAAGGTGGTGGTCTTGCCGCAACCAGATGGCCCTACGATGCAGGTGAATGAATTGGCAGGCAAAGAGAAATCCAGCGCACCCACAGCATGCAATGTATCGCCACCAGCCAGTGCAAAACGTCGCCCCTGAACACAGACACGCAAAGCTTGTTCCGTCATCAGGTCACTTTCCATTGCCGATTCAGACACGGGCACCACGCCATCGATTGGCATGTTTGTCCAGAGGCTGGAGAAGTAGATATTCCACCAGTAACATGACGCCAACGAACGCCAGGGTGTAGGCCAGGATGGTAGCCACATCAAACAACTGGAAGTACAGATGAATCTGAAATCCCACACCGTTGGAGCGTCCCAGCAATTCTACAATCAGGACGATCTTCCAGATAAGAGCAATACCCGAACGGGTCGCCGCTGCAAAAAATGGCTGTAACTGCGGCAAAACAACATGTCGCAGACGTTTCCAGAAACCGAAACGATACACCACTGCCACTTCGGCATACTCAGGGTTGAGCGAACGAGCCCCTTCGCGCAAGGTCACCACCACGTTGGGAATCTTGTTGAGAGCGACCGCACCAATCGCTGCAGCCTCATTCAGTCCGAACCAGATATAGCTGAGTACGATAATGACCAGCGCCGGAATATTGAGCAACAGAATCAGCCAGGGGTCTACCAGACGATCTGCCAATGGTTGCATACCAAGCCAGATGCCAATGGCAGAACCGATAGTCATCGCCACCAGAAAGGCGGCCAGCACCCGCAGCAAGGTGGCACCCAGATGAAAAAACAGATCACCGGCACGCCACTCGACCACCATCGACTGCCAGACAGCCATCGGGGTTGGCAAGGTCCGATCGTCCACAGCCTGTGCAGCCAATTGCCAGACCAGTAGAAACAGACCCAGGGACAGGACAAGCTGCCCCAGTGATTGAAGACGCCCCCCCTTCACCTGTCTATACCGATTGTGATTACGCTATCAGGGGTCATCATTGCAATATAGCTACTGTGGCATACCGTTCCAATAGGTGCCTTCGCTCATGTCTGGCGAGTTACCAACCAGCTTCTTGCCTCCCAATTCGCTCAACACACCGTAGATGATGCCGGCATCTTTCACTTCATCAGCTTGAGCGCGTGCTGGAATTCCTTCACGAAATCTATCACGCAGCACCGTCAGTGCAGCCGGTCCGTCCTTGATGTCGCCATTATCAGCCAGTCGCTGCCACTCGTCATCGGATTCAAGCATGATCTGTTTGGCGGCGCGCGAAGCCTTTACAAAGGCTGCTGCCGGATTATTTTCTGCCCAGCTGTCGGTGAACACATAACCAATGGCCGATACCGGACCGCTGGAACCCAGCGCATTAGCGGCCTGCTCGGCACTGACCAATCGACGAAAACCATCAGCTTCCAGTCGAGCACAGTAATGCCAGTAGTTGAGCACAGCATCAAGTTCACCGTCGCGCACCTTTTCTGCCAGCAAAGGGGGTGCTCCGAAAACGATTTCATTTTCCGCCGCCAGATCAAAACCGTATTCCTGCTTGGCCATGCCTTGTAGTAATAGCCAGCTCTTGTCCAGCGGACCACCGGCAACACCGATTTTCTGCCCTTTCAGATCTGCCAGGCTCTGCATTGGACTCTCGCCCGGCACCATGATGGCGCCCACTGAAGAGCTGTAGGGAACGAAGGTCATGTCGCGCTCTTCTGCACGTTGCCGGGAGACCCACAGCCAATCAGAAACAATGATATCAACGTCGCCTCCCAGCAAGGCAATTCGTGTGGCATCTCCGCCCGCAAACGGCACGATTTCCAGTTCAAAACCGTTAGCCTTGTCAAGACCATGATGCTGCATGGTTTTCAGCTCCCAGTTAACCGTACCGTACTTGAGAACCCCCACGCGCACCGTGGAATCTGCCGCTATCGCAGACACCGAAGCAAGACTCAGCATCAATACAAAACCCAACAGGTTTGTAAATCGCAATTTCATGTTTTCCCCATCGGTTTATCTTTAAAACAGTGTACACACTAGAACACACCGACAGACTCTGAGCTGTTGCACTTTGGTACCACACACTGTGACGCAGGCCGAGTCGAATGCTTGATAATTTCACGCCATTAACGCGCAATAGTACGAAATCCCTGACGATTCGGCATCTCGATAGTACTGAGCAGAGCGGCATCAAGCGAGTCCCCCGGTGCCAGCAAATCATTGAGCTCCAGTACGAATGCCAGAATGGCATAAAGCTCGTTCGCACTGAGCGAGGCCGGCTGTTCAGGTGGCATTGATCGATAGACATACTCGAATAGAGTTGCCGCGTTCGGCCAGAATGTGGCAATACCCCGATCGGGAAACTCACTGACCAGCAATGAACGATCACCCACCAATTCGACAGCCTTGCCACCTTGCCCCTGGCTACCATGACAAGCCGCACATTGCCGAGCATAGAGTATGGCGCCTTCTGTCGCAGTGCCTGCACCAGCAGGCAAGCCGCTACCATCGGCAAACACGTGTACCGGCAAGTCCAGCTTATCTGCATCACTCAGTGGCTGGCCAAGAGCCGGTCCCTCCCAGCGATCGCTGATCCATGTATCGGACGTATCCTCGACAAGTGCTGGTGTCAGCATCAAACAGCACGACACTAACAGCAGGCAAGTTGTCAGGCAGCGTGAGCCGCTACGCTCTTCAGCGGCCACTGAACATGAAACCATTTCTTTTCCCAAGCCAGACATCACGCATAAACATGACTGATGTCCCCATCAACATCGACGGCCCAGGCACAGATGCCGTTGTAGTGATAATAGACATTGCCTCCTTTGGCCGAGATCAATTCATCACGACTCGGCTGACGGGCACCGGCGGTGTCCGTTGCCCGGCTCATCAATACCTGAGCTCGTCCGTCCCAATGCCAGGGAAGTCTGAAGCGTGTCAGAGCGCGATCCAGAACCGGTTCCTGCAAATGGGCGGGTACCCAGTTTCTGCCGCCATCAGCGCTGAGTTCCACCGTCTGAATACGGCCTGCCCCACTCCAGGCCAACCCGCGTACTTCATAGTCGCCCGTCGTTGTCAGTTGCTGACCCACCGAAGGTGAGGTGATGATGGACTTCACGCCCATTTCGAAGGTCATGCGTTCGGCGATTCCATCCTTTTGCAGGTCGGTATAGCTGACCGTATCGAATCTTGACATCAACGGCACATCCGACAAACTCAGTGAACGCAGCCATTTCACATTAACGATACCTTCCCAGCCCGGCACCACCAGGCGAGCCGGATAACCATTTTCAGGCCGCAAGGCTTCGCCATTCTGATAGAGGGCGACCAGCACATCGTCCAGACATTTGGCTATCGGCAAACTGACCGTCACACCAGAGGCATCCATCGCATCCGCGATCAACCACTTGTCCTGTGTCGAGATGCCAGCCTCTTGCAACAAAACAGACAACGCCACTCCAGTCCATTCGCAGCCGGAGACGAGCCCATGCAAATGACCCGCAGCGGCTTGTACCGGCTGCGGCTTCCACAGCGTATTACTGTTGCCGCCACATTCAATGAACAGTATGCGAGATTGCAAGGGATATCGATGCAAATCAGCCAGGGAGTAGCGCAAACTTCGTTCACCGCTGGCGTTGACCAACAGTGACCACTCATCAGGATCTATCGAAGGCACGCCGTTATGATGTCGTTCAAAATGCAGACCGTTCGGCGTGATAGTGCCTTCAAGCTCGTGCAAAGGAGTCCAGCTGACGCCTTCACCGGGGACCGCCGGGTTGGCGGATATCCAGCGAATGGTTCGTTGCTCAGTGTCAGCTGGCTGGCCGTAATTTGAAAAACCACCGCCTGCTTCAGACCAGCTTGGCGGCTCTGCGGCATCGCTCACACCGGCCACCCCCGCTCCCAGCAACCCCAAACCACCAAGCTGTAGAAACGATCGTCGGTCGGTTCGCATCTGGGCAGTCTTTGCCGGATATAAGCGCTTGTTTTGCATGATCATCAATGCCGCGAGGCACTCTCCCCGGCAGGCAGTTCATCCAGCAGTGACAACAGCACATCAGCAACCAGCTCAGGCTGGTCCGCATGCACATGATGTCCGCTCTGTTGGGCAACAACCACTTTGCCCAGTGGACTGAGACTGGCCAGATCCTGTTGCAACTCTTCCCAGACAGCAGTTTTCAGATCACCCTTGTATTCACTGGCATGTAAATCCTTGCCCCGCCGGATAACTATCACCGGACAGCTCACCTCAACCCGACTTCTGCGTACCTGATAGGCAGACTCTCTGAAACCACCCATCTCTGCATGCAAAGCAGCATAGGTCTTGCGTGTACGGGAAAAACGCCGAATGTCTTCCTGCACATCGACAGGTAGGGCTGCGGGAATCTCGGGCGGACTGATAACAAAGCTAGCTCCTTTGGGCATCATGCTACTGCCCTTCAGTTTTTCCAGTCGTTCCAGTTGCAACTCGTGAGAAGTGTCTATCAGCACCAGACCGATTAGCTGTTCACTTCGTTGCAATGCCAGCATACGCGCAATAAAGCCACCAAAAGAATGGGCAACCAGAATCAATGGCCCCTTGATATTCATAGCCGTCAGCATCTGATCCGCTTCCATAGCCAGGTATCTTGCGGTGCGTGGTTTTGGTGAGCGCGTGCTCCAGCCGTAGCCTGCTCTATCGTAAACACAGACAGTCGCACGAGACATCAGCATCTGCTGTAATGGCCGCCATTCAAAGGCACTGCCGCCCAGACCAGGCTCGAACAAGATCGTGACATCGCCCTGGCCCTGACAATCAACACGCAGACGAAATCCATCAAGATTGACGAACTCACCCTGCATCTCATGCGGCGGCGCTAAAACCGCAGGAGAATCACTGGCCGCATGCGCCAAAGACAGATTCATGGTCCAGCCGCAAAACCAAATGCTCCAGATCAATACACGCCCTACACGCCCTACACGCCAACAGACATTACCAGCAGTCAGGCAATGAGGCTGCTGGCTGGGGATCATGGCAGGTATTGCGCCAGATCCCTGAGTACATCACTAAGCGTCTCCTCCAGCTCAACTGGTTGATCACACAAGGAGCGGATGGCGTGTTCACGCTGGTCGTACACACGCTCATGCCATTTCAATGTCGCCAGCAATTCCTCGCGTTGCGCATCAGGTGCGGATTCCGGCTCGCCCTCAGAGCTCTCTTCCAGTGAGCTGATGCCATTGAGTGTCTCGCCGATTTGTCCTGCAATTGCAATCTGCTGACGGGTATAGCGCTTGATGCCACGGATGTATTGCTGACGAAGCCCATTGGTCACATCCAGGATACCCGCCGCCAGCAGGCTCAGCCGCTCCTCTTTCTGCGGATCTGGAACGCCTTGTGCAAAAGCCCTGACCGTCTCTTCTTCAGCCTCGGTATAAGCGGGCATATCACCCAGACGTTCTGCCAGCGGACGAATGACAGTATCGCTCTTCCACAAGCCATGCATCGACTCTTCAATGGGAAGAGGCCACATGACAGCCGCCGATATTTCCGGTACCAGTCTCTGTATACAAGGCCATTCGACATCGCCATCTTGCGCCAGGCTCTGCCCGCCATAGGTAGAAACGCTCAGCAAGACACACACAGACAAGTTTCGACAAGCCTGCCTGGCAGCCGCTGTTTTCATGGCCTTACCACCACACCCCACGGTAAACGCCCGACCTTGACGGACTTCAAGACTTTCATTTTCTTCAGATCGATAACTGATACATCACCACCAACACCATTGGTTGTAAACAGACGATCCTGATCCGGTGAGAATGCCATGTTCCAGACTCGGGGTCCGACCAGCAGATATTTCTCCACTTCATAGCTTTGCATATCCACCACCGCTATTCTGGCTGCAGGTCCCAGAGCGATATAGGCCTTGTTACTGCCATCGGAAGACAACTTGATTCCCACAGGCTGAATAGCCTCGGGCGGCAGACCTCGAACTTCAAATGAAATTGAATGCTCGATTTCCCGAGTCTCGGCATTGATGATGGATACCGTGCCACCAATCTCCGAAGATACCCACACTTCTGTTCCATCGGGCTTGAACTGGGCGACACGCGGCCGGGAATCAACCAGTACGTTATCATCGATTTCGAGCGTTTCGGTATTGATGAAATGGGCCATATTGGTGGTCTCCGAGGTGTTGACCAACCACTTTCCATCCGGGCTCAAGCCAATGCCTTCAGGCTCGATACCGACGGGTATTTCAACCACTTTGCGTCGTTCATCGACATCGACCACAGTAACCAGATTGTCGTCTTCGTTGGCTATATACAGGCGGCGTCCATCGGGACTCAAAGCCATCAGTTCCGGATCAGGACCCGAGGGCAAGGTATGTGTGACTTTACCCGTGTCAAGATTCAGTACTTCTACATGATCATCATCACTGGTACACATATACAGCTCGTTACCATCCTGACTCAGAACAATCCCGCGAGGTCGCTGACCGACAGTGATCGTGTCAATCACTTCCAGAGACTCGCCATCGATAACGCTGACGGTATTGTCTTTTTCGTTGGAGACGTAAATCGTATACGCCATTGCCGGCGAAGCCAGGCCCATCATCAGACTCGACAGTAATGCTATTCGACTCATTCTGTGCATTGCTTGTTTCCTCAGCTAAATTCAAGGGTTCGTGAAAAAGTCATTTATCGCGAGCTCTAAGAGTTGAATTGCGTACAAACCGATTCCGGTTCATCAATACCCAGCGTATCCAGTTCACTGACCTGATGAAGAAACCCCTCTTGCGGTGAAACACTGACCAGCATGCGTGGTGCCACCAGCAAGATGGGTTGACGCAACTGTCCGTTCCAGCCTCGGAAAGTCAGTGGCACACCCTTGAAGGCGGCCAGCTTGAAATCCTTAGACAATAGATATTCACGCACCTGTTGCACCTGCGCAGAACTGGTTTTAGTGACGCCCTCGGCAATGGCACGCAGAGCGGCCCAGGCTGCATAATCACGTTCTGTCATGTCCCGACCAGCCAATTGATGGAAGCGACGCTGGATCTGGGTAGCTCCCCATTGCTCCTGGGTACGATCCCAGCTGGTAGGCACCAGACCCTGCGTGCCAGCCACTGGCCGAGGCTCAGTCATGCGATAGGAAAAATACTCGCCAAATTCATCCTGCTCATCTGCCACCAATACAAGATCATGATCCTTGAAACGACTGAACACGGGTATTTCCTGCTGCACACTGTGATGACCAGAGTCAGTGCGGCGCGCGCCAGGTACAGAGGTCCAGTTCTTGTTTTCGACAATCTTCAGTCCGAAGCGCTTCATCGACTGCTGCAAGGATTGAGCATACAGGCGATCATTTTCATGTCTGCCAGTAACCAGCACCAGCTCGTCCCAACGTTTCCAGGATAGGAACTGCGCCAGTGCATCTGTCAACATGGCTCGGCTGGGGGCAACATGGAAGATGCCGGCTCGGCAACTCTCGTTACGTAGATGATTATCGGTGGAGCGCACATTGAACAGCAGCGCCTCCGCGAAGGTGTCCGCTAACGTTATCAAGTCCGCGGCATCCAGATCCGCAACGATCAACACTCGACCGGCTTCGACAAAGGGCCGGACCAGTTCGACAATATCGCCGTTTTCAGTTGCCACGACACTTTCCATCGAATACGCATGTCCCAGGAAATTGCCGGTCGTCTGATTATCATTAAGCCCCAGCTGTGCTCCCAGCAGACCATTCTGATCGGGTGGAATATCCAGTAGAGACAAAGGAATCTGAACGGGCTCTTCGCGGCTGACATAGAGCAACGGAACTTCCAGCTCTTGCTTCGCCCAGGCAGCGGGTGTCAATACCAGAATGGTACAGACAACCCCCAAAGCCTTGCGCAGCATCTGCCCGATCTTATTGCTATCGGATTGGCATGCTTTCATAGCGCACCTCCACTACTTGATAGTGAACGTGGCTTTCTGAGTCTCCCCGGTTGTACCGGGAATACGAACCTCGTAGGTACCGGGCCGAATAGCTATGAACTTCAGTGTCGCTGTACCTTCATCGTCAAACTCAAGACTGTCGATACCCAAAGGTCTGATTTCGATATCGTTGATCACGACTTCATCCATCCAGACATTCCGGAAAAACTGGGAACCCGAGATAGCCAGCTCTGCTGAACCGTCACAGACAATATCTATCGAATAATATCCGCCAGATTCCAGCTCATAAGGCGCGTCCGCCAGCGGCATACCCGAAGAGAGCGTAATCGGCTCAAGCTTGGTTGCACCGCCTGTCAACAAACCCGCCTGTGCATAAACTGTGGATGCACCAAAAACACTTGCCAGCAACAAGACTGTTGAAGCTATCCGCTTTTTCATCATTACATCTCCCTTTAAAGGCAATTATGAATTTTCAGTTATCTGTCTGATTTTTCTGACAGCCTGCGAGCGGCCTGACAAATCAGCCAAACCGCCTGCAAATAGTGTGATCGTCGCTTAACGATCTGTCTGACGTTTTCCTTCTGCAGGCTCCAGCATTTCCAGCTCATACCCTTCGAACTTCCAGTCTTCTATACCCTCAGCCAACCAGAACACCGAAGAATAACCATATTCCAAAGCACGTTTGGCGGCGTTCCAGGACATCCAGCAGTTTGTCCGGCAATAGAAAACCAGCGCATGTTTCAAATCGCCTTCAGTCAATTTTTCCAGATGAGTCCTGAAATAGGTCTCCGTCACTACTGACAACAGGCCGTAACCCACGTCGGGTAACCACACCGCACCAGCAACGCCTTCATGCGGGACCGGCAACCATAACTGGTCTTCCGGCAACTCTTCCGGCTGCCGATGTTCGGGAATGACGTCCACGATCACCGCGCCCTTGTCTTGCTGCAATTCCAACGCTTCAACGGCGCTAATACGTACCGCTCCAGACAAGGTATCTGGCACCTCGTCATCGTACCGTTCCATCCGGTATTCGGCAGGCTCTTCCACCGCCATGACAGAGAAACAACCCAGACACAGCAATAACGTCAACCACAGCTGCTTGTTATGGATTGCTATCTCGCAACTCCCCAAGATCATTCAGTAATGGCACGCCGTACTCTTTGAGTATCTCGTCGATCTGCGGTTGCAGCTTCGCCAGCACTTCATTGATCTCGTGTTTCCAGTCTGTCTCGTTGTATCGTACGGCCATCGATACGCGGTAATTCATGCGAACTCTGCGATCTTCGTTCAACAATGGCGTGACCACCAGCGGCTCTTCTGACTGACTCGCAAAATAGCCAGCTATCGGCCCCCAGATAAACGCAACATCGGTCTCTCCTGAAGCCACATCCAACACTGCCTGCCTGGCGGGCGCATTACGCCGAGTATCTGCAAGGAGATGATAAGGTTTGATGTTTCCCATCAAGCCCTGACCCGCAAGAATATCGCCAGGGGGTGTGCCTGCCACGATTCCCAGTCGTAACGATTTCAGCCGCGGGTCCGTGATCGTGACAAGTGGCTCACCCAGTGATTTTCGATAAACAATCGAATACGCAGAGTGATAGTACGGATTAGTATTCTGAACCGTCTCGCTGGTCGTTGTGATGCCTGAAACAAGATCACACTGACGTAATTTCAATGTATTTCTGATAAAGCCTGTGGTCTGGGGAAACCAGGTATATAGAACTTCTCGCCCCAACTCCTTGCCGATCAATTCCACTATCCGGTTCTCGAATCCCTCACCCGCCTTGTTGGAGAAAGGCAGGTTGCTGGGATCGGCACAAACGCGCAAATGCGATGTTGTGAGTGCCTGACGTCCGGTACTTGCTGCCTGCGTCAGACTGGCAGCCGTGGCAAGAACAACCACGGACAGCAAGACAACGATTCGAGCAATCTTCACCACGTCTATCCGGTTAGCTGAAAACATGAGCCATTAACAGACATATCAATATCAGGATTTCTTCTTGGGGATTTTTTCTGGACGCCCTGGCGGTAGAGCATCTGCGGCACGAGCCGAGAGGTATCGATAGATATCATCCAGATGCTTGGTAATATTCTTGTCAATGGCAAACGATGGCATGGCGTTTACGGCTCCGGAGGCATCGGTTGTCTGTCTACCTTCGTACACGGTTTTCTTGAATGTTTCGTAGTCCATGGTTTTCAGCGATTCAACCAGAGCCGGGGCAATGCTACTACCCAAGGCATCCTGACCGTGACAGGCATGACACGTACCGTGGAAACGACGATATCCGTTGTAGGTTGCCTTGTCGACTTTCCCGTCTTCTACAACGTACTGCGGCACATCCCCCTCAGAAGCATTCGCAAACGTTGGCGACAGAACGAAAAGGCATAGTGCGAGTGTTTGGACTTTGTTCATGGCAGATTATGAAAACGGTTCGGTAATGTCTTGATACGAATAAAGTAGCGAGTCGTCTAACTGAACCTGCCACTCAATCATCACTGAAGAAGAATGGATTACAGACGCCTGACAGTAAGAACACGTACTCGTCACATCAAACCGACGAGCACGTGTCTCTTTCAGGCCAGATTGGCTGTAATTACAGAGCAAAAACCGTCAGCACACCACCCAGAGCGGTGTAACTGGACAGTGACTTATAGGCACCTACTGCACCCAGACCGTCTGTATCACCGGAAAGACCGGCAGCAAAACCGATGCCGGCCCATCCGCCCAGGCCTGACAACACACCGATGTACTGTTTGCCATCGTGCTCCCAGGTCGTTACGTTACCAATGATGGAAGACGGTGTTTTGAAGCGATACAGCTCTTCACCCGTTTCAGCATTGATAGCCTTCAGATGACCTTCCAGCGTGCCGTAAAAAACAACGTTACCGGCCGTTGCCAGAGCACCGCTCCAGACTGAGAAAGCTTCAGGGATAGACCATTTGATTTCACCTTTGGCAGCATCCCAGGCAATGAAGTTACCCAGGTTGTCGGTACCATCTTCGGTAACCTTGCCAGCTGGGAACATGGATAGCGTTGCACCAACGTACGGTTGTCCTGCTGTGTACTCCACTTCAAACGGCTCGTAATCCATGCACACGTGATTCGTTGGTACATAGAACAGATTGGTGTCCGGCGAGTAGGCTGCTGGTTGTTGATCTTTTGATCCCAGTGCTGCCGGGCAGACGTTTGTTGTATTGACATCTTCACCATTCTGACCGGTTGAGTATTCGGCAACCACTTGAGGACGACCAGTCTTCATATCGACATGTGTTGCCCAGTTGACAGCCGGATCAAACTTTTCGGCAACCAGCAATTCACCACTAACGCGATCCATGGTGTAGCCAAAACCGTTACGATCAAAGTGAACCAGCGTCTTGCGATCTTCACCGTCGATTTCCTGATCAACCAGAATCATCTCGTTGACACCATCAAAATCCCACTCATCGTGTGGCGTCATCTGGTAGACCCACTTGGTCATGCCAGTGTCGATGTCGCGAGCAAAGATTGTCATTGACCAGCGATTGTCGCCCGGTCGCTGTACAGGGTTCCAGGTACTTGGATTACCGGTGCCGTAATAGATCAGATTTTCTTCCGGATCAAAGGAGAACCAGCCCCAGGTTGTGCCACCACCGATCTTCCACTGGTCACCTTCCCAAGTTGCGGTGCCTGAGTCGACGCCCACAGCTTGTCCCAGATGTGTGGTCTTTTCAGGATCCATCAGAGTCATGTCATCAGGACCCGTGGAATAGCCACGCCATGCCTGTGAACCATCTGCAATGTTGTAGGCCGTGATGCTGCCGTGAACACCAAACTCACCACCGGATATACCCAGGAATACCTTGTCGTTATAGACCATCGGTGCTGCCGTACCACTTTCACCTTTGCCCGGGTCACCGTTCTTGACTGACCAGACGACGTCCCCATTCTCGACATCCAGCGCCACGAGTGTCGTGTCAGCCTGGTGCAGGAATATCTTCCCGTCGCCATAAGCAAGTCCACGGTTGACGGTATCGCAGCACATGACCGGAATGACCGCCGGATCCTGCTTGGGCTCGTACATCCACTTGATGCGGCCCTCTTCGTTCAAGTCCATCGCATAAACACGATTAGGAAACGGCGTATGCAAGTACATGGTGTCGCCGATAACCAGCGGCCCCCCTTCATGACCACGCAGGACACCGGTCGAGAATGTCCATACAGGCTGCAGATCTTTCGCATTTTCAGCGGTAATCTGATCCAGTTTACTGTAGCGCGTATTGGCGTAATCGCCTGTCTGCATAGCCCAGTTAGCAGGATTGCCGGACAACTCCTTGACCTCGTCATTGGCGCTTGCGGTACCGACTCCCGCAAGTACCGTAGCCAGCGTGGCTATCACCGTCGTTCTGGCGAAGCTTTTTATCATTGCTCTCTCCACAGTTTGATTGAGATATTTGAATTACTCAAAATACTTGATGTTCCCATTCAACGATGCATCGCCTTGCATGCCCATCAGTGCCTTGCTTTCAACAGCGCAGCTTTGAAAAACTGACCATTGAAAAAACACGTCAGTCAGGCATTTCCAGACTTGAATCGTCCAGCAGGAGCATTTCCGGGAGATAGCCACGTACGAGACATAACGCACTGACATGTCGACATGAGCTTATTGCAGGTATAAACAATGAAAAAATATTCCCCGGATCCACATTCACTGACTGCGCAAAAGTCTTTCGCTTTTGTTACTAATCAGATATCTACAAATTACACCTGAACTTCGAATGAGGTCAATACAAATAGCCCGTATGATCGGCTTTATGGCCTTGTACATTAGGCCCATACGAACAACAAATATCCAGCTATCCGAATATTTGAACTCTCCAAAACAAGCAGATTTGAGCTAATCCCACTCCAGTTCTGTATAGGCCTTTGTAATATTCGTCGGATGTATTTCTTCGAAAAGCTGCCATCCCTCCTCGTTGGTTTCCTGCATGCCAGCCTCAATAGCCTCCGAGAGAGTGAGGCCACGTTCGAGGTCACTGGACACGCGATGTTGCAATGCATTTAAATACCGAATCTGAGGCGTAGCAACCTCTTGCCAAGTGCCGGGGCGCCCATGCCCGGGAATCACGAGTGCGTAGTCTTCATTCTTAATGCTGCGCAAAACATCCAGCCATCCGGCAAGACTGCCATCCAACGACGGAGTACGCTGAGCAAAAAGCAGATCCGAGGCAAACAAGGTTTTCGTCGTGTGATCAAACACACTCAGGTCGTTGTCCGTATGCCCGGTCGAATGAGCGCTGATGCTTAACAGACGCCCACCCAGATCGATTCTCATGCTCTCGTCGACAAGAATGTCCGGCACACGCAAGCCCTCCACAATATTTCCACCAAATAATGTGGAGAATCGTTCGTAGTAAAAATTACCACGCTGTGCCAAAGCTCTCGGGTAATGCCTGTGTGCAATCACTTTACTGGTCGCAGGAAAAGCTGATACCCCGGCCATATGATCGGGATGGATGTGAGTCAGCACCACATATCGCACCGGTAACGAGGTATGAGCTCTGATGAGTTTGCTCAGCAAGCGGGCGTTCTGTACGCTGCCGCCCGGGTCAATCACGGCAACCGCATCCGTACCGATGATGAATCCGCTATTGACGATATCACCACGGTTGGACACTGACATCTGCTCATGACGTCCTTGATGCAGGTATACACCCGCTGCCACCTCGTTTACAGTGAAACCGTCAACATCTTCCGTGACGACTTCTGAGTCAGTCGCTGGCCCCACTTCGGTGTCTGCGTTCGCATTCATGCCTGGCAGACTGAACACAAGCCAGAACAACACATGGCGCACAGGCGGGAACGATACATTGAACGATTCTTGAATCCTGCAGAGCATGAGCGGTGACCATGGATGTCTGTGTCAACAGACATCCTACCCCCACTCTCAGGCAGGGATACCCCGCTGATCGACACACACCAACTATTATTACAAGTACAACCCCTCTCAGGATTAAAACCACTCCCAGTCAGAGCCGACTACGTGCTCTTCAGTGCGCCGTCAAGGCTTGAATGCAAGGCCTGCAAAAATGCATATCAGCCTGCTTGACTTTAACAAGCGTTGGACACTAACTTAGGGATCGTAAAACAATTACCTAAGGGGTCGTCCACATAATAGTTGGCGCATTTCAGATGCGGACGCCCCCTAAACAACTCACCATTTTTCTACCAGAGTTTTTCTTAACCATGCAGCTATCAATGGCACTCAAACCGCACCGCAAGCTGTTCAGCCGCATCACTGCGGGCTGTCTGTTGATAATGTGCGCCCTGCCGAGCCACGCCTTTGAAGAGCTCACCGATGTTCAGACATTGATTTACGACACAGGTCATCTCAGTAATACCATCGAAGGCGATGTCATCAAATACCACTACAAAGCCATCAACCCTGGTGAAGACAATATCGTGGATACCGCCAGCCTGAATATTATCAAGGCTCTTCCCGAAGGGCGTCGCGATGTCGAACTCAACTTCCTGACAGACAGCCGGAACCTGCCATTACCGCCTTTTTCAGGCTATCGCGGCAACCCGGTTGTCATTGCCATGCTGGAACATGTTGCCCAAAGCATGGCAACGGCAACCGGCGGCGGCACTCTGTACTTCAGAAATCGTATCCGGGACGCGCTGGCCAACAAGGAGCTGGCCGTAGAAAGCGGTAAAGATCAGTATGATCAAAAAGAGATAGTGACCAGCAACGTATCGTTCTCACCCTTCATCGATGATACGTATCTGGAAGCATCATCCATTTTCCGCCATGCCCTTTTCAGTTTCAAGTTCAGCGACTCAGCCCCTGCCGGCGTGTTGCGGATCTCAGTAACCGCTCAAGCGGATGATCAGCAGTTCAATCGCATTCTGTCGCTGGAATGACAGGCCCACACACAAAGAGATTATTTCGCATGTACAAAGTATCGTGGCTCATCCGCTCTCTGGCCGTATCGTTGATATTGATGACGTCAGCGCAAGTTGCAAATGCTGAAGAGTGCACTGCAACATCCAACGAATATCCGACGCCTGTCATTGCTGATTATGTGCTGGGCTGCATGGCTGCCAATGGCAACAGTTTTGAATCGCTGCATCAATGCTCATGTAGCATCGACTTCATTCGTGAGCGCCTGAGCTTTGCCGACTACGAAAAGATTTCGACAGTTATGCAAGTGCAACAAGACCGTGGCCAACGCGGTGTTTTCTACCGCGACTCGACCTGGGCCAAGGAGCGTGTAGATGCCTTGCTGGAAATCCAGTCCGAATCTACCCTGCGTTGTTTCTAATTGGTATTGCGAGTGGTTAACGAGGCTGACTTCTCGTACTGATTACCTTTGGAGTCCATGGCGACAACGTTCAAGGTTGTCGCTTTCATCTCGCCATTGAAGGCCAGGCGAATGACCGGGTTCTCACTCATGGAGAAGTTGGTTTCCACATCGAGCACTTCCACACCGTCGATGTCGGCCTTGATGTGGTTCACATAAAAGGCCGGAATGTAATTCCTGGATATCTGATCAAACTGCATACCCGAATTGTTCGGATGACTGATCTTGATCACCGCTTCCGAGAAGGGCAGAGTATCGCTTGCGTTTACTTCGTCGAGCAATAGTTTCATCTTGCCAGCACGCGCCATTGCCTTGTCCATATCGGCCATTGCCGGGGCAGAGCAACCACCTGCGGCCTTCACAAATCGCTCGCTCATGTGTAATTCCCCATTTGCCAATACACCCACTGCTCGCACATGGGTATATTCGTTGATACGGATACGCGTCTCCAGCGCATGCCACAGTCCTGCCTCTTCAGTGAATTTGAAAATTCCGGCCAACGGCAAAGGATTCTGATCGACAAACAGATAAAGCTTGCGTACCTGACGCTCTGTATCCACAACCGTTATCGTAATAGGCACTGTCGCCGCATCATGCGCCCGGCCAGGGGCATCCATGGTAATGACGTCATCGCCCAGCGTCACGAGTGTATCGCCAAAATACGCCTTGCGTAATTGCGGCCAACGATCATCTTGTGCCTGTGCCTGGGCGACACAAACCAGCAGGCTGAGCACGAAAAACATTGCTTGAAAACAAGCTCTGACCGCTTCCCGAGTGTTCTTCATTCCTCGTCTCCCTGGTACTTTTTAACCCTTGAGTATCTATTGACAACAATAAGCCGACTATTCACACTCAACTGAAGATATCGGCATTGACACGATATCGCTTCAAGCTCTATACCATGAATCAAGAGCTCATCACAAGCCAGCCAACGGCAGATGTCTGAGTTACTCAGCCAGTCTGTCAGGGCAATCAATGCCGATCAAACCCACCCGCGAGGGCAATGGTTCTTCGGTATTTCGATGGGGCTGCTTCCCGCGATTCTGATCGCCTTTCATCTGATTGATCGCCTGCCCGCTTCCCGCTATATCGATGCCATGGCGAAGGGGCAATATTCTCGTGCTGGCGAACTGCTGCAAAGCGAAGTTACCAATAACAACCCCGAGGCACGCAACTCACTGGGCAATCTGCATTATCTGGGCATGGGAGTAGATCGCAATTATCGCAACGCAGCCTTGCAGTATCATGCCGCAGCCAAACAGGGATTTGCAGCTGCCCAGCTGAACCTGGCCCATCTCTACAATCAAGGCCTGGGCGTGCGCAAGGATGCGGAAAGAGCCTTTGGCTGGTATACACACGCAAAAATAGCTGGCAACCCTTGGGCCGAAAACTATCTGAGTCAGCTTTCCAGCGAACTGACACTGACACCCTTGCAGATGGCGGCGGCCAAGACAAAATGGCACAGACTCGACCAGCTCTCTGCCGAGCCTCTATGAACTCTGGTGACCCCATCTTCATTCATCGTCACCATTTCCTGCAGATCTGGATGCTGTTGCTCAGCATTATTCTATTCGGTCTGTATGTCGCCTGGGATCAACGCTATCTTGCGCTGATACTGGACCTGGATCGCAGCTATATGGCACCGCTGACCATGGCTCTGGTACTGGCAGCAAGCGCGCATTGCGGCTGGCATATTGCTCATTTCTCCAGCCATATTGCGCAACTGCAGGCATGGCTTGACGGACACAGCACTCAACCGGACGATAGCCCGCCTTTTCTGCAAATCTATCTGGACGATCTGGATACGCTCTATTCAGGGCAGAACCAGCAAAGCCCCGATGACAACATTGTCGACATCCATGCGGACCGGATCCGCAGTTCGGTCGACCTTGGCTGGTTCTTCGTCGACCTTGCCGTGCGGCTCGGCCTGCTCGGCACTATCATCGGATTCATACTGATATTCGCATCCCTGACCGATATCAATATCGAAGGCGGCGATGATCTGAAAAATCTGCTTATCGCGATGAGTGGCGGCATGGGAACCGCCTTGCTCACGACATTGACGGGCTTGCTGGGCGCCAGCATCCTGAACTTTCAGTATCTGATTCTGGGCCGGGAAACCGAACACCTGGCAGGTTTGCTCCTACGGGTGAAGAATCATCGACACGCCAATCTTCGTTCTGCACAGAACCAAACACCAGCTGGCGAGACATCATCATTGCCTGCCTCGACAGGGCAAGCAGCTCCGTGAGAAACACCTCACGACGACGCTACCGAAGCTCCGCTGCGGGTGCTGATCCGTTTACCGATCTGTTGTTCAACATATTACTTGGCTTCATCCTGCTGTTCTTTCTTGCCATACTTTTCATCAATCCAGCAGAAAAAACCGGCAAGATCGATATCGATGCACAGTACGTTGTGACCGTCAGCTGGCCTGATGGCAGTGCGGACGATATCGACACCTGGATACTCGATCCCAGCGGCAGCACGATGTGGTTCCGCAACAAGAGCAGCAACCTGGTCCATCTGGACAGGGATGATCGCGGCATGCTCAACGACACACTGCAGATCAATGGCGTTGAGGTTCAGACGCCATTGAATCAGGAAATCGTCGCAATCCGTGGTGTGATGCCTGGCGAGTACATCGTCAACGTGCACTATTATCAGAGTGAATCATCCTTGCCTGTACCGGTATGGGTCAAAGTGGCCAAGGTCAATCCGGTCTATACCGTTGCATACTATGGTCAGACCTTACTTGATTTCAAAGGAGAAGAAAAAACCGCAGTCCGATTTACGGTAGCCAGTAATGGCAGTATTTCCAACATCAACCAGCTACCGAAAAGTCTCGTACCCAAATAGACCCGGAGATTCACGATACCTCAGCTGGACACCACAGGATTGATCATTGCGTACATTGCCCTGGCAATGCTACTGCTGGGGTTCAATCTGTATTCCTACTGGAGCTGGATCGTAAAGACACTGACCAATGTGGTCATGATCTTCTTCTTCGGGGTCATCTACCATTCCTGGCCTGCTGTACAGGGTTGGCCAACAGAACGTGATTTGCCACCTCAGTTTTATCTGCACGCCGTCAACGTTGCAGAACCCCATCGGATCTATCTTTGGGGTACCGAGCTGCAGCACGGCATGTCACAGAACGAACCGCGCGCCTACAGCCTGCCTTATACGCCGGCATTGCATGACAAGGTTGACAAGGCGTCGCGGAAATTGAGAAAAGGATTACCCGTCATTGGCGAAGTTTCAAACAGCCTCGGTAACAACACAGATCTGGGCAGTCTGGAACAAACCCGTATCACTGATCAGCAAATTGTATTCGTGGACGCCCCCCAAGGGCTTGTTCCCGGAAAAAACTAAGCAACAGAGCATCCCATGCCCAAACTACTAGTCAAGCTGTGCCTCGCTGTCTGTCTCCTGTCGACATCAACATTCCTGTCAGCACACGGGCCTACCCGCAAGAAGGTCACAGAAACCATCCAGATCAACGTACCAGCCAGTGAGGTGTGGGAAATCATCGGAGACTTTGGCAGTGCCGATGTCTGGCTGCCCATGGTCACCGGTATCGAAAGCGAGGGGGGCAACGAACCCAAGGCAAAACGAACACTCATTCTGGCACCCGATGTCAAGGTTTATGAAGAGCTGAAGAAACACAGCGATGAGAAAATGTCCTACACCTACAAGATTCCAGTCAAGACCCACGACGTAGCGATATTGCCGGTCAACAACTATTCCTCCACAATTTCTGTCAAGGATTCAGGTACTGGCAGCATCGTCACCTGGAAGGGTGCGTTCTATCGTGGCTACCCGAACAATGATCCACCGGCAGAGCTCAATGATGATGCAGCCATTGCGGCTGTCACAGGTCTCTACAAAGCAGGTCTGGAACATCTGAAGACACTCGCCGAAAGCCAATAACGCGAATCGTCAATCGCAATACAAGCTGCAATGTTCAGCATCATGAACACACCCTCGGACAAAACACCGCGTTTACTCATGCTGTTGAGTCTGTGGGTCTTTTCATCCGCCTGCCTGGCTGAGGCCTCGCAGGCTTTCGTGACCAATCAGGGTTCCAACTCAGTCTCCGTCATTGACACCCTTGATCATCGTGTCATCAAGACCATCGCCGTGGGCAAGGAGCCAGCTGGAATCAGTGTCTGCCCGCAAGGCGACGAGGCCTACGTCAGCAACCCCGGAGATGCGACTCTGTCGGTCATCAACATCGACACACTTGAAGTAAGCAGGACTTTCGCAGCAGGTGAAGGCCCACTGGCCATCGTCTGCTCCAGCTCCTCTGTCTATGTTGCCGACTGGTACACACACTCCGTATCAAGCTATGACAGACAGACTGACAAACTGAACAGAAAACTGGATGTCGGCACATCACCCTCGGGACTGACACTGTCCTCTAACGAGGACAGGCTTTACGTCACCAATCGAGACAGCGATAACCTCATGGAGATCGACACAAGCTCCATGACACTGAGCCGCACTGTTACCACTGGCCACCGCCCCTTTGGAGTGACGCTGGATCAGACCGGCAAACGACTCTACACCGCCAATGTACAGAGCAATTCTGTCACCGTCATCGATGTTGACAGCTTTACCGAACTGGCAGAAGTAGCGGTCGGTGATCGCCCCTACGCCGTGGCGCTCGGCCTTGGTAATACACGTGCCTTCGTCACCAATCAATACGATGAATCGATTTCAGTCATCGATACCGACACGCTGGAAGTGATCCAGCTTATTGAAGTGGGGGAATACCCCGAAGGCATTTCAGCCTTGTCAGATGATCGCTACCTGTATGTGGCCAACTGGTTCAGCAATAGTGTTTCTCTGATTGATGCACAAACCAACTCAGTCATCGAAACCATAGATGTAGAAGACGGCCCTCGCGCCTATGGAAATTCAATAGCACATTAATGCGGAGCGACAGACTGATCAGAACAGTTGTCGTATTCACAGGGAGAAAACGTTGATATCAGATGAACAGCACGAGGACTGGCGTCAGGCCGCTCAATCCGTCAATGCAAGTGTGGCCAAAGCCGTTATCGGACAGGAATCTCTGATCAGTCTGATTACGGTTGCATTGCTGGCTCGTGGACATGTACTGCTGGAAGGTGATGTCGGCGTTGGCAAGACAACCGTGCTGCGTGCCTTCGCCAGAGTGGTTGGCGGTGATTTCGAGCGTGTGGAAGGTACCATTGACCTGATGCCCAATGATCTGGTCTACCACACGTATGTGGACTCGGAAGGACAGCCGCGTATCGACCCCGGTCCATTGCTGCATCACGGCGAGTCTCTGACCACGTTCTTCTTTAACGAAATCAATCGTGCCAGACCTCAAGTGCAATCCTTGTTGCTCAGAGCCATGGCAGAGCGCTCTGTTTCTGCCTTCAACAAGGAATACAGATTCCCTCATATGACGGTATTCGCTGATCGAAACAAGGTGGAGAAGGAGGAGACCTTCGAACTCGCATCGGCGGCGCGAGATCGCTTCATGTTCGAACTCAACATGGCGACACCGGTTGATGACGCTATTCGTTCACCCCTGATTTTCGACCCCGCCTACCACGATGTAGATCAGTTGCTGGATCTCTGCCAGGCAGGTATTTGTCGAGGTGATCAGCTCAATCAGATCGGTGCAGCCATTCAGCAGCATGTCAAAGCCAGCCCCACCATCGAAACCTATGCTCTGCAAATCTGGCGGGCAACGGAAAAGCCTCATGACTATGGAGTCTCCATAGATGGTGTTGATATGCACCGGCTGATCCTTGCGGGAGTCAGTCCACGTGGCATGAGCGCATTGCTGCGTGCTGCCCGAGTGGTAGCCTGGATGGCGGGTAGAGATTTTCTGATTCCCGAAGATCTGCATGCGGTACTTCCATCAGCACTGGCGCACCGTGTATTTTTCACTCCTGTTTACGAATTACGACGTGCCGACATCGCCCCGGCCCTGATTGCCGGAATCATGCAGGGCGTCGCCTCCCCTTGAACATGAGCCCTGTATCAGAGTTCGTCTATCGCATACCCGGTAAGCCGGGCAGCAGTCGACCAGGTGCGCATCGCAGTAATGCTCGGGGGCCAGGGCTTGCATTTGCCAATTATGTCCGCCTGATAGACCAGCCTGACCCGCGCAGACTCGACCTGCGGGCCAGCATACGCAGCGTGAACCGTGATTGGCTGGTGCGGGCGACACGCCAACAATCAGCCACGGTCATTCAAGCGATAGTCGATGTGTCAGCCTCCATGTCTTTCGGCTCACCCGTCAGCAAACTGGATGTCGCGGCAGACTTCATGGAATCACTTGGCCATAGTGCATTCGGTTATGGCGATGCGCTGGGAATGGTTGCCTTCGATCATGAACCGCGCGAGGATCTGACACTAACTGCCAGAACCGGCCGCGGTGTGGGCATGATCATGGCAGATATCTTGCGCTCGCACAGTTCGGCAGCCCAAAGCAAAAACAACGCTACCCCCATGCAGCCACAATCGCTCAATGCCAGCGCCTTCCAGGTCAGTCATGGCGCGTCAATGGTTTTTCTATTATCCGACTTTCACTGGCCGCTGGAATACCTGGAAGACACGCTGGATCTGCTCAGTCACGTCACCGTCATACCTATCGTCATCTGGGACAAAAACGAGACTCAGCCACCTGCGGCAGGCCGATGGCTGCGTACCCGTGACAGTGAGTCCGGCAAACAGCACAACCTGCTCATGCGCAAATCAACCATCAGACAATGGCAAGAAAACGTGAGTCAGAAACGAACGGCGATCAACACTCTGTTTGCGGCACACGCCATCACACCTTTGTACATGGAAGCAGGCTTTGATGCAGAACACCTGACACGCTATTTCCTGGAGACCGCACTGTGACTTCTTGCCGCTGTCTGCGAGCCGCACTATTGCCCCTGATGATGTTCCTGCCAAGTGCAGGACCAACACTGGCAGCAGGCGATGCATTATCGAAATCCGAGCCTGGTGACCCTACTGCACTCACAGAACCCCAGCCTGCCCCGTACCTTGCTTCGAGCATCGTGCCTACTCGCAGCTTCGGATTTGTCGTAGGCGACGTGCTATTGCAAAACATTGCACTACCTGATGGTTATCACGAAACAGAGCTGACAGAACTCTCCGATACCACGCGTATCAGCACCTGGCTGGAACGCCAGGACGCTGTCATAAAAGCGGTATCCGATGACAGGCATATACTCACGGTGCGCTATCAGATCGTCAACTCGCCGACAACCATCATCAAGGCAGCCCTGCCAGAACTGAGCCTTGCACCATCGCCTGGTGGACAGCAAGCTGACAGGCTTGTCGCGGCATGGCCCTTTACGTTGGGACCCATCACGATAGGCACGGCTCTGATTGAAGATCAGGCCCTTGCCGATACCCTTCCCATGGTCAATGGCGTCCCACTGCAAGCTGATATGACGCTGCCAGCTCTGGATGAGGCGACCCCTGCTGCTCGCCTACGCCTGGCCTTGTGGCTGCTGGCACTGAGCCTGGCAGCGTGGGCAAGTTGGTATCTATGGCGTCATCAGCGCGACAAGGTCAGACTACCGTTCACTCAGGCACTGCACCAGCTCAAGTCAGGCAAGCAGTCCACGCTTGACGAACCTGACCGGCCCTGGAAGACACTACACCGAGCCTTCAACCAGAGTGCAGGCCAGGTCGTCAACACAACCTCCCTTGACACCTTGTTCGATTCACACAGCTGGCTGCGGCCGCTGGAAGATCGTATCAGAGCATTCTATGAAGCATCGGCCGCACGTCATTTCGCCCTTCCTCCACGTGACGAACCTTTCGCCATCGAGGAACTTGCCAGTGCCCTGGCCCATTGCGAAATAAGCAACAGCAGGTAGCAAGCATGAGCGCCGCCCATTCCTTTGATCTGCTCTATGCACCACTATTGCTATTGCTGCCGCTCGCCTTGTTGCCCTGGTTCAATGGTCGCGCCGATACCCTTACGTTCTCGCATAATGCTTTTCTGCCGCACGACAACAAGGCTCGCTGGCTTGATCGAGCCTGGCGTACACTGGCCAGTGCGGCCATTGCCGTATTGATCCTCGGCCTTGCAGGACCTGGTAAATCCAGCCAACAGGTCGAACGTATTGGTCGAGGTGCGGAGATTTCCATACTGCTGGATCGTAGCGCCAGCATGGATGCCAATATCCGGCGCAAATTGCCCGAAGCCTGGGAGGCAGCACGTCCCTCTGAATCGAAAAGCGAAGTCGTACGTGGCGCACTGCTGGATCTTCTCAAACAACGCCCCGACAACCGCTACGCCCTGACACTATTCAATGTGGTTGCCACACGCGTCTCGCCATTTACCGATGACGTCAAACTGATTGAATCCGGACTGCAAGCCAGTGCTATCGGACGCGGTCCCAGCGAGACCAATATGGGTCTTGCGCTACTGACCGCCATCGATTCCTTTGAAGGCAGGCCGTATACCGGCAGTCGGGCCATCGTACTGGTCTCCGATGGTGGTGCGAAACTTGACGAAGCGGTTCAGGCGAAAATCAGCCGTGGGCTCAAGCAGTACCGCGTCAGTCTCTACTTCGTCTACATCCAGAGCAGCCCCAACAGTCCTGATCTGGAACGACTGGGTCTGCAAACAGACTCAACGGTCGAAGAGGTCGGATTGCATCTGTTCTTCAAGGGACTGGGCGTGGATTATCATGTCTACCAGGCCAATGATCCGGAATCGATGGCCAATGCCGTCGCGCAGATAGACGCCCAACAAAACCTGCCCCTGACCTACCTGGAGTCCATTCCCAGGATCGACTACCGACAGTCATGTTTTATCGTTGCACTCATCGGCTGTCTTCTGATTTCGGCGATAGGGGCAACAAGAATGGAGCATTGGACATGAAACGGCGACATGTGAGCGCAATATTCGCAACACTGGGAGTCGCACTGGCGGCCTTGAGCGCAAGTCAATGGAAGCAGTTACACGATAACCGCTCCATCAACCAGGCCCTGCGCCAGACGCCCGACGCCCTGAGTGCCGAGCAGTTTGCAGATCCTTCAGTCGATGCCATCAATGAACAGCCACTGGAATTGCAGTTCGCGCGCGCGACAGCACTGCTCCATGGCGGGGAGCTGGAACTGGCCGAAAAACACCTGAGCGCCATGGTTAGAAATACCGAACGTCCACAGCTTGCCCTTGCTGCCCAGTTCAATCTGGCCAATGGCTATTTGCGCGAAGCTCTGAATACCAAGGTGACCAGCGGTCAATATCGATCCTTGATAGAGCTGGCAAAACAACGGTACCGGGATCTTCTGAGTAAATCTCCCGAGCACTGGGAGACCCGGCATAACCTGGAACTTGCGTTGCGACTGTCGCCAGAAAAGGAAGCCTACGAAGTAGATGACAAAGGCAAACCCATAAAAAGTGTCAGCGTCGCCTTCCCGGGTTTCGAGGATCGTGAATTGCCGTGAAAGCATTCCTGCATAATCGCCTCGTCAACTACTTCCCACTGATTGCCAGTGGGCTTCTGCTGATGGCCCTGCTGCTGCCGAACGTGGACAGAGCCACGCCGGTCAACCGATATCTGCTGGTATTTGATATTTCTCAAAGCATGAATGTCGAGGATGCTACCGTCGATCAGCAGCTCGGCAATCGTCTGGCAGTCTCCCGAACAGCTGCCCGGGAGCTGATTCGTTCTCTGCCCTGCGGCTCCGAAGTCGGCTATGCCGTATTCACTGCCACCAAAACCATTACCTTGCTGACGCCTCTGGATGTCTGCGAACACTACAACGGTCTGCTGGTGTCTCTTGCTGCCATCGATGGCAGCATGCGCTTCAGGAATGCCAGCAGTGTAGGCAAAGGTGTGCATCAAAGTTTGCGCGCCGCCAGCACTCTGGGAGACGATGTGGCCATTGTCATGTTCACCGACGGTCATGAGGCTCCCCCTCTGCGTCATGGCCAGACAGGCATGCCCAAATCCGAAGGTCACGATGTCAACGGCTTCATCATTGGCGTGGGGGGAGACCAGCCGATGAGAATTCCCAAGGTCGACAACAATGGTCAGTCAGTGGGTTTCTGGCAAGCCGGGGAGGTCACTCAGCTGCCCCCGGATGAAAGCAGAGGCATGCCAGGACAGGAATTGTCATCGCTGCGTGAACCTCATCTCAGGCAATTGAGCCAACTCAGTGGCTTGCAGTACCTCCGACTCGCCGATACGGACACCTTCGTACAGACGCTGACAGACACCTCTTTTGCTGTTCGACAGTCCACACCGACCAGCATTGGCTGGATTCCTGCCTCCATTGCCCTCTTGTTGCTTTGCCTGCGCTTTGTTCCGACAAAACGGTGGCGTTCGGACTGAAAATCAGCACATTACCTATCTAATTGTATAAACACTTCACAAAAGTGCATCTTGGGAAGTTCCTGCTGCGTAGTATTTACAAGCAGTCCCCTTCCACACAGAGCACTACGGACATGAAGCACACCAAACTGGCAGTCACTGTCATCGCAATAGGCTTTCTTCTTGGCGGCTGCGGCATCGCCGAACGTGCCAAGGACTTGACGAGCAAACACGACGCCGATTCTGTCGCGGCCCCGGGGCTGAAGGATGGCGAGCTTGCCGTGCCTTCGAACTATCGAGAATGGCCGGTCTTTCTGGCAGATATCGACAAGGTCGATGCCAAACAGATTCGCGACATCTACATCAGCCCGATTGGCAGCAAAACCAAGGAAGGTGAAGCCTTTCCAGTAGGCACGATTGCCGTCATGGAAATATGGAACCCGCAGATGTCAGCCGCTGGCAACCTTGAAATGGATAGCAATGGCAAATTGATCAAAGCTGATCTGAAATCTGTGTTCCTTATGGGCAAAAGTGTCGGGGCCGGTGCCATGGTTCCGGAAAGCCTGCGCAATGGCGACTGGGTCTACGCCTCCTACCAGGCTGATGGAGTGACCTCCAATGGCCCTGATGCCACCGCCTGTCGTGCCTGTCACGTTCCACAGGCAGATAAAGACTGGGTACATCGCTATGACGAGTATTTTGCCAGCCGCGCTCATTAGGAGTCTGGCCAGAATATACCGTCCGCAGCAAACCCACCAATTCCCGGATAGCCCGCTGGAAAAGTCTTCTTCCACCGGGTAAAGGCTATTCTGGCTAACTACTTGAAAGCACTGGTTCAAGCGGACCGATGAGTCTGTGAGGAGCGATGAATCAACTCGCAATCTTGTCGGTCCTGTTACAGGGCCACAAAACTTTTTGCCGTTTACGTAGTCCCTTTGTTTACTGGGCCAAGCGCCTGACGTTTATCAAGGCTCGAAAATCATGCCTAAGGCAAGACTTCTGATAACAACCGTAATGCTGCTGTTATTTACCCTGGGCAATACCTGGGCGGCAGAGCGCATCAACACACTTGAAAAACAGGGACTATTCAGTTATCAGCCAAATGGAATAGCTATCCGTGGTTACGATACCGTCGCCTATTTCACGCAAGGAAAACCCCTGGAAGGCAAAAAGCAGTTCGTGACTGAATGGCAGGGAGCCACCTGGAGATTTGCCTCTCAGGAACACCTGGATCTGTTCAAGAGCGAACCGGAAAAATACGCGCCGCAATATGGTGGTTATTGCGCCTATGGGGTCGCACAGAGCAATCTGGTAAAAATAGAGCCGGACCAGTGGACTATTTACGACGACAAGCTCTATCTCAATTACAACGCCAAACTGAACGAAGAATGGAAGCAGGACATTCCAGGCTTCATAAAGACCGGTGACGAGCTGTTTGAATCACTGTTGAAAACTCAATGATTACCAATAACAGCTAACAAGCTCTGGCTATTCCTTTGAATAGCTCTTCTTGCCATTCTGATAGACCGCTACCAGACCGTTGACACGAACCACGATCGCGTTAAGCGACTCCACCGAAGCGCCGACCTGTTCGGCACTACTTCTGGAGCTTGCTGCGCTGGCTACAAATTCGGCTATCTGATTGGTGATCTCCGAGCTACCCGTGGCACTGGCCTGCACGCTATTGGCAATCTCTCGCGTAGTCGCTGTCTGCTCGTCCACAGCCGCGGCGACTGTTGTCTGGTAACTATCGATCTGTTGGATTATTTCGCCGATTCTGGAGATGACATCGCTGGCATTACCCGCATCTTCCTGAATCGCGGCGATGCGTGACGAGATCTCGTCAGTTGCCCGAGCTGTCTCCTTGGCCAGCTCCTTGACCTCATTTGCCACCACGGCAAAGCCCTTGCCCGAATCCCCCGCGCGCGCCGCTTCGATGGTGGCATTCAATGCCAGCAGATTGGTTTGCTCGGCAATCGAGGTAATGACCTTGAGCACATTACCAATACCCGTACTGGACTCGCTCAATTGGCCGACTGTCGTATTTGCCTGTTCAGCCAATGCCACCGCATCTTGTCCGACCGTGACCGCGTCAGATGCACAGCGTGCCACCTCTCGAATGGCGACGTTCATCTCTTCAGTCGACACGGCGGTACTCTGGACGCAATTGTTGATAAGCGCAGCACTACTGGCTACCCGCTCGACACGTACCGATGTTTCTGTCGCATCATGATTGAGCTCACGACTGGTCAGAGCCAGCTCGTTAGCCGCTTCCGCCAACGTATTGGTGTTGGCTCCGATTTCGACAAAGGCATGACTCAATGACTGGAGCAATCGTTCCAGTCCCTGACCAATCTGCCCAAGAGAATCATCGCCCTTGACTTCAATAGTGGCCTCAAGATTTCCAGCGACAGCCTGATTGACGCTTTGCAGCAGGGAATGTACTTGAAGTCGCAGGCTTTCAGCAGCCTGTTTTTCCTCACGGACATTATCCTCGGCAGTTGCCAACAACTCTTTCTGTACCCGGCGTTTTTCTGCAGCCAATTCGGCTGCTTGCGCTTGTTGAGCTGCTTTTTCAACATTAACCAGTTCATTCTGCTCCAGCAATCGTATGTTCTCTGCAGCTCTTGACTGGCTGATGGCAAGCTGTGAAGCGGCGCGGCGCTTGTCAATGTCAATTAGCCTGCATGCATAAAACAGCACTGCGCCTTCAAAACCCACCCAACCCACGTGTCGAAGCAGCTGAAACCAGGGAGTTTGCAACACACCGAATATGGACATCGGAAACAGGACGGATCGCAGGACATGATCCAGCGCGCCAACAACAATACCGGTCAGAACAACTCGCCAATCAAAATACAGAGCGATAAAGGCCATCATCATGAAGAAGTGAAAATGCCCCTCGTCGCGACCACCGGACAGATGAATGAAAATGGCAGTGAACAGCATGGTAGAAGCAGCAATGACATGTCGAGTAACTGGACTTCCGGGCCTGCTTCGAGCCAACCACGCAGGAAACAGCGTCAATAAACCTCCGAGACCGACCGCTATGAACACGTGTAGATGAACGGAACTCTGACTGCCCGCCCAGGTAGTCGGCGTCATGTAAAGCGCTAATAGAACGGCTGCTGGCCACTGGACACAAAACAAACAGATAAAGAATTTGTCGATACGGCAATGAAATTTTTGTTGCTCGAGTCGGTAAATACTCTCCGCCTTGGCGGACTGTTCATCCGCCAGTCGCTTTTCGTCATCATTGGCAGTGGACAATATGGAAACGTCAGCCCTGCCCAGCTCTGCCAGATTCTTCACATCCTATACTCGGTTCGCCAATATCATCGGGGTCTGCCTGTACTTCCGGTTTTGATTATTCAACGGGTTCTGTAATTCTTGAGAATGCTGGCTGACGAGACCCGTCGGCAACTTGCGATCATCGTCCCGCTCTTCGTGCAAGCCGCATCCAAAGACGGGGTTCAATACCGGTGCCAGAGGATCAACGCCTGTATCGCCGAGGATAGAACTGATCAGCGTGGCGCTTCCACGGTTCGAGCCGGCATGGCCGCGAGACGGTGTGATACCGCCTGCAAATCGAAGCTTTGCGTCGGTGCCATACAACAACACCTGACCCGAGGTGTAAGCACCAAAATATTTCGCCAGCTCGCCATCAACATCAGTATGCGATTGGGTGCCGGGCAAACTGTTTGCTATGCGTCTGAGATCTGAGGCCGCCCAAATATCAGGCATTGCGGATACATCGGCCGGTTGATAAAAGAGCACATGCAGGTCGAACTGTCCGTAGAGACGATTGGTCATGCCTTCCAGCTCCACGAGGGTGGCCCGGGTGCAAGGACACAATGGATGGGCAAACAGTACAACGGTCGGCTTGCCCGTTGTGGGCACAATGCCGCTGGATGCCTCTGAGGGCCATAGCGTCGGAGCGACACCTGCCTGACCGGGCTGGGAACCGTAGTCGGCCATCACGAACAAGGCTGTTCCTGCCAGTCCCAGCCAGAGACCGATCATGGCTCCTAGACGTTTGTCAGACTGAGACATCATGCGTCTCTTTCCCCATTTCTCACCTGTTTAACTACTAGTGGCAGTGGTGGGGATATCTGGAGGAAATATAGCGCAGTAAATGTAACATTTGTAAAAAGGAAAGGCTATTCGGCCGATAACTCCAGAATCGTCAGCCACTGCGACTCCATAACCGGCTGGATCGACAAACGACTGCCCTTGCGCAAGAGCAGCATTTCACTCAGCTCATCAACCGTTCGCAGGTATTCCAACGACAGCACCTTCTTGAGTTTTTTCTTGAACTTCACATCCACCATGACCCAGCGTGGGTTCTCTTCGCTGGCCTTGGGGTCGTAGTATTTTGACTCCGGATCCAGCGCCGTGAAATCCGGATAGGCTTCGCGCACCACTTCAACGATCCCGACAATTCCGGGGACCTTGCAACTGGAGTGATAGAAGAAGCCCAGATCGCCTTTTTTCATATCATCACGCATCAGGTTTCTCGCCTGGTAGTTGCGAATGCCATCCCAATGATCTTTTTTGCCCTTCATTGCTTTCAGGTCATCAATACTGAATGCGTCCGGCTCAGATTTGAATAGCCAGTAATTCATGTCAAACTCTCCTGAAAGTCGGGATTGATTTTGATTCCTGCAGTTACAGGACACGGTATTGTGCCTGTCAGGCAGGCTCTACTTCAAGAATCCCGCATCAGTGACCACCGCTAGCGACAATAAACCGGTAAGCTTCCGCAATGCCCGATACCAATGCTGTACAGCACTTTTCAGACCTTGCACTGCCTGACGCCGTCTTGCGCGCAGTCCAAGCCGTAGGTTACGAAACACCTACCCCCATACAGTCTCGTACTATTCCACCTCTGGTGGAAGGTCGGGACCTGCTCGGGCACGCGCCCACAGGAACCGGCAAGACGGCCGCGTTTGCCTTGCCAATTCTGGCTCGAATGGATATGAATGCCCAAGGCGTTCAAGCACTGGTTCTCGCCCCCACACGCGAACTTGCCATTCAGGTAGCTGAGGCATTTGCCAAGTATGCCACCCACATGAAAAATCTGCGGGTGCTGCCTATCTATGGAGGCCAGGACTACACCGGCCAGATCCGTCAACTCAACCGCGGCGTGAATGTCGTTGTAGGTACCCCCGGACGCATCATGGACCACATGCGCCGTGGCACTCTTAAACTGGACAATCTCAAGACCCTGGTTCTGGATGAAGCAGACGAAATGCTTCGTATGGGATTCATCGACGATGTCGAATGGATTCTGGAGCAAACGCCACCCACCCGTCAGATGGCGCTGTTCTCAGCCACCATGCCTTCCGTCATTCGCCGTATTGCGGCCAAACACTTGACCGATCCGGTTGAGATCAACGTAGAAAGCACAGCAGCCACAGCCGCCTCGATTCGTCAGCGCTACTGGGTTGTCAGCGGCCTGCACAAGCTTGATGCACTCACTCGAATTCTGGAAGCCGAAACCTTCGACGGCATGATCGTGTTCGTCAGAACCCGAACGGCCACCACAGAAATTGCCGACAAACTCAGCGCTCGTGGCTTTGCAGCCTCTGCCATGAATGGCGACATGCCGCAAAAACAACGCGAGCAGATGGTCAACAAGCTCAAGAAAGGCCAACTGGACATTCTGGTGGCCACTGATGTGGTTGCCCGTGGACTGGACGTCGATCGCATCAGTCATGTTGTCAACTATGACATCCCTTCCGACACTGAATCCTACGTCCATCGCATTGGCCGAACAGGTCGTGCCGGACGTACTGGTGATGCAATCCTGTTTGTCACCCAGCGCGAACGTCGCCTGCTGGGCACCATCGAACGGGCTACACGTCAGAAAATCGAACCTCTGCAATTGCCGACCATCGAGATGGTCAACAACAAGCGCATCGCAGATTTCAAGCAAAGCATCAGCGACAATCTTGCCACTGGCGAGCTGAGCTACCTGCAACGCCTGATCGAAGATTTCTCACGTGATCACGACATTCCTGCCGAGCGCGTCGCAGCGGCACTGGCACGGATGTACCTGGGCGACCAGCCACTGATACTCACTGACAAGAACGACCATAGTGAGCGCAAGGCGAAGCAACGCAAGGAACGAGACGATCGTCGTCCAGCAGCAGCCAGCGAACGGCCGGAACGCGTCAGACAGGACTCTCGTCCGGTACCTTCACGCGATTCAAATCCGTACAGCAAGCCAGAAGCAGCTGCGGCTGCACCTCAGGCAGCTGCAAAGCATACCGACAGCCCTGTTGCGAAGCCTGCTTCCGAACCTGCTGAAAAAGCTGTTGTTCATCAGGAAGTTACTGATGATTCGCGTGCCTCCCGTCGCCGTGCAGCTGATGAAGCTGCCATGGAAATGGAGAACTTCCGCGTTGAAGTCGGCGAAACCCACGGGGTCAAGCCCGAGAATCTGATGGGTGCTATTGCCAACGAAGCCGGACTAGATGCCGCTTTCATTGGTCGCATCAAGATTCACGACAGCTACAGCACGGTTGAACTGCCATCGGGTATGCCCAAGTTCCTGCTGAAGGATCTCAAGCGCATCTGGGTCTGCGAGCGTCAGCTCAATATGTCCAAGGTCTCTGACTCATCCGCAGGCAGCAGTGCACCCAGTGCCAGTCGCAAGCCCAAGTCTTTAGACGGTGGTCACAAAGCTCCCAAGAAAGCAGCTTCGGAGTCTGGCAGCAAAGAAAAATCTGGTAGTGGCGGCAGCAACTCAGCACCCAAGACAGATGCGAAAGGCGAAGTACGCAAGAAAGAGCGTCATCGTGACCGGAAGAGCAAAGGTAAGTCTGGCAAATAGGCTTACTTTCTGAATGCGCTGAACTGACCCGATAACGGGGGTCGGTTCAGCGCACGATCAAAGAATTTCTGATATCCCTGTGGCTTGATACTCAGAGAGCCGGTTATTTTAAAAGTACAGCGCGGCTAGTGAAGTACAGGGCAGCTAGTGCAGCAGGCGCATAGCCTGAGCAGCCAGGGTATTGAGTGCTGCGGCATCCAGCATCCCGCGCCCCAATACACGAATCGCAACCACCATCGATAACAAGCCTTTGGCGCTGGCCTCCGGATCGAGACTCAGAGGCAGCTCCTTGCGAGCTTGAGCCTGCTTGATATTGCGTGAAAAGAACGATTCAAGCTCACGCAAGCCATCGCGCACAATCTGATTGACCGCCTCGCCATGAATGGCAAGATCGGACGATGTATTAATCAGAAAACACCCCTTTTTCAATGGATCTGCCAATGTATCGGCAACGATGCCATCGAAGAATTTGCGCAGCGTTAGCATCGGATCATCGAGGGCTTCCAGCTCTGTCAGCATTGCACAGCGATATTCCTGGTCATACTTCTGCAGCGCCCGGATAAACAACTGCTCTTTGCCACCAAAGGCATTGTAGAGACTGCCGCGAGTAATCCCTGTTTCAGCAATCAGATCGGCGATGGAAGCCGGTTCAAAGCCCTTCTGCCAGAACACATCCATGGCTTTGGAGACCGCCACTTCTTCATCAAATGATTTTTCCCAGGGCATGGTTCACTCTTCACCTTGTCTAGCCTGTCAGCACTTATCGGCAGTATAAACCGATCGTTACAAACCTGGCAAACGCATGCCGTATCAACTTGCGAGTCACTTCGGAGTTAACTGAAATTCTGGCTCGGAACTGACCGGCTGGATGCATTCGGCGCCTTCATTCGTGCTTTTGTTCACATAATTGCTCACTTCGGTAAAAGTCAGTGCATCGTTACTGGCAGGTTTTATCAATGCATCCAGCGACTGCCTGTCCCCCTCCTGCAGCCAGGCCATGGCCTCGTTGGCAGATAGCAGCAAAACGGGCATACGATCATGCACCATGCTCATGGCATCATTTGCCGAGATTGTGACCACGGAGACCTCCAGCTTGTCAGCCTCGGTTGTGGATCGCTTGTAGATGCCTGCCAGAAACATGGCCGAAGCCTGTGCCGGCGTCATGTAATAGGCTGACACCAGCTTCTTGTCCTGCCGCTTCCATTCGTAGAATCCATTGATGGGAACCAGCACTCGCTGACTTTCCATCAGAGGTTTCCACAACCGCGACGACCACAATTTGTCATCACGGGCGTTCTGAACGCGACGAGTTACCATGCCATTCTTGCCAGGCAACAGCATCGACACACCCCAGCTCATGGGCTGCAGTGACAGCTGCGCATCCAGCATGACGACATCCAGTGTCTGGGTTGGAGCAATATTGAAGCGAGGATCTCGTGTTGGCCAGGTCTTCATGCCCAGTGACTCCAGCAACAGACGAACCCCGTCGTTATCGGATACATTGACTCTGCCGCACATACGACTCTCCTGTGATCAATGGGGCACGTGAAATAAATAGCTCATTTTTCCACGATCTCTCGAGGTCTACAATGACAAAGCAAATCTGAGGCCCCGTGAACCAATGAATTGTCTCACGCCCCCCGACACGCCATATCACAACAAATCCCGGACACACCCTTGCAAACACCCACAGTCGATTTAGCAGTGCACGTGAATGCTCCCATCGTCACCGTTTTCGCACAACCGGCGGCCGACGCCAGATGCACCAGCGAAGCACTGTATGGCGAAGTGATCGAGGTGCTGGCAAAACAGGGTGACTGGCTTGAGATACGGCAACAGCGCGATGGCTATAAAGGTTTTGTTGAAGCACGACATCTGACAAAGCCGGACTCATCGGCATCACCTGTCAATTCACACTGGGTCTCCCAACGCAGCACCTTGTTGTTCCAACAGGCCGATCTGAAAAGCCCACTGAGCCATCGCATCCCCTTCGGCTCGGAACTGGCGCTGAGCGACACCACAACCCATTCTTTCAGCAAGACTGCCTGCGGACATTACGTCTGGACAGCTCACTGCCTACCCCTGTCCGAGAGCCATCCCGCTAACCCACTGGAACTGGCAAGCTCGCTGTTTCTGGGTAGCCCCTATCTCTGGGGCGGACGCTCACCGGCAGGTATTGATTGCTCTGGCCTGGTCCAAGCTCTGGCTCGTTCGCAAGGCATTACCTTGCCGCGCGACAGCGGTGACCAGGAGGTCTGGCTGCAAACCGATGTGGAGGCCGATGATTATCGAGCCATGGACCTGGTTTTCTGGCCCGGCCACACCGGCATACTGATCTCAACTGACCAGATTCTGCATGCCACAGCCCATACCTTGAACTGTCTTATCGAACCGCTCGACGATGTCATCTCCCGTGCAGGTCCAGTAAGTTCGGTCAAACGGATTTTTTGACAGCCCCGATTCCCAGACGCATTGCCAGAGGCACAGATTGCGTCTTGCGAATGCGAAGCTCGGACATCGAACCCTTCTCCATCAGTAGATCCAGCTTCAACCCGAACAAGAACGGGTACCACTCTCGTGACAAGGGTGTCTTCCAGCGCCACAGGCATTCTTCGATGGCCGCATGAGTCTCGGCCGTGGCAGGCTCTGGTGGCGTGAAAGTCTCGCCATTGAACACCGGGTGATAGACAAATCGGGCGATGGCCTCAAACTCAGCGGGCACCCCATGACGCAACAATGCCGCTTGCCAGGCTTGCACAGGATCAGCGCCGGGCAGACGACTACTGGCCATGACATCCATCAACAGACAATCGGTATGCAGCATGCCGGTCGGATTCAATAAGCATGAAGCGGTATCTGATCGCCCCAGCCAGGGCCCGACAAACAGTCGCTGTGGACAATAATCATTGGCATACAGATTGTCCCAGAGCACCAACTCATGATCGCAACCAGGCACTAGTTGCCGAATATCATCGGCATTCGCCTGCCTGGCAACGATATCCGAACCGCAGTACAACACAATATGCTCTGCCTCCAGAGTAGACAGGAAGTCGGGCAGATAATCAGTCGCAGATCCTGCCAGCTCATTGGCATAGATACGCGGAGTTATCCACAACTTGTCCCCCAGAGCCTCAGCCAGTGTATTGCTCAGACGTGCATGTGCCAGACCTTCGGAGCTGATACCGGCGTTGCGGGTGTGGAAATCCTCATCAATGTCGTCCATCAGAAGCGATAACTGATCGGCCCCGTCTTCACGCAGCTGCCGGAACTTGTTCAGCAAGACTTGCAGATCAGCCCCACCAGAGAGGTGGTTATAGTCAAAGTCCAGACCCGGCGCAACACCTGCGACTACGGAAATCCCCAGCCGCTTTGCAGTCTCGCAAAAGCGCCTGAATTGCTCACGCCAGGTCGCATCATAAGGTGTGCGCCAGTGCAGACGGTGCAAAGCGTCTTCCTTCGGTGCGTAGTAATAAGTGTCCTGCCCCAGCCCGGCCATGGTCTCCAGCAACAGGTGTCGCTCCTGCCAGCTGAGTAATCGCCCGTAATACCCTTCAGCGTACCCGTGTACTACCTGTCTCATTCCGAATGCCATGTTGATCTGGTGGTGGTATCAGAGTAGCCGACACCTACATCAGGCGCTATAGTCAGTCACGCAATTGCACCGGCACGATCAGATGAATGACATGGCAATGAAGGAACAGAACTCACTGGGCGTGTATGCCGACAGGCGCATGCTCAGAATTCTGCTGCTCGGCTCCATGAGTGGCCTACCCTGGGTGCTTATCGGCAGCGCTTTGTCTCTGTGGCTCAAGGAAGAGGGTTTGAGTCGCAGCACGATCGGTTTTGCTTCGCTGATATTCGGTGTCTACAGCATCAACTTTCTGTGGGCTCCTTTGATAGATCGCATTCGCATCCCCTGGCTCACCGAACGCATCGGTCAGCGTAAGGCATGGATCGTCTGTCTGCAGGCCATGATCGTACTTTGCATTCTGCTCTGGGGCTTCGTCAACCCGGTGGACAATCTGGCTGTCGTCATCGCCATCGGACTGGTTATCGCCATCAGCTCGGCATCCCAGGACATCACTATCGATGCCTTGCGTATCGAACAGATTGGCCGCTTTGAAACCGGCTCCATGGCAGCTGGTGCTGCGGTTGCCGTGGTCGGCTGGTGGACCGGTTACAAGCTGGGGGGATTTCTGGCCTTGATGATTGCCGACAGCCTGCAACAACGCGGCCTCGACAACTACTGGCAGCTGACCTTTCAGTTTCTGGCCTTACTCATTGTTGCCATGAATGCCTTGCTACTACTGATCCCCGAGGCTTCCTGGCGCGAACGACAGGCAGCCCAGGATCGCGATCAGGCCGCTATCGGCTCACTCATGGGTGGTGAGGGGCGTGGCATTCTTGCCTGGCTCAGCAGCACCATCGTGGCACCGTTCACCAGTTTCTTCCGCCTCAATGGCGTCAAGGTGGCACTGGCCATTCTGGGCTTCATCTTCCTGTTCAAGATTGGTGAGGCCTTTGTTGGCAAGATGTCGATCATCTTCTATAAGGAAGTCGGATTCTCCAAATCAGACATCGCCATCTACTCGAAGGGGCTGGGCTGGGTTGTCACCGTAATATTTACGCTCATCGGTGGCTGGTTTGCCGTCAAACAGGGCATCGTCAGAGCCTTGTTCGTTGCAGGTATTGCCATGGCTGCCACCAACCTGATGTTCTCCTTCATGGCCTGGAGCAGCGAGCCTTCCACATTGTTGTTTGCAGCGGCCGTTCTGGTCGATGATGTAACCGCCTCGGTTGCCACCGTCATATTCGTCACCTTTATTTCCTTGCTGGTCGATCGAACCTATACCGCGACCCAATATGCGTTGCTAGCCTCCCTGGGTACCACTGGCAGAACCTTGTTGGCGGCCTCATCCGGGTTGATGGTGGACAAGCTTGGCGGGGATTGGGGCATGTTCTTCATCATCACCGCGCTCATGGTCATCCCCTCCCTGGTACTGCTCTGGTTCGTGCGTGACAAGTTTGGTTTTATCGAGCAGCGAAGACACGAGCAGAACAATGTCTCGCCAGTGATTGCGCAGCGTTATTGACATCCTCCTCTCCCTGAAGAAAGAGGATTCCCACTAAGGAGCGCAATGTCCTGCGCCGAGACGGAGAATATTTCGAGCCGCGTTAACGTCACGATCATGCTGAACACCACATTCAACACATTGCCAGTCTCTTACCGAAAGAGCTCTTATTCCCTGCGGCCCGCACAGACTGCCGCATTCGGAGCACGCTCGCGTGGTATAGGCTTCATTGATTTCTCGGTAGACAATACCGGCCTGCTGGCTCTTGTAGTCGAGCATTGTCTTGAAGCTGGCCCAGCTTGCGTCAAGCACAGACTTGGCCATCGTGGTTTTTGTCAGCTTCGAGCTGCTGACATCTCCCACGTAGATCTCGCCGCATCGATTGACCAGATTGCGGCTGAATTTATGCAGGGCATCTGCTCTGCGATTCCTGATTTTTGCGTGAATCGCCCGGGCGCGCCGCTTGCGTCTTGCCCGTTGGGCCTTGGCAAGCTTGCCCTCCAGGTGGCGATACCAACGTCCCTCCAGCACGGTGCCATCGCTGCAGGTGGCAACGGTTTTCAGACCAAGATCGATACCCATACTGTCTTGCCCCTTGGGACACGTGCGATCAACCGAGACACAGATGCAAAAATACCATCGACCGCGAGCATCCTCAGTGAAACAACCTGCCCTGAACCTGTAATTGGCAAGACCGAAGCTGTCCCATACCTTGAAGTGAGAACCTGCAAAGAAGACCTGCCCGTGCTTCCAGTGAGCTGCCCGAGCCTTGAAGGGCACCCATCCCAACGAGCGTTTATCGCCAAAACTCTTGCGCCACCTCAGCTTGCGACGCTTTGCCGAGAAGCGTTTGCTGGCGTAGTGTTCGGCCGTTTCCTGAATCGTACTGCTGCCAATGTGCTCGAACTGCTTCGAGGCACCAGCCGTGTAAGCAGAGAAGTCAAATCCGGACATCCACCGACCACGCTCCCGAATCATACGATCAGACAGGTCGTTGCAGTAGTTCCATACCTGATTGACTTCTGTCGCCATGCTGCGCAAAAGCGGCGCGTGGCGATTTTTTACCCTGACTTTGAGAACCTTGATGCATGTTGATTTCACAGCTCGATTGTATAACCGTTCCGCCCCCATTTACCCAGATGAGTCAACAATAACTGGCTATATATACAGCATTCCAATTCCTCCCCGCCCTGAACGACGGGGTATCCTTGGAATTGAAGGGATGAAACCGTAACCATCGATAGCCAATGAGCCTTGGAGAAATGTTCGCCGCCTGCGCACCACACGGCGCTCTAAGCGCTCTAAGCGCTCCAAGTGCTATGGGTGCTATGGGTGCTATGGGTGCTTTCCAGGCTTGAAAATTGTTGCGAGTGTCGTTGCAAGCCAAAACTACCCAGTAGACGCACAATCGATGCGGGTGGTGAGTTTGAGGTCATGATGGCGATATCGCTCTGGGCCTGGCTCTGGGCGACGGCCTGGCCGAGTGCTGTCTGTGGTAACTCGCTCAGCACATGACAGGCATGCCGGGCCACCGCTTCTGCCGGGTCCAGCCAATCCACTGGCCACGGGGCAAGCTTGCGCATTTCATTGACCAGAAAGGGATAGTGCGTGCAGCCCAGTGTGATGATATCGGTGCGCCTGCCATCGCTTTCGACAAAACAGGGGGCAATTTCAGCTTGCAGTACGCCCATATCAATAGCTCTGCCCTGCATATGCTGCTCGGACAATCTCGCCAGCTGCGTTGCCCCAACCAGATTGACCTGCCGATGACTGGCAAACTGCCTGATCAGTTCAAGCGTGTAAGGTCGCTGCACGGTACCGGGCGTTGCCAGCACAGTAATCAGCCCGGAGGCCGTTCGCTCGGCAGCAGGCTTGATGGCAGGCACGATGCCCACAAACGGAATATCAAATCGTGAGCGCAAAGAAGGCATGATTAATGTGGAGGCCGTATTACAAGCCACAATAGCCAGGCAAGGGTTGTATTGTTCGATCAGCGTTTCGAACAGACCGATCATTCGCGCGCTTAGTGCAGCACCATCCCAGTCGCCATAGGGGAAGCCTGCATCGTCACCGACATACACGAAACGATGATCGTGCATGATCATTCGTGCTTCGCGCAGCACCGACAAGCCACCAATTCCGGAGTCGAACACGAGTATTGTCATGAGCTTGTGGGTTCCACCCGCAATCTAACGGTGTCAATGAGTGTGGAATGTTACGTGTCAGGAACGTACTTGGCAAAGTGTTGATGAGATTAGTGTATGACGGGCAATAAAGCGTGCCATTTCTTCCTCGTTGGGCAGCATCCCGCTCATCACTTCCACGTAGCCCGGGGCGCGTTCCAGCCTTTGTAACAGAGGCTCCTGCACATTCATCGCAATATATCCGATCTGGGTATAGATCATGGTCATGGCCCGGACATCGGCCTGTGACTGATTGAATCCGAACTTCACAAAGACACTGGCAACGGCCTGAATTCGTTCATTGTCTGCCGATTTCAGGCGACTCTCCAGAGTGGCTTCGTTCCTGGCCCAGTTTCTGATGGCCATATCCAGCTGTGCATCAAACACAGCTTCGTCAAACCAGCAGTCAAACAGATTCAGAACCGCTTCACTGATCGTTTGTGCATAGGCGTTGGCCTGGAGCACTAAAGCCGGTGTGTTTTTGCTCTCCCAGTAACTGATGATGTCATCCAGCAGTGCCTCGCGACTGAGGAAATGGCTATAGAAACCCGTGCGTGACAGGCCGAGCGACTGTGCCAGCGGCATGACCTTGACCGCTTCGACCCCATTGCTCTTGAGCAAGCTGATGGCCTCATCCAGCCAGAGCTGACGGGATCCTGGCGATTTATGCGAACGTGCTGCTGGCATCGTGGAATGGTCTCTGAATGAAATATTTTAAAGATTCTTGACACTAGTGTCGTATTTGCAGACACTAGTGTCAAGCGTGTAATTGATACGCGATTTTATTGCTTGCTGAGGTCGTTCGAGATGTCCAAAGATCCTTTATTGCAACCCTTTCAGCTGAAACATCTCACGCTGAAAAATCGCATCATGACCACCAGTCATGAACCCGCCTATCCGGAAGATGGCATGCCCAAGGATCGCTACCGGGCCTATCACGAAGAGCGTGCAAAAGCCGGGGTCGCACTTGCAATGACAGCGGGCTCAGCAGCGGTCAGTAAAGACTCACCTCCGGTATTCAATAACGTGCTGGCTTACAGGGATGAAGTAGTTCCCTGGATCAAGAATCTGACCGATGCCTGTCATGAGCACGGCTGTGCCGTCATGATTCAATTAACCCACCTGGGTCGACGCACCACCTGGAACAAGGGGGACTGGCTTCCTTCCGTCTCATCATCCAGGCACCGCGAACCCGCTCATCATCATTTTCCCAAACTGATTGAAGAGTGGGATATGGAACGTATCATCGGCGACTTTGCAGATGCTGCAGAACGCATGCAAGCGGGGGGTATGGATGGTATCGAACTACAGATCTATGGCCACCTTCTGGATCAGTTCTGGTCTCCGCTGTCCAATGATCTGGAGGGTGAATACGACGCCAGCTCACTCGAGAACCGCATGCGCTTTCCACTGGAAGTACTGGCTGCCATGCGTAAACGGGTCGGTGACGATTTTATCATTGGTACCCGCTATACCGCAGATGAGGTTGAAAAAGGCGGCATTACTGCCGTTGAAGGACTCGAGATCTCCAAGCGATTGGCTGACTCAGGCATGGTCGATTTTCTCAACGTCATTCGCGGAAGGATCCACACCGACCCTGCCATGACGGATGTTATACCCATCCAGGGTATGCAGAGTGCGCCACATCTGGACTTTGCCGCCAGCGTCAAGAAAGCCACCGGATTACCGACATTTCATGCTGCCAGAATTCCGGATGTCGCCACCGCACGCCATGCCATTGCCGAAGGCTTACTGGACATGGTGGGCATGACTCGAGCACATATGGCAGATCCGCATATCGTGCAGAAAATCGTCGATAGACGCGAGCACGATATTCGTCCTTGTGTGGGTGCCACCTATTGTCTTGATCGCATCTACCAGGGCGGCGAAGCCCTGTGCATTCACAATGCTGCCACAGGTCGTGAGCTAAGTATGCCTCACGATATTCCTGTGGCGACTGACAAAAAGCGGGTTGTAGTCATTGGTACTGGACCTGCAGGCATGGAGGCCGCCCGAGTGGCTGCCGAACGAGGTCATAGGGTGACTGTGTTTGAAGCCGCGGCGGAGCCCGGTGGACAGATCAGGCTTACCGCTCGCAGTCCACGTCGGGCCGAGATGATGTCGATCATCAACTGGCGTATGGAGCAGTGTGCAGCACGCAATGTAGAGTTCCGGTTCAACGTTTTTGCAGAGGCTGATGATGTCATGGCGCTCGAACCGGACGTTGTCATTGTGGCAACAGGGGGACTTCCCAGCACTGAGTTATTCGAAACAAAGGTGGAGCTCGAACACGTTGTAACCAGCTGGGATCTGATTGCAGGCGATACGGTAAAACCTGAAGAATCGATACTGATCTATGACGAGAACGGTGATCATTCCGGTCTACAAGCTGCCGAAATAGCCGCCGAAGCGGGTGCAAGCGTGGAGATCATGACGCCTGATAGAACCTTTGCACCGAACGTCATGGCGATGAATTTGACCCCTTATATGCGTTCGCTGCAGGACAAGGATGTAGCCTTCACGGTCGCCAGACGGCTATTGAATGTCGAAAGAGAGGGTAATCGTCTCAAGGCGACTATTGGCACGGATTACAGCTCGCATACGACAACCGCGCTGTACGATCAGGTTGTGATCAACTATGGAACGCAGCCGTTGGCAGACTTGTATTTTGATTTGAAAGAGTCGTCGTCGAATGGTGGAGCGGTTGATCAGGATGCGCTTATAGCAGGCAAGCCGCAGACTGTCGTGAGGAACCCAGAAGGTCGATTTCAATTGTTTCGTATTGGGGATGCGGTGTCATCGCGCAATACGCATGCGGCTATTTATGATGCGTTGCGATTGGTGAAGGATATTTGATAGTAGACGCTCAGATTATTGCAAGGCGAGCACCCACACCAACCTTACGGCCGCAAGGCCGTGGGGTTGGCACCAAAATGCCTACGAAACGCCCGTGACAGGGCTTCACTCGAGGCGTACCCATAACGTGCGGCGACCGCTTGTATGCGATCCCCGTGCTGGACATCCCGATGGGCCAGAACCATGCGCCAACAACGCAGATAGGACATTGGTGTCTGACCCACCGTTTTTGTAAATCGATCAGCAAAGCGACTGGTGGATAAACCGGATATCTCTGCCAGTCGTTCGATGCGCCAAGGCTCACCCGGGCGTTCGTGCATCGCCACGATAGCCGGGCTCAGACGAATATCGGCCAGACCGCCCAGTAGCCCCGAATCGGTCGTACCCACTGAGAGTTGCACTCTGAGCAAGAGCACCAGCAAAACCTCACCCAGACGGTTGATAACCGAGCCCGCTCCACAGCGTTGCTGCCCGCTCTCGGCTATCAGTAGACTCGACAAGCTCTGCAGTTCCGAGTTGTCATCTATATCGACAACGATACGATCAGGCAAGGCAATCAACAGCGGGTTTTCCGAACCGCCCCAATTAGCCTTTGCCAGAAACACCGCATTGTCAGGGTTGTAATCATTATCAGACAGAACACCCACTGGCGCGAACAGAATGCGTCCTGGAAGTGTTGACTGTGCACGTTGGCAAATGACCAGATTGGCCATACCGTGCGACTCGGGAACAACATCAATCTCAAATCTCGAAACCAGTGCTGATAAACGATCAATTCGAGAACTATCAATCATGGCAGTTGTTTTAGTCGGTTAATTGAAGATTAATTGATATTATCGCCTGTTATCTTTTACATCAAGTTATCAATCAACGGAATCGACACATGCTATTGCCACGCCAGAAAACCCCTGATCTCGCTTTTGACACAGTAGCTCACGGAAAGTTTGACCTCTCCGCAGAGTCTTCAGAGCGGGGCACTATCGTCTGCTTCTACCGAGGTTTGCATTGCCCGATCTGTGCCAAGTATCTGACTGAACTGCAAAAGAACGTTGATGCATTTGCCGAACGCGGCGTCGGTGTAGTTGCTGTCAGCTCTGATACCGAGGAACGAGCAGCCTTGATGGGCACCAACATCAAAGCCGACAAATTGCGTATTGGCTACGGTCTCTCGTTGAGCAAGGCACGCGAATGGGATCTGTACATCTCCACCTCTCGCGGCAAGACATCCATCGGAATCGAAGAGCCAGCGCTGTTCTCCGAACCCGGTCTGTTTGTCGTCAATCCTGACCAGACTTTGTATTACGGCTCTGTACAGACCATGCCATTTGTTCGACCACACTTCTCCGAATTACTGGGTGCCATCGATTTTGCGATTGCGAACAACTACCCGGCACGAGGCGAGTACACCGGCGATGTCTGAGTCGGCAGAACCCCTCTCTTTGCTGGCAATTCCGAGCATGCGGGAAATCAAGGCCGTCATCATTGCCGGAGTCATCGCAGAAAGCCTGTTTGAGCTATACGCCTGGCTGATTTCCCCCATCCTGTTCGGCTTGTCCCTCCAACCCTCAAAACTGGTAATGGCCATTACCAAGATCACTCTGGGTATCGATCTGCCGTATGGCGCCGCTTTTGTCATTCATGCACTGATCGGTTCGATCGGCTTTGCACTGAGTGTCTATCTGATTCACAGAGTCAGCAAACAGACCTACCTGGTGGCAGGTGTCATTACCGGCGTACTGTTGTGGTTTATCGCCCAGGGCATTCTGGCACCGTTTATCGGACGAGCATTCATGATGGAATTTGGTGCTTATACACAATCATCATTTGTCGGCCATGTCGGCATGACCGTGATCGTTGGACTGATATTGCGACGTCTGCTGCAGGATCGAAGCGTTTAAACACTACTTGATTCTTGGTTATCCACAGCTTGAGGATAAGGCCTGAACGCCGTTAAACAGGGGTTCAGGCCTGTAAAAAGTGGGGAATAAGGATGTATCAACAGCCTTATTTTTCATTTTATTTATTATATTCAAACACTTATGGAGGTCTGACCCAAGTTATCCCCTAAGTTATCCACCGATGAAGGACATCTCGACTTTGGGGCGCATGTGGATAACTGAGGTCTGAGTGCGGGTTTCGGAGTAGCGATCGGCACGTACAGACCAGAGTTTATGGAGTTGTTCGCGTACAGCCGTCGGAGTGCCTTCACGCAAGGCTGGGCGCAGGTCGTGGCCTCCGGAGGCAAACAGACAGGTATACAGGCTGCCGGTAGCACTCAGGCGGGCTCTACTGCAATCTCCGCAGAAGGGCTCTGAGACGGATGAAATGATGCCAATCTCACCCCCACCATCTCTATATTCCCAGCGTTTGGCCACTTCACCGCGATAGTTTGCCTCTGCAGGCTGGATCGGTAGCTCTGCATTGATGATCTCGGCAATCTCGCTGCTGCTAGTCACATGCGACAGGTCCCAGGCATTACTGTTGCCGACATCCATGAATTCGATAAAGCGCAGAATCTGGCCACTGCCATGGAAAAAATGCGCCATGGGCAGGATGGAATGGTCATTCAGACCTTTCTTGACGACCATATTGATCTTGATGGATTCGAAGTTGACCTGAGCCGCATTCTCGATTCCATCAAGCACGGCCTGTACAGTGACATCGACATCGTTGACCTTCATGAAGGTCGCATCGTCCATGGCATCCAGACTGACGTTCAGTCGTTGCAAGCCGGCATCTCGCAAACTTTGAGCACGGGCACGCGTTAACAGAGAGGCATTGGTTGTCATACTGATATCGGTAATGCCAGGCACTGCGCGTATCTGTGATATCAGACGCTCCAGATCACGACGCACCAGAGGTTCGCCGCCGGTCAGCCTGATCTTGCTGACCCCTAGCTCTGCCGAAGCGCGAACGACTTGTTCGATTTCCTCGAATGTCAGTAGCTCGGAACGCGGTAAGAAGCGGTAGTCCTTGTTGAAAATCTCTTTGGGCATGCAATAGACACAGCGAAAGTTACACCTGTCCGTCACAGACACGCGAAGATCTCGCAGAGGTCGGCCGTATTTATCGCCTGTTTGTGTCGTACTCACTTTGCGAACCTACCGTATTCTGTTGTCAGACTCACTAGCCACCACCACGCTGAAAATGCAGGTCGAAGTGTGCCTTGAAAGCCAGTTGTTGAACTTCGTCTACCCCGACAAACCTGAAAGAGACCACCGAATATGGCAACCTCAACAGAGCAATGCGTCGCTCTTCCGGCGGTCCCAGAGTAATTTCCAGAGTGCCGGTGTCCACGGTAGTCTGCACCGTATCGCCGTTGAGCGTATAGGGCTGCTTGCCCATGGCCCTTGGTAGAAGCCGCCAGAAATCGGCGTGTGTCAGACCCATTTCCCGACTGTAGGCAATAACGGACGCATCGCTTGAATCTGCCTGCATATTCATCAGCCTCCCGCTACAGGCGGCCAGATAGCCAGCACATCATTATTTTTCAGCATACCGGACTTGTCTCTATCTTCCTTACAATGGAAAATGCCATTGACCAGTACCAGGTGTGCAAGTTCACGAGGCACCTGAAAACGATCGATAAGATCGTTGAGGGATACCTCTTCGGGAACCTCGATTTCGATAGCATTCTTTACAGCCCCGGCAGGCAAGAGATCCTGCAGGGTTGCGTAAAGCTTGAAAGTAATCTTCATCAGTCTATTTGATTATTGTCGCATTCTGCTGGAGACCATGACGCACCTTCCAGGATGATTTCTGACTATCAGGACGCACTCATTGAGACATTCTGACTCTGGGCACACGCCAGATAGGCTTCCGTGAGCCGATTAGGTTCTCTCATCAACTTTTCTTTCCATGGTCCCAAGCGGCAGCCTGTTTGAATCAGTCCGCGCATGACACCCACATGCTGAGTCATACCAAGACTACTGGCACCTACCAGAACATCATCCTTGAATTGCAGATTCAGATACTTGAAGTTGTCCACATCTGACATTTCTGCCTGCTCGCCCCCTTCAACTCCCATCCATAGTCCGAATGAGGTAGAAATCAGACCCACAGTATCCAGTACGTTCATGTTCACATTACCCGGATGCGGAGTCTTGTGGCCATATACCATATTGTGGGCAGCCAACTTGCCATGTTCAACCGCTGTCGGCTGAATTGCCTGCACTTGGTACTCGCCGGTCGACAGATCCCGGCCTCTGGCAACATCGCCTGCTGCATAAACATCCGGTGCACTGGTTTGCAGAAAATCATCAACGATGATGCCCATATCAACCTCGATACCACTATCAAGAAGAAAGGCGGTATTCGAACGCACTCCCGTTGCACAAATGACCACATCCGCCTGCAGGCTTTCACCTGATTTTGTCGTGACATTTAGTGCCGCACTTCCTTCATTTTCCGAAATTTCTGTGACCTGGGTAGAGGTCAGCACGTTGATACCCTTGGCCACACACCAGTCCTTGATCATGGTGCCCATCGTTTCATTGGTCATGCGTGACACCATCCGGTTTTCCATTTCGATAACCGTCAGATCCACTCCTCGCTCGTCCAAAGCTTCCAGAATGATGCAGCCAATGAAGCCTGCGCCCATCAGTATGACCTTGGAACCACGTTTGGTCGTTGCCACAATCTTGTGCGCATCTTGCAAGGTCCAGCAGTTGTAGACCCGCTCCAGATCAATACCGGGAATAGGTGGACGTGTGGCGGTGGCACCACTGGCGATCAGCAATTTGTCATAACCCAAGGTCTCGCCGTCTTGCAGCGTCAAGGTCTTGTTCTGTGTATCCAGAGAGCTGGCACGGCCTTGTTTGAGGGTGATGTTCAGGGATTCAAAATGATTGGAGCCCTTGCGCAAATAAGTACCTTCAGGCGCTATATTGTCTGCCAGATAATAGGGCAATGCCATGCGCGAATACGGTGGTACCTGCTCTGCCACCAGCATTGTGATCTGTCCCTGCGGGTCATACTGGCGAAGGTGCTCTGCGGCATTCACACCTGCGGGTCCTGCGCCGATAATCACGTAATGCATATTGGTTTTCCTGTACTGACAATTTAAAGCCTGAGACAAGTCGGGCGCAGTCCAGGAAGCTGTCCGAGAATAGACTGATCTACTGCGGACGCGAAAATCTGACTCGAAATCTCACGCCCTCGCTACGATCGCTATTCTCGGACAGCCTCCTAGCTGCGCCCGAAAATCCGGTGACAATCCGCTACCTACGGCGGATTGCCCGGTTCATCATCCGGAACATATAACAAATGTTCCGGCAGAGCTTCCGTCAACTATGCGGGTAGCGACCATTTCTGACGAGTTTCCTCAGTCATGGAGCCATCTGCACTGTAGCCACGTAACTGATAATACTCAGGCAGCATCTTGTCCAGCTCGCTGACTCGACCTTTGGCTGGACCTGTGCCTCCGCCTTCCTTGAGCAGTCGAGTTGGCAGCGTATCGTCAGCACCGGTAATACCCGCCTTCTGGTTGAAATCTCTTTCCATATTCCAGATACGTTCACCCACTTCCATCATCCGTTCGGTAGACCAATCGCCTTCACAGGCAGCATCCACTTGCGGAGCAATGTCATCCATGGTCCATGCGAAGGTTGTGAATACACACAGTCCCGCCGAGTCCACAGCTGCAGTGGCATCCTGAAAGGCCTTGACCAGACCGGCTTTACCCTCTGATTCCAGCGGATCGGTTTTCTCCGGAATACCCAGGATCTCTGAGGCAACCGTGTATCCACGCAGGTGGCAAGCACCCCTGTTTGAGGTGGCGTAGGCAAGACCCATACCCTGAATGCCACGAGGGTCATAAGCAGGAAATTCCTGCCCCTTGACGGTCATGGATAGCTCCGGCCGGCCGTATTTCTCACACAACCGTTTGGAACCCAATCCCAGATCCACACCGAATCCTTCACCCTTGGCAGTCACTTCGGCGGCCCAACAGAGCGCCTCTGCGGATCCGAACTTCAGCTCCATACCGCCGGTATGCTCGGTGGTAATGTTCCCATCTTCAAACATCTCCATGGCAGCCGCGACGGTAGAACCAAATGAGATCGGATCCATGCCATCTTCGTTGCACAGGAAATTGACGTAGGTCAGCGCGTCGATATCATCGATACCGGTATCGGGTCCCAATGCCCAGGCGGCTTCGTATTCAAGCCCACCAGAATTGATCCAGTATTCAGGTTTGTCCTTGACCGAGAAGTGCGTACGATCCACTGTCGAGATTCGTCCACAGGCAATCGTGCAGGCGTAGCAGGCACCGTTGGTTGTCAGATTAGCTTTGCCATCGGATTTGCGAGGCTCATGCATTGCTTCACCGCCGACATTGGAGGCACCTTCGAACTGAATCTCACGCATATTGCGTGTCGGCAGGGCACCCACTTCATTGATCACGTTCATGAGCACTTGCGTACCGTAGGCAGGCAAACCCTGGCCGGTGACCGCGTTTTCTGCCAGTACCTTCTTGCCGTCTCTGACCGTTTGCATGAACCGCTTGGGATCACTGATATTGGAAATACCGTTGGTACCACGAACCACGACAGCCTTGAGATTCTTGGATGCCATGACTGTACCGACGCCTGAACGACCCGCGGCACGGTGCAAATCGTTGACAATGGCGGAATACAGACAACCTTGTTCGGCTGAGCGACCGACGCAGGCAATGCGAATTTGTGGGTCCAGGTGCTTCTGACGCAGCAGATGATCTGCAGCCCAGACAGATTGTCCCCATAGATCGTCAGCAGGCATCAGCTTCACTGCTTCGTTTTCGATATGCAGATAAACGGGGCTGGCAGCCTTGCCTTCAAAGATAATCATGTCCCAGCCTGCAAATTTCAGCTCGGCTCCAAAAAAGCCACCCGAGTTGGAGCAGGCTACCGTGCCCGTCAGCGGGCTCTTGCAGACCACCGAATATCGTCCGCCCGTAGAGGCTGTCGTGCCCGTCAGCGGGCCTGTGGTCATGATCAGCTTATTGTCTGGTCCCAGTGCATCACAATGGGGATCGATTTCATCTACCAGATAACGTGTCGCCAGGCCTCGCTGTCCCAGATAGTCATTGGCCCACTCCATATTGAGAGGCTCTTCAGCGATATTGCCGTTACTCAGATTAATGCGAAGTATTTTTCTCGTCCAACTCATCTCATCTCTCCTCAGGCGCCTGTTGACGTATCAGTCTTTGCAGCCCAGGCACGCATCTTGTCGAGCCCTGTTGCATTGGCGTCCACATAGGTAATGGCTTGTGTGGGGCAGGCTGCGACGCATTCAGGATCGCCACCGCACAGATCGCATTTCACGACCTTGCCAGTCGATGTGTTGTAGTTGATGGTGCCGAACGGACAGGCAATCGTGCAGACCTTACAGCCAACACAGATATCGGTCAGTACATCCTTGGATCCGTTAACCGGATTCAGTACGATGGCATCCACGGGGCAGGCTTGCATACACCAGGCTTCATCACACTGTGTACAGGTATACGGAACGAAGCGTCCTTCATCATGAAAAGTGAAGACTTTGATACGCGATTTGGAGGGATTGATCTCCCCCTCGTTGACTAACGAGCACGCTGCCTCGCATTGCAGGCATCCGGTACACTTGCCCGGATCAATGTGCAGGGATTTCTGCATTCGTCTCTACTCCTTAAGATGTATGAAGGTTTGTGCCATCAGCACAGACTCGTCAGCTAATAATGGCTGAGTGCATAAAGTCCTTACATGGCCTAAGGGTACCAACGAGATGTATGTAATTTACTTAAAATACAAACAATCCGTAAATTACGACACAAAATCACTACTTACCCCTTATCCCTTAGTGTCATACACTACGGCCCCGTCCAGCTTCCTGAAAACAGCGTGATTCAATGTCCGGACTTATCGCTCTGGCAGTCGCCTATGTGCTCTCACAGTTCTATCGCTCGTTCCTGGCGGTACTCACGCCACAGCTGACAATCGAGCTGGGAGCAGACAAGGCAGATCTTTCACTCGCTTCGGGTGTCTGGTTCATCAGTTTCGCCATCATGCAATTCGCAGTCGGTGTCGGTCTTGACCGCTTTGGCCCACGGCGCACCGCAGCGCTAATCTTTGGCGTGGCAGCCGCAGGCGGAGCCTTTGTTTTCGCAACCGCTCAGTCGCCCACCGCTGTCGTTATTGCCATGGCCTTGATCGGAGCAGGTTGCTCCCCCGTTCTCATGGCCTCCCTGTTCATCTTCGCACAACGATTTGATGCACGACAGTTTGCGGTCATGACCTCCTCATTAGTTGCTTTCGGCAATCTGGGTAATGTCGTCGGCACCAGCCCTCTGGCTGCCGCGGCAGAGGCCTATGGTTGGCGAGTGGTCATGGCAGGTCTTGGCGGATTGTCGCTATTAGTAGCAGCCGCCATACTCATACTGGTCCGCGACCCTAAGGTAGATGCACCCAGTGGCGCCGGCCTGTCAGGCTATATCACGCTGATGAAGTCACCGGTGTTATGGGCGATCATGATCATGACCTTACTCTGCTATGCCCCCGTTGCAGGCATTCGTGGTCTGTGGGCTGGGCCATACCTGACAGATCTGTACACTGCAGATAGTCTGCTTATCGGCAAGGTTACCTTGTGGATGGCAATGGCAATGGTCGCCGGCAGTCTCGCCTATGGTCCATTGGACAAGGTGTTCAACACACGCAAATGGGTCGTTTTCTTCGGCAATTTCTTCGTACTGCTGGCCTTGCTGATGTTCGTTTTTCAGCCAGTACCGGGCATTACCACGGCCACCATCCTGTTCATCATTATTGGTTTGTGCGGCACCAGTTATGGTGTCGTCATGGCTCATGGCCGCTCGTTTCTGCCACCACATCTGGTTGGTCGAGGCGTCACTCTGATCAACTTCTGCTCAATTTTTGGTGCCGGCCTGATGCAGTTCGTGACCGGCAGCCTGGTGGCAGCACAGCCGGACAGCAGCTCATCACTGACCTACCAGGTGCTGTTTGGTAGTTATGCGGTGCTGCTCACTATTGCATTACTGATCTACCTGACATCCAAGGATGCACCACCAGGAACAGTGGCTGGACAAACCCGTTGAAACTCACCAGCATCCAAGCAAAAGGGGCGTGAAACAATTCTCTGGAATTATTTCACGCCCTTAAGCCGCTCTGGGCTAGCTTGGAAAATATCTTCATTCAAAGCAAGGCAAAGCAACTTTCAGCTCACAGCCTTACTCTTCGAATCTGAGCGTTGTTTTTACAACTCGTGCACTTGCACCCGATCCCCGCAAACTTCCTGAGCCAACTCAACCACGTGTCGATGATGAGTCAGATAAATGGCCTGCCCGCGTTGGCCGATGCGCTCCATGACACGACAAGCCGCTCGAGTACGGTCCTCATCAAAGGTTTCAAAAATATCATCACAAACAAAGGGCAGACAAGTACCCTGCTCGGCCAATTGATCATAGGCTGCGGCACGTAGCGCCAGATATAACTGGAAACGAGTCCCTTTTGACATTTCATCCGCACGCTTGGCGGTGCCATCCTTATCAAGTGCCAACAAGGTTTCTTCCTTGCCATTGTTTTGTGTTTGCAACGTACTGTATTTACCATCAGTCAACTCGGCAAAGGCCGTCTCCGTCGCTTGCATCATTCCACTGCGGTGTTTATCCCGATAGCGGTTGATAGCCTGCTCTGCAAGTCGATGACCCAGACTCAGTTGCAGATAATCCAGACTCGCCTCAGTCATCTGCAATTCCAGCGTTGTTCGTCGCTCCACCAGGTGAGCAACTTCTCCATCACCGGTCAAGGCTGAAAGCTGCTCCTCACATCGCGTACGTTTTTCAGTAGCGTCCTTGCTGCGTTCACTCGCTAATGCCAACTCGCTCTCTTTTGCTACATGCTGTTCCTGGACCAATGGGATATCCAGCTCAGCCAGCATCGCACGAGCTTTCTCTTCCGATGAAACTCCCAGTGTCTGCCTCAAAGTATCCAGATCTTCGTCGAATTTTTTACGCAGTAGTTGCGCTTCTTGCGTCTTCTGCACAGCTTCGGCCAGTTCGTTCAAATCACTGGTCGGTATGCCCGGGTCAAACATGGATGCAAGAACCTGACTCTTCGAGGTCACAGCCTCGAGTCGTTTTTCTGCGTCAATGGCATCAGTAAATGTCTTGTCCAGTTTTTTCTGAAGCTGGTTTTTTTCGTCAACTTGCTTCTTTGCCTGAGCGGCCAGCTCTTGCAGCTTGTTCAGGTTACTGTCTGGTGTAGCACCTTGTTCAAGTTTGTTGTCACGAATAATCTGCTCAAGCTTTTCGGTAAACAGCTCTTTATCTCGTTGCATTTGCTTGCACTGCTTTTGCAAGGATTCACGCTCTACATTACTTTCACGCAACTCGCTTAGCGCCTCCAGAGAAAATGCCAGTTTGTCAGCCTCCAGAGCGACAGTAAAACTGGCACTCACCAGCGACACCCAGTCATCGCAAGCTTTTGTATACGTAGCTTGAGTTGCTTCTAGCTGAGCCAGATCAATTGCCTTCTTGCTGTGCAGCTCCGCCAATGCCTTCTGGGATGTCTGTAGGGACAGATCGTGACGTTTGTACACTTCCAGCATGGTAGCTGCAGCCGGCAACAACTCTTCCAATGTTGCCTGTTCACGCTTGATGTAAACAGACAAGGCTTCTTTTAGCTTCTGCGCCTTATCCAGTACAGGCTGATTTGTCTTGCGCAGTCTCTGGGCAGCATTAACCCATGATTCTGCTTCATGATAACTGCGTACCCAATTGAGTACGGCCTTGGGCGGCAGGCTGGCCTCGATTCCCGCCTGCTGCATGACACCGGTCAGACTCTGTTCAATAGTCTGCAATTCTTGCTCCTCTGCAGCAATTGACTCTGCCAGGCTATTGAGCTGCTCTTGTATACGCGGAATCTGACGATGCACATCGCGCAGTCGAGCCAGATCACTAGCATGAGCCAGCCGCCCCTCCATTGCTTTATCAACATCGCGCAATGCAGGTTCGAACGCCTCTGCAGTTTCCAGCGTCAGTGATTCCTTGTGTTGTAGCCAGGCATTCTCGCGCACCTCTTTCAGGGCCTGGGTATCCTGATCACTTGCCAGTCCATCAAAGGATTCAAGCTGAGTACTTTCCAGTGTCAGCGTATTCAGCTCTTGCTGCTCAATCTTCTGGCGCTCTCTGGCAGTTTTAAGTGTGGCGTTAAGCGTCTGCCAGCGTTCAAGCTGTGCCTCTGCTTCCTCGACCATCAACGAACATGCGGGCAGTTGCGTGAATCGCTGGCCTTTGATAGACAGCACATCCAGTGCTTCATCCACCTTTTGCTCAGACTCTCGCAGCCCCTGAGTAGCCGCCTTGTACTCGGCCAGCAATGCCTGCGCATTGTATTGTTCCAGGATATCTCCAAGCCCTTCACCTTCAGGTCTTATTGCTTCAAGATCCTGAAGCTTTGACTCTTCGCTTTTGACACTGACATCCAATTGCTTGATGCCAGCCTCTTCGACGCTGATGCGCTTGTTCGTCTCATCACGCTGCACCAGAGACTCACTCAACGACTTGATGACGGCGGTATCGACCACCAGCTCATCCGGCTCACACTCATGGTGCAACCGTTCTCGGACCAGGGATGTCATCCGTGCCGTAATTGATGACAAGTCTTCTTGCTTGTTGTCCAGCTCCAGCTCAGCATGCCGGTAACGGCTGTGCAATTCGCTCAAGCCTTCAATGACAGTTTCCAATCCTGCATATGCAGGCTCTTGCGGTAGTTGTTCAAGCTCCTCTGCAAGCTTTTGCTGGCGCAGCTTCAAACGTTCTATCTCGGTATTAGCCTGATGCTGTTCATTGTTCAGCTCGACAACCTGCATGGTTGTGATATCCAGATGTTTTGGATAATTGCTCAGAGTTCCCGCAGCCTCTTCGGACATATCGAGCCTCTCCAACATAGGCAAGGCTATCAAGACCCGTTCAATCTTGCGTACTTCGGTCATCAATGAGCGTTGCTCGTCCTGCGTTCTAGCTTCCACGGTTTCAGCCTTTTTCAAGGCTTTTGTTAACTGACCCAGCTTGCCGGCAGGTATATCAACCGCCTTTATCTGCTTGACAACTTCGTTATATTCTTTCTTCAATATGCCAAGTCGTGTCCTTGTTGAACGGACTTTGTGTATACCTTCAGCTTTCGTACGCACCGATTCCAGCACTTGCCACAAGTCGCTGATACCCGCTGCAGCCGAGAACAGCAAGGTGCCTATATCACCACGACTGTTGACTATTTCTTCACCACCCTTCTCGATACTGTCATCATCAATGCAAAGTAATTTGCGATAATCTTCCATCGCCAGGCCCCCAAGATGGGCCTGCAATGAGGCTTCGGGCAGAACATTACCTTGCTCATCCACCAGGTTGTTTCTGGTGGTCGCTTTTCGCTGGAATTTGCGCAATTCACCGTCAAGCTGCAACAAGCCCGACACCTGCAGGTTGGAGCGCCCGTGACGAAACGCATAGGGCTCATTGCGAGGCAAAAACCCATATAACAAGCGTAAATAGGCTTCCATGAAGGTCGTCTTGCCTGCCTCATTGACACCATAAACAATATGAAAATCCGGCTTCGCAGGGTCACCCTTGCCAAAGTCAAATTGCTTATTGGTGAAATGCCCGAAAAAGGCCAAATCCAACTGTTCTATGCGAATCATGCGCTAATACCTTTATCACCAACACCTTTCATGATTGCCAACAGTTGCTCCTCACCCTGCCCACTCAGACTCTCAGCCAGCTCTTGCTGAGAATGCTCGTTAGGCAATAACTTGGCACGCTCACTGGCAGGTAATGCAGATAACACCTCATTGATCAATGCGACAGCCTCTTCGTTGAAAGCCTGTTCTCCCCGAATTGTCGACATCAGAGATGAAAGCTCGCCCAGCGCAGACTTGTCAGCCACAGATTTTGGCATGTCATCAATTTCGAAAATCAGTTTCTCCATCCACAACCGATCGGTTTCTCGGCACAGCAGTTTGAAGGACTCTAACCATTGCTCTTGATCGCGCAGCCATTGCCAACGCAGCGCACTCTGTCCCTGCAATCGAACCCGGACGATACCGTCATCTGATTTCAAGGACACGACGAGCTGCTGCAATGCTTCCTTTGCAAGGCTCTGCAAGGCAGTTGCATCCATTACCTCACTAACATCGAGCAGCAAAGTGGTGAATTCGATACTTGATGTAGGAAATTCGCTGGTCGTAACAGTCCCATCATCGATAGTGATCAACGTGGCCGACTGGGGACCAGGTTCTCCGATATCCCGTCCCTGAGGAATACCTGGCATCACGATCCACGGAGCTTCGCCGTGCACCTGTCGTTTATGAATATGACCCAGTGCCCAGTAGTCAAATCCAGTGTCGATCAGTTCTTGTACGGTGCACGGTGCATACACATCATGCGAGGCCGAACCATTCAGCGAGGTATGCAACATCCCGATATTGATGGCATCGGCAACAGGTGTGGAAAATTTTCCAAGCAAACTTTTCTCAGCCTTTCTTTCACTGAAGCTGACACCGTGTATCCAGACATCACACCCCTCTAGCTGAACCTTGTCGCCCTCCCCATCAAACACATATACATTGTCTGGCAGACTGGTCTCTCCGGTAAGAGGGTTCTCGGCATCGTGGTTACCCTTGATATAGAACACACGAATGTTCGCCTGCTTCAACCTATCAAGCTCTGCGAGTAGAAAAGCTGCGGTCTTGGCGCTACGTGCAGCGCCATCGAACAGATCTCCCGCAATCAATACAGCGGTTACTCGCTGTTCAATAGCCTGCTCGACAATTCGCGTGAAGGCATCGCGCGAGGCACACTGGACCTTCTCGCGAAGATCCGGATCACGCAAGGCTAGCGTTTGCAGGGGGGAGTCCAGGTGGACGTCGGCGGTATGGATGAGTTTAATCATCACCCAGTTTTACATATTTTTTTGCCAGTTGGGAGTCACAACACCTGGCAAATCACACCTGATTTCTTGCTGGTTTGCATTCAAAGACTGTCAAGAAACTCAGTAATGCGTTGTCGGTTTTGACTGTCAGAATCCAGAGGCGTTGCTATGCCGGAAATAGAGGCAACATGCCCGGTATCTTCAAGCCAACGCACATCCACTCTTACACCTGTCGCTTTCAGAGCAGCAGAATAGTTGCGCGTATGAAAAGGCAGCACCCGTTCGTCCTGTTCGCCATGAATAAGTAGCGTGGGCGGGTGATCAGGGGTTACCAGTGCGATTGGCCTTGCTTGGTCAGGTCCTGACACATTACGAAAAACGGGTTTGACCTCGGGATTGTCCAATGGCAGATCATATGGACCTGCAATAGCAATCAAAGCGCTTGCTGTGACACCGCTGCCTTCCAGCCAGCCTGGATCGCTAGCCAACATGGCAGCGGTATGCGCACCTGAAGAATGTCCCATCAGAACCACTTCGCTGACCGGTTTGCCTGATTGTTTTCCCAGCGTTAGCTTTGCCGCCACAATGGCATCCGCAACATCTGTGATGAAGTCTGGAAATACCACTGATGGGTACAGTCGATAGTCCGGGATAATGACGGTATGACCAGCATCCGCCAGCGCCTGTGCGACAAACGTGTATTCACCTCGATTTCCTTCTCGCCATGCTCCACCATAAACAAAAACGATGATGCGTGAGCGAATCGCAGGTTCTGTAGGAGAGTAGATATCCAGCTTCTGACGTTTATCCGCGCCATAAGTAACTCCGCTCTGGAGCGTATATCCGGAGGATGGAATCAGGGTATTGAGCAGATTTACCGGTTTAAATGCTGAACAACCCGTTGTCAGCAAAAGACCAAGCAGTAGAACCCACCTCAGCTGAGTAGTCGCATGACAAAGGATGGATTGTTGGCCAAAGCTCATTGATTTCATCATCAAGCAAATATGTTCTTCCAAAATGCTTCATACGAGAAATCAGTGCGGAAAAACCAGAAACACCGAAGTATTTCGTTGAAATATCGTTGTATTGAAAGATGGGTGTCGAAATACCAGCTCTTTTAATCTGGAGGGAGTCGAAATATTTTACGCACGAAGTACTATCGCTTCATTTCGACTTGTCTGAAGCAATTTCTTCGATCATCAGTGACAGTAATTGTATTACCAGCAACGTGTAGAGCGGACAATCCAGACTCTACACGTGTAGAGCGGCTGCTCGCTGATGTCAGCGCTGGAAGTTTCTCAAATCCGGAATGCAAAAAGGCCGTCTCCTGAGAGACGGCCTTGATGGACGTAAATAAAACCCGGCGATGACCTACTTTCACATGGGGAAGCCCCACACTATCATTGGCGCGGAATGGTTTCACTTCTGAGTTCGAGATGGGATCAGGTGGTACCCAAACGCTGTGGTCGCCGGGAGAACTGGTGTGCCGTCGAGCATCCATCCATTGCTGGATTAGCTGCTAAACAACAAATTTGGAGAGTCGATTGTACTTGGTTTAATCGTTGTCGTGCTATTTATGTCGCACACAACAGTCCAAGAACAGCTTCGCTATTAACGAGCAACTGCTTGGGTGTTATATGGTCAAGCCTCACGGGCAATTAGTACAGGTTAGCTTCACACATTACTGCGCTTCCACACCCTGCCTATCAACCTTGTGGTCTTCAAGGGCCCTTCAGGAATCTCAAGGATTCAGTGAGAACTCATCTTGGGAGGGGCTTCCCGCTTAGATGCTTTCAGCGGTTATCCTGTCCGATCGTAGCTACCCGGCAATGCCACTGGCGTGACAACCGGAACACCAGGGGATCGTCCACTCCGGTCCTCTCGTACTAGGAGCAGCTTCCCTCAATTCTCAAACGCCCACGGCAGATAGGGACCGAACTGTCTCACGACGTTCTAAACCCAGCTCGCGTACCACTTTAAATGGCGAACAGCCATACCCTTGGGACCTGCTACAGCCCCAGGATGTGATGAGCCGACATCGAGGTGCCAAACTCCTCCGTCGATATGGACTCTTGGGAGGAATCAGCCTGTTATCCCCGGAGTACCTTTTATCCGTTGAGCGATGGCCCTTCCATGCAGAACCACCGGATCACTAAGACCTGCTTTCGCACCTGCTCGACGTGTCTGTCTCGCAGTCAAGCACCCTTATGCCTTTGCACAAACCACACGATTTCCGACCGTGTTTAGGGTACCTTCGCGCTCCTCCGTTACTCTTTGGGAGGAGACCGCCCCAGTCAAACTACCCACCATACACTGTCCTCAACCCGGATAACGGGTCTAAGTTAGAACTCCAAACATACCAGGGTGGTATTTCAAGGTCGGCTCCACGCAATCTAGCGATCACGTTTCAACGCCTCCCACCTATCCTACACAAGTAGGTTCAAAGTTCAGTGCAAAGCTGTAGTAAAGGTTCACGGGGTCTTTCCGTCTAGCCGCGGGTACACGGCATCTTAACCGCGAATTCAATTTCACTGAGTCTCGGGTGGAGACAGTGTGGCCATCGTTACGCCATTCGTGCAGGTCGGAACTTACCCGACAAGGAATTTCGCTACCTTAGGACCGTTATAGTTACGGCCGCCGTTTACCGGGGCTTCGATCAAGAGCTTCTCCGAAGATAACCCCATCAATTAACCTTCCGGCACCGGGCAGGCGTCACACCCTATACGTCCACTTGCGTGTTTGCAGAGTGCTATGTTTTTAGTAAACAGTCGCAGCCACCTGGTCACTGCGGCCCTCATAAGCTTCGTAGAGTAAATCCACTCACTCACAAGGGCGCACCTTCTCCCGAAGTTACGGTGCTATTTTGCCTAGTTCCTTCACCCGAGTTCTCTCAAGCGCCTTAGTATTCTCAACTTACCCACCTGTGTCGGTTTGGGGTACGGACACTCATAACCTGAAGCTTAGAGGATTTTCTTGG